>NZ_JARXAB010000174.1 GCF_029866045.1 Ramlibacter sp. | reverse complement strand
ACCGCGCTGAACCCGTCCGTTGGCGCGCAACTGGTTGCTGACATTGGCAGCTTCATCAATGGGAATTGCGAAGGAAATGCCCATGAAGCCGCCGGAGCGTGAATAAATCTGGCTGTTGATGCCTATCACTTCACCGCGCATATTGATCAGCGGGCCGCCGGAGTTGCCGGGGTTGATGGCCACATCGGTTTGAATAAAAGGTAGGTAGTCGCCGGTATCCCGACCCTTGGCGCTGACGATGCCGGCAGTGACGGTGTTTTCGAGGCCGAAGGGCGAGCCGATGGCCATCACCCACTCACCGACCTTGAGCCGGCTCACGTCGCCGATGCGAACCAGCGGCAGGCCGCTGGCCTCGATCTTGAGCACCGCCACGTCGGTGCGCCGGTCGGGGGTGCCCACCACCCGGGCCTTGAACTCGCGCTTGTCGGCCAGGGTCACGATGACCTCCTCGGCGCCATCGACCACGTGGGCGTTGGTCATCACGTAGCCGTCGGCGCTGAGGATGAAGCCCGAGCCCACGCCGCGCGGCTGGGACTCTCCATCGCCCTGCCCCGGCTGGCCGGGCTGCCCAGGGCGTTGGCCACCACGGGGGGTGCCTGGCAAGGGCTGGCCGAAGAAGCGGCGGAAGAACTCCTGCGTCTCATCGTCGGGGGCGGCAGCCGAGGGCGCGCGAGTGCGCTCAAGGGTGCGTATATTGACCACCGCCGGCGAGACCTGTTCGGCCAGTTCGGTGAAGTCGGGCACGCCGCGCTGCGGTGCGGACTGCGCGTGGGCGGCGGGCGCGGTGGCCACCAGGCCGCCGGGAACGGACAGGGCCAGCGCCAGGGCCAAGGGGCTGAGGGTCTGCTTCAAGAACAACTGCATGGGATCTCCTGTGGGGTCGGGCGGGTCAGCCGGGTCCGGGTGCCTGGGGGCACATGACCGCGCGGACGCCGCGAATCACGCGTCGCTGCGATTCTGGCACCCCTCAGATGGGGCCGGCGGGCGGCGGTACAAGTCCCCACCACGCACCGAGGTTCGCACGCTACCAGCGCTTGCCCGTCTGATTTGCCAGCAGGGGCCGTACCCGGACGGAGATGGCCTCGCGGGCCCGGAAGATGCGCGAGCGCACCGTGCCAATGGGGCAGTGCATGCACTGGGCGATTTCTTCGTAGCTCAGACCCTCGATCTCGCGCAGGGTCACCGCCTGCCGCAAGTCCTCTGGCAGGGCGGCCATGGCCTGGTTGAGGGCGGCGGCCACCTCCTTGGCAGCCAGCGCGGTTTCGGGCGTCTCGTCGCCGGAGGGCTCGGTCTCGCCGGGCGCGCCCATGCCCCACTCGTCCTCGGGATCGTTACCGCGCAGGGCTGTCTCGGTGATGAGAAGGTCACGCCGCAGCACCAACAGGGCCTTGCGCGCGGTGTTGACCGCGATCCGATAGAGCCAGGTGTAGAACCTGGCCTCGCCGCGAAACCGCGGCAAGGCGCGGAAGGCACGCAGGAAGGTCTCCTGGGCGATGTCCTCGACCAGGTCTGAATCGCGCACCATGCGGGAGATCAGTCGCTCGATGCGCCGCTGGTAGCGAATGACCAGTTGGTCATACGCGCGCAGGTCGCCCTCGACGGTGCGCCGCACCAGCAAGGCGTCGGGGTCCGGCAGCGCATGGGGGGAGAGGGGGAGGGGGATGGGGAGGATCAGGCGGGGCGTCATGGCGCAGCCGCCGATGCGGGTCACTGCGCGGGTCGGGTGCCACTTGAATATAGGGCGCGACGCAGGGCGCGCCATCGTCCGGAATCGCCCTGCGGCGTCAGCCATAGCCACTGCTGCGGTCCGGCATGCGGGTCGAGCGGCTTCAGGCGCATTAGGAGCAGGCCCTGAAGATCGAGAGCCACTTCGGGCTCGACCTGCCAGCCGTCGCCACCGGCCGGGGCCATCCCTGCGCCTGCCGGCGGACCGGCCCGCCAGTACCAAGCTTGCCCGTCCCAAGCCAACACGCCTTCGGCCTGCGCGAGGGCGCGGGGCCTGGACAGACGCCAGGTGAAGGCGGCGTAAGCCAAGCAGACGCCCATTGCGGCCAGGGGCCGCCAGCCTGGATCGTGCCAAGCTGGCCAAGCTGGCCAAGCGGACCAGGCGTGCCAGGCTGGCCAGACCTGCCAGGCCCAAGGCACGGTCAGCGCCAGACCGAAAACAGCCAACACCAGCGGAAGGCGGGCTCCCAGGCGCAGCCCAAAGGACGAACGCCCCGCCGGCATGTGGACCGGCGGGGCGCTGCGCATGGGGAGAGAAGGCCGAAGCTCAGACGCGCCTGAACACCAGCGTGCCGTTGGTGCCGCCGAATCCGAAGTTGTTTTTCACTGCCACGTTGATCTTCATGTCGCGCGCGGTGTTGGCGCAGTAGTCCAGGTCGCACTCCGGGTCCTGGTTGAAGATGTTGATCGTGGGCGGACTCTTCTGGTGGTAGACCGCCAGGGTGGTGAACACCGACTCGATACCGCCCGCGCCGCCCAGGAGGTGACCGGTCATGGACTTGGTGGAGTTCACCACCACCTTCTTGGCGTGGTCGCCCAGGGCCAGCTTGAGGGCGTTGGATTCGTTCACGTCGCCCAACGGGGTCGAGGTTCCATGCGCGTTGACATAGTCGACGTCACTCGCGTTGGCACCTGCGTTGGCCAGGGCCAGGGCAATGGCCCGGCGCGGTCCGTCGACGTCGGGCGCGGTCATGTGGTGGGCGTCGGCGCTCATGCCAAAGCCGGCGATCTCGGCGTAGATCTTGGCGCCGCGGGCCTTGGCATGCTCGTACTCCTCGAGCACCAGAACGCCAGCGCCTTCGCCGAGCACGAAGCCGTCACGGTCCTTGTCCCAGGGCCGGGAGGCGGTCTTGGGGTCGTCGTTGCGGGTCGACAGGGCGCGCAGGGCTGCAAAGCCGCCCACGCCCAGGGGCGAAATGGTGGCTTCGGCGCCGCCAGCGACCATCACGTCGGCGTCGCCGTACTCGATCATGCGGGCGGCCAGACCAATGGCATGCAGGCCGGTGGTGCAGGCGGTGACCACGGCGATGTTCGGGCCGCGAAAGCCATACTGGATCGAAACGTGCCCGGAGATCATGTTGATGATCGACGCCGGCACGAAGAAGGGCGAGATGCGGCGCGGGCCGCGATTGACGTACTCGGTATGGGTGGCCTCGATCAGCGGCAAGCCGCCGATACCCGAGCCAATATTGCAGCCGATGCGCTCGGCCTGCTCGGGCGTGAGGGCTTCGCCGGTGGGCAGCCCGCTGTCCTTGACCGCCTGGGCCGCCGCGGCAATGCCCAGATGAATGAACCGGTCCATGTGCCGGGCTTCTTTTTCGGGGATGTAGTCCCCGATGTTGAAGCCTTTGACCTCGCCGGCGAAGCGGCAGGCCATGGCCGACGCGTCGAACTGGGTGATCGTGTCAATGCCGGACTGGCCGGCGAGAAGGTTGGCCCAGGATTCCGCCACCGAATTGCCCACGGGGCTGACGCAGCCCAGGCCGGTGACGACGACGCGACGGCGACTCATCGATGCTCAGTCCTTCTTGTGGGCCATCGCGTAGTCGATGGCGTTTTGGACGGTGGTGATCTTCTCGGCGTCCTCGTCGGGAATCTCGATGCCGAACTCGTCTTCCAGGGCCATCACCAGCTCCACCGTGTCGAGGGAGTCGGCGCCCAGATCGGCGACAAAGGCCTTTTCGCTGGTCACTTGGGACTCTTCCACGCCGAGTTGCTCGGCGATGATTTTCTTGACACGTGCTTCGATATCGCTCATGGATTCCCTCAGAGGGTTGTAATAGAACCGTAGATTTTAGCGGCTGGCGGGCCCGGCCCGTCCTCAGGCCATGAACATGCCGCCGTTGACGTGCAGCTCCTGGCCGGTCACGTAGCCCGCTTCGGGCGAGGCCAGGTAGGCCACGGCGTGGGCAATGTCCTCCGGCCGCCCCAGGGCGCCCAGAGGAATCTGGCCGAGCAATGCCTTGTGCTGCGCCTCGGGCAAACCGGCGGTCATGTCGGTGGCAATGAAGCCCGGCGCGACGCAGTTGACCGTGATGCTGCGGCTGCCCAACTCGCGAGCCAGAGCGCGGGTCATGCCAGCCACGCCGGCCTTGGCCGCTGCGTAATTGGCCTGGCCGGGGTTGCCAGAGGCACCCACAACCGAGGTGATGCTGATGATTCGGCCGTAGCGCTGCTTCATCATGGGGCGCATGACCGCCCGGCTCATGCGGAAGACGGCCTTGAGGTTGGTGTCCAGCACCGCGTCCCAGTCTTCGTCCTTCAGGCGCATGGCCAGCATGTCGCGGGTGATGCCGGCGTTGTTGACCAGCACCTGCAGGCCCCCGTGCTCCTTGATGACGGCTTCGACCAGGGCCTCGGCCTCGGCGGCGTCATTGACATCGAGCTTGGCGCCGCGGCAACCGGCCGGGGCGCCCGGGACGGCCGCCAGCGCGGCGCTGATACGGGCCGCGCCGTCCTCGGTGGTGGCGGTGCCGATGACCTTCAGACCCCGGCGGGCAAGTTCTTCGGCGATGGACGCACCGATGCCGCGGGAGGCGCCGGTCACCAGGGCGACCTGGCCGGCAAATGCGGGGGATGAGCTCATGGCAGCAGGCCTTTCGCGTCAGCGAGCGTGGCGGGGTCGTAGAGGGCGGCGCCGGTGAGGCCGGCGTCGATGCGCTTGCACAGGCCGGCCAGTACCTTGCCGGGGCCGCACTCGACCAGGGAGTCGATGCCGCGGGCCTGGATGGCGCGCACGCACTCCACCCAGCGCACCGGGCCGAAGGCCTGGCGGTAGAGGGCGTCGCGGATCCGGTCGGGGTCGGACTCGACCGCCACATCGATGTTGTTCACCACAGGAATCCGGGGCGCCAGGATGGCGGTTGCGGCCAGCTTTTCGCGCAGGCGGTCTGCGGCCGGTTTCATAAGGCTCGAATGGAAGGGAGCGGACACCGGCAGCGGCAGCGCGCGCTTGGCGCCCATGGCCGTGAGCATTTCGCAGGCCTTGTCGACAGCCGCCTTGCTGCCGGCGATCACCGTCTGGGCGGTGTCGTTGAAGTTCACTGCCTCGACCACTTCGGCGCTGCCCGCACCGAAGCTCTCGCTGGCCTGGCGGCAGCCCTCGACCACCTGGGCCGAGTCCAGGCCGAGGATGGCAGCCATGGCGCCCACGCCCACAGGCACCGCCTCTTGCATGGCCTGGGCGCGAAAGCGCACCAGCGGTGCGGCCTGGGCCAGGGTGAGCGAGCCGGCCGCGACCAGCGCGCTGTACTCGCCCAGGGAGTGGCCTGCCACCACCGCAGGTTCGGCGCCGCCCTCGGCGCGCCAGGCGCGCAGCGCAGCGATGCCGGCCACCAGCATGACCGGCTGGGTGTTGGTGGTCAGGGCCAGGGCCTCCTTGGGGCCTTCGTGAATGAGGTGACCGATGTCCTCGCCCAGCGCCTCGGAGGCCTCGGCCAGGGTCGCGCGTACCGCCGGGTGGTCGCCCCAGGCATCCAGCATGCCCACGGCCTGGGAGCCCTGGCCGGGAAAGACAAAAGCAAATGGTTTCACGGGTGTCTGGCCTTGATGGTTCGTGATGACGGAAGGCGGCGGCAGAGAGGTGAGGGCAAGGTGGCGCAGGGGTGGCGGAGAGATCGCAGTGTGATGGCCGCTCAAAAATCGAGCAGCACCGCACCCCAGGTGAAGCCGCCGCCCACGCCCTCGAGCATGAGGGTCTCGCCCTTTTTGATCTTGCCGCTGCGGACCGCTGCGTCAAGCGCCAGGGGGATGGAGGCGGCCGAGGTATTGCCGTGCTGATCCACCGTGACCACCAGCTTGGACAGCGGGAGCTTGAGCCGCTTGGCGGTGCCTTCCATGATGCGGATGTTGGCCTGGTGGGGAATGAGCCAGTCAACGTCGGCCTCGGTACGGCCGGCACGCTCCAGCGTGGCGCGGGCGGCTTTTTCCAGCACGCCCACCGCCAGTTTGAACACGGCCTGGCCGTCCATGCGCAGCAGCGGACTGCCCAGGACCTGACCGCCACTCACCGTGCCTGGCACGCAAAGAATGTCGACATGGCGGCCGTCGGCGTGCAGGTCGGTGGCCAGGATGCCGGGCGTGTCAGACGCCTCGAGCACCACCGCGCCAGCGCCGTCGCCAAACAGAACGCAGGTGGTGCGGTCATTGAAATCGATGATGCGCGAAAAGACCTCTGCGCCCACGACCAGCGCCTTGCGCGCCGCGCCGGTCTTGATCATGGCGTCGGCCACGGTGAGCGCGTAGACAAAGCCGCTGCACACGGCCTGCACATCGAAGGCCGGGCAACCCGCCAGCGCGCCCTCGGCGCCCATGAGCTCGCCGAGCTTTCGCTGCAGGATCGCCGCTGAAGACGGAAAGACCATGTCCGGCGTGGACGTGGCCACGATGATGAGGTCGATCTCCGAGGGCTGGCAGTTGGCGGCCGCCAGCGCATGCTTGGCGGCCTCGGCGCCCAGGTCGCTGGTGTTCACGCCGGCGTCGACGAAATGACGGGCCCGGATGCCGGTGCGCTCGACGATCCAATCGTCAGAGCTCTCAATACCGCGCTGGGCCAGATCAGCCACCAGGTCAGCGTTGGTCACGCGGCGGGGGGGCAGGTAGCTGCCGGTGCCGGTGATGCGGGAATAGGTCGTCATGTGTTTCCGGTCAGGCGGCCTCGGCGGGTGCAGCCGCAGGCGTTGAAGCGGGTTGCGACGCAAGGGCACCAGCGGCCACGTCAGCGGCACCCGCTGCCAGCAGCGGGGCGGCGTGGGCGATGCGCGCCCTCACCCGCTCCAGCAGGTTGTTGCGGGCCGCATCATACGCGCGCTCAAGCGCATGCCTGAATGCGAAGTCGTCGGCCGAGCCATGGCTCTTGAACACTAGGCCCCGCAGGCCCATGAGCGCGGCACCGTTGTAGCGCCGATGGTCGACGCGGTGGCGGAAAGCCGCCAGGACCGGCAGGGCGATGAGGGCGGCCAGCTTGGTGAACAGGTTGCGGGAAAACTCTTCCTTCAGGAAGCCGCCGATCATCGCCGCCAGGCCTTCGCTGGTCTTGAGCGCCACGTTGCCAACAAAGCCGTCGCAGACCACGATGTCGGTCGTGCCCTTGAAGATGTCGTTGCCCTCGACGTTGCCGCGGAAGTTGAGGTCGCCATTGGCCGCCGCGGCGCGCAGCAACTCGCCGGCGCGCTTGATGACCTCGCTGCCCTTGATCTCCTCCTCGCCAATGTTGAGCAAGCCCACGGTGGGCGACTCAACATGGCTGAGGGCCGACACCAGGGCCGAGCCCAGGACGGCAAACTGCAGCAGATGCTGCTCGGTGCAGTCGACATTAGCGCCCAGATCCAGCACCGTGGTGGCGGTGCCGCGGGCATTGGGCATAGGGTAGGCGATGGCCGGGCGCTCGATGCCCTCTTCGGTCTTGAGCAGGTAGCGCGCCAGCGCCATCAGGGCGCCGGTGTTGCCGGCCGAGACGGCAGCCTGGGCCTTGCCGTCCTTGACCTGCGCGATGGCCACCCGCATGGAGGAATCTTTCTTGCGGCGCAGGGCGGTCTCCACCGGGTCGTCCATGGCGACCACCTCGCTGGCGGGGACCAGTTGGGCGCGCGGGTGCCGGAAGGACTGCAAGTCCTCGGGGCGGCCCACCAACAGCAGATGCGCGTCGGGATGGGACTCGAGGAATTGCCTGCAAGCGGGGAGCGTAATGCGGGGACCGTGGTCACCCCCCATGCAGTCGACGGCCAAAGTGGTCATGGACACAACTGTAGTGCCTCCAGGCAACAGGCCCAGCGGGCGGGCCCGGCAAAGACAAAGGCCCGGACCGCACAAGCGGCGTCGGGCCTTTGGGAGGAAGCAATCACGAGGGGAGGGGCGTCAACCCGCAGGGCAACAAGGGCCAAGTCGGGAGAGGCGCCAGCGCCGGTGATCAGGCGTCGTTCTTGGTTTTGAGGACCTTGCGGCCCCGGTAGAAACCGTTGGGGCTGATGTGGTGCCGCAGGTGGGTTTCACCGGTGGTGGGCTCGACCGCGATGCCCGGCACATTGAGGGCATTGTGCGAGCGGTGCATGCCCCGCTTGGAAGGCGACTTCTTGTTCTGTTGAACGGCCATGACGGACTCCTGTTTGCTGCGCCCGGCTTGGGAACGAGGTCCGAGCCGGCAGTGCTAAAAAATTGAGTGGGGTTGCAAGCCGGGCCGGGTGCAGTCTGTCGCCAGACCGCTCACCACAACGTGGGTGCTTGCGCAAAACCATGGATTATAGCCCAGGCCTGCACAGGCTCCAGCGACATAGAGGCCCCTTGGGACGGGGGAGGCCCTGACGAGGCGCCCCAGGTGGCCCGGAGGAAACACGCCGCCCTACCGCCAAAGGCGGCAGCCCGGACACAGGGCAATGTGACTACTTCTTGAGCCGTCCGAGAACGGCAAAGGGATTGGGCTTGCTACTTTCCGCCTCGTCAAGGAGGTCGTCGACCGGGGCCGGCAGCGGCTCAGGGCAATGCGCGTGACGCGGCACCAAGGGCAGGTCCATCAGCATCTCGTCCTCGACCAGGCCCAGCAGGTCAAAGCTGCGCGAAAGCGCCAGCAGGTCCTCCTCGGATGCATCGTCCTCGGCTTCCGCCATGCGCTCGTCGGCCACGAAGCGGAAGCTGCGGTCGACGGTCACTTCCACATCCACCGGCGACAGGCAGCGCTGGCAGGCCAGGGACAGGCAAGCGCCGGCGCGCAGGTGCAGCCACAGATGCGGGTGCACATGCAGGGGGTTGCGGATCTCGCCCTGAGCCTCCCAACTCATCAGCCGCTCGCCGCCCCGCCCCTCGGTTTCGGCCATGAGGCGCTCAAAGCCGGATAGCGGCGCCTGACCGGAAAGCTGGGCACCGTCCTCGGCGAAGGCCTTGACGTCGAGGCGCTGAGCGCTGAACTCCTTGGACATGCCGGGCAGTGTAAGAGAATCAAAGCCCCGACCCGCACCGCCCGACTGATTCCGCGCTTCGCGAGAGCCGGGGCCCAGACGCCCATGCCCACGACCGACCACACCGCTGCCCGCTCCTCCCCCGCCGCTCCTCGCGCCAACCGCACCGTAGTGCTCGGCTCCACCTCCCGCTATCGACGCGAGCTGATGAACCGGTTGCGTCTACCCTTCGAGGTCGACGCGCCCGAGGTGGACGAGACGCCGCTGGACGGCGAATCCCCCGAGGCCTTGGCGCGCCGATTGGCACTGGCCAAGGCCCATGCCGTAGCCCTGCGCCACCCCGAAGCGCTGGTGATTGGCTCGGACCAGGTGGCCGACCTCGACGGACTGCCGCTGGGCAAGCCCGGCACGCACGAGCGCGCGGTGCAACAGCTGCGGCTGATGCGCGGGCGTACCGTCATCTTCCAAACCGCAGTGGCGGTGGTCTGCCATGCCACCGGCTTCGAGCAATTGGACCTGGCGCCGGTGCGGGTGCGGTTTCGCGACCTGTCGGACGCCGAGATCGAGACCTACCTGCGCGAGGAGGAGCCCTACGACTGCGCGGGCAGCGCGAAGAGCGAGGGCCTGGGCATCGCGCTGCTCGAAGCGATCGACAACGACGACCCCAGTGCCCTGGTGGGTCTGCCCCTGATTCGCACCTGCCGCATGCTGCGCGAAGCTGGCTTGCAGTTGCTGGCATGACACAGTCGCCCGCGACCACCCTGCCAAACGCAGGCCCGGCACCGTCCGATGGGCCTGGCCGCCGCCCCGGCCGACTGCTCCTGGTCCCCGTGCCCCTGGACTTTGGTTGCGACGAGCAGGTGCCTATTGCGCAGGTGCTGCCCGGCGCCACGCTGGAGGCCGCGGCCAGCCTGCAGCACTGGATTTGCGAGAACGCCAAGAGCCTGCGCGCCGTCCTGAAGCGGGTCGATGCCATCCACCCCCTGGCAGCACCGATACAGCAGCAAGTGATCACCGAGCTGCCGCGCGAGGTGCACAAGAAGGGTGATGCCGGCACCGGCTTTGACGCCCGCCCTCTGCTGCAAGCGGCCTTGGCGGGCCACGACATCGGCTTGGCCAGCGAGGCGGGCATGCCGGCGGTGGCCGACCCAGGCGCTTCGGTCGCACGCGCCGCCCATGCGATGGGGCTGGAGGTCATCCCGCTGGTGGGGCCGTCGTCGCTGCTGTTGGCGCTGGCCGCCAGCGGGCTGGGCGGCCAGAACTTCGCCTTTGTCGGCTACCTGCCGCAGGATGGAGCGGCGCGGACGCAGCGCATTCGCGCCCTGGAGTCTCTGGCGTTGCGGGAAGGCCAGGCCCAGTTGTTCATCGAGACGCCCTACCGGAACATGGCGCTCTTTCAGGCGCTGCTGCAGGCCCTGCAGCCCGAGACCCGGTTGTCGGTGAGCAGCGGGCTGACCCTGGCAAGCGGTCGCACCCGCAGCATGCCGGTACGAGCGTGGAGGCAGCGCGCGGCCGAGGGGGTTGGCGACGCGCCGGCGGTGTTTGCGATCGGGCGCTGAGCCCTGCGCCCTGCCCAGCGCCGCTGCGAGCCCGAGGCCTTGACTATCGGAGCTGCAGACCCGAGGCCTTGTCTATCGGAGCTACAGGCCCGAGGCCTGATCTATCGGAGCTGCAGGCCCGAGGCCTGCAGGGCCTTCACCGCGCCGGCGCCCACCGCCGCGCCAAGGCGCTTGGCCAAGCGCTCGGCGACGTTCTCGCGCTGGGTGTAGTCGATGATGTCCTCGGCCTTGACCACCTCACGGGCCACGTAGTCGAGGTTGCCCAGTTGGTCGGCCAGGCCCATCTCAACCGCCTGCTGACCGGTCCAGAACAGGCCGCTGAAGGTTTGCGGGGTTTCCTTGAGCCGGTCGCCGCGTCCGGCGCGCACCACCTCGATGAACTGCTTGTGCACCTGGTCAAGCATTTGCTGGGCAAAAGCCTTCTGCTGGGGCGTCTGCGGGCTGAAGGGGTCGAGGAAGCCCTTGTTTTCCCCGGCGGTCATGAGGCGGCGCTCGACGCCGACCTTGTCCATGAGGCCGGTGAAGCCAAAGCCGTCCATCAGCACACCGATGCTGCCCACGATGCTGGCCTTGTCGACAAAGATGCGGTCGGCGGCAGCGGCAATGTAGTAGGCGGCAGAAGCGCAGGACTCCTCCACCACCACATAGACCGGCTTGCCGTGCAGGGCCTTGAGGCGGCGAATTTCGTCATTGATGATGCCCGCCTGCACCGGGCTGCCGCCCGGGGAGTCAATCAGCAGCACCACGGCACGGGCGCCGCCGTCCGCAAAGGCGGCTCGCATGGCGCTCACTACCGCTTCAGACGACGCATTGGTTTCGGCCGCAATCTCGCCCTTGATACTGACCACCGCCGTGTGCGGGGCCGAAACCTCGGCCATGCCCGCCTCGCCGTGGTGAAAGACGGCCCAGGCCAGGACCACCAGAAACAGAAGCCAGGCAGAGCGCAAGAACAGGTTGGCGCGGCGCGTCCAGCGCTGCTCACGCAATTGGGCGAAGACCAAGCGCTCCAGCGTCTCGCGCTCCCAACCCGGGCTGGCTGACGAAGACGCGGTTGAGGCAGCCTGTGCTGGCGCGGCCCTGGCAGGGGACGGTTCGTTGATCGGCGGGGCGGAGCCAGCGTCGGTTCGGGACGTCGGCTCCGGCGGTGGGCTGGAAGGCGGGAGTTCGTTCATGGAGGAAAGCTGCGCAGGTGATAGAGGGGGCCTGGTGCCCTCGGAGAGGGCTCAGAAAGCGACCGGCTGCAGATTCCATTCAGTATGCCAGTGGACCACGCCATCTGTCTCAGACAGGGCAATCTTGACCAGGCCGCCGTTGCAAGGGCCACCGGCACAGTCACCGGTCTCCGGGGAATAGGCGGCACCATGGGTGGCGCACAGCAGCCACTGGCCGGTGTCGTCGAAAAAACGGTTGGGCTGGTAGTCCATCTCCATCGCCACATGGCTGCAGCGGTTGAGATAGGCATGGGGCCGGCCCTCGAAGCGGATGGCGAAGGCGCGGCAGGTCTGACCGCCGTGCACCACATCAAAGGGGACGGCTTCACCGCCTTCGAGCAGGTCGGCGCTGTTGCACAGGGGAATGACGGACAGATCCATGGCGTCGTTCAATGCGGGGCAAACGTTTAAGGAAGCGGGAAAAGGGGGTAGCGGTTGGGCCGGTGAGTAGCGATGCGTCGGCCAGCGGGTCAGGCGTTCTCGAGCAGCCAGTCGTGCAGTTCGCGTACCGAGTGCGCCACCGCCAGAGGGCCCAGGGGTGCAAAGCCCTCGGGCTCGTGCGCACCGTAGCTCACCGCGACGCTGGGGCAGCCCGCGTTGGCAGCCATCTGCAGGTCGTGGGTGGTGTCGCCGATCATCAAGGTGCGCTCGGGCTCGGTGCCGAACTCGCGCATCAGCTCATGCAGCATGCGCGGGTCGGGCTTGCCGGCAGTCTCGTCGGCGGTGCGGCTGCCGTCGAACAGGCCCTGCATCTGCGGGCGAACCAGCAGCTCGTCGAGGCCGCGCCGCGATTTGCCAGTGGCCACCGCCAGCCAGTGATGGCGCCCGCGCAGGTCGGCCAGCAGGGGTAGCACCCCGTCGAACAGGCTCAGGTCTTCGGCATGGCGGTTGTAGTAGTGGCGGTAGCGGGCGCCGAGCGCGGGGTACTTCTCGGGCGGCACGTCGGGCGCGGCGTGGGCCAGGGCCTGGCCCAGTGCCATGCCGATCACCCAGGCGGCGTCGCGGTCGCTGGGCCGGGCGCCGCCGACGTCGACCACCGCGGCCTGGATGCAACGCACGATGATGGCGGTGGAGTCGAACAGGGTGCCATCCCAGTCGAAGGCAATGAGATCAAAACGGCGCGGTCGCATCTGCGGGGTGGGTTCAGGTCGCGGTGGTAGTGGGAGTGGCGGCGGGAGGCAGCAGCGCCTGCAGTTCCGGCGGCAGCGGCGCGGTCAGCGCCATGCGCTCGCCCGTGGCCGGGTGGTCGAACTGTAACTGCCAGGCGTGAAGGAACATCCGGCGCAGGCCGATGCGGTGCATGGCCTTGTTGGCGTCGAACTCGCCGTATTTGTCGTCGCCGGCAATCGGATGCCCCTGGGCGGCCAGGTGCACCCGGATCTGGTGAGTACGGCCGGTTTTGATGGTCACTTCGAGCAGGCTGGCCTCCTGCGGCGCGGCGGGCTCGCCTGGCATCGGGGGCAGCGACAGCCGACGGGCCACCTTGACCAGGGTGATGGCGCGCATGCCATCGGGGTCGTCCTTGGCGACCACCTTCACCCGGCGCTCGCCGTCGGCCTGCAGGTATTTGTGCAGCGGCAGGTCAATCACCTTGCGGCTCGCCGGCCAGGCGCCCAAGGCCAGGGCCAGGTAGGTCTTGCCGGTCTCGCGCTCGCGGAACTGGTCTTGCAGCCGGGTCAGGGCGGAGCGGCGCTTGGCCACCAGCAAGATGCCGGAGGTCTCGCGGTCAAGCCGGTGCACCAACTCCAGAAACTTCGCGCCTGGCCGGGCCTGGCGAAGCTGCTCGATGACGCCAAAGCTCACCCCGCTGCCCCCGTGCACCGCCACACCGGCGGGCTTGTCGAGGGCCAGGACGTACTCGTCTTCGAACAGCAGGGGGAAGTCCCGGGCAGGGGCCGGCGACTCCTTTTTCAGTACTGCCGCCTCCGACAGCCGGATGGGGGGCACCCGGATCTGGTCGCCCGCAGCCACCCGGGTATCGGCCGCCGCGCGCCCCTTGTTCACCCGTACCTCGCCGGAACGGATGATGCGGTAGACATGGGTCTTGGGCACACCCTTCAGGTGACGCAGGAGGAAGTTGTCCAGGCGCTGGCCGGCGGATTCCTCGTCCACCGGCAAGATGCAAACGTTCTGGGTCGGACCCGCAAAAGTGCGCGCTGCGGCCCCTATAATGCGATTCACTAGCGCCTAGCTGTAAGTGGTTGATTCTCTTGGAGTTTAGTCGACGCCTTCGTCGAAGTACCACCAAGCGAACAATGAACAGGTCAATGAAAGAGACCTCCAATCTGATCACGAGCGCGCGCTGGTAGGCCGATGCCGCCGCCCTGCCCGGGAACTGCCGGCCTTCCGCCCGATCCGAATGCGACCCTTCACGCGTCGCCACCGGAACGCGCAGAAGGCCCAGCGGAACATGGTGGACGTGGCTGGACTTCGAAGCACTGAAACGGAATAAAAGCCAGGCAGACCCGTGCTGCCTGGCGGATTGAAGCGAGAACACCTGTGTTGTTGCCGGTACTGTGGGAATTCGTCGCGCGACTGCTGTGGCAGCCGTCCGTCGCCCTGCCCGCGCCCGCAACCCGCGCCACCCGCGCGGCTTTACCGGCGACCCTCCAGGTCGCCGACATTCAGGGGCGCCAGCACCACGGCCGCCAACCCTCTCTCGCACCCATCCACGCGCCTTGGATCTGCCCGCCGAGATAAATTCTCGCGGCGCGCACATCCACTCCGGCAATTCCTTCCCGCTTCGAAGCCTCGCCTGGCATCGTGGGCCCCCTCGAAAGGGGGCCGCATGGTATCGAAATGAAAAGGTGACGCAATGAAGCGCATGTTGATCAATGCCACGCAGGCGGAAGAACGCCGGCTGGCCATCGTCGATGGACAAAAGCTCCTCGACTACGAACTCGAAATTGAAGGGCGCGAGCAGCGCAAGGGCAATATCTACAAGGCGGTCGTGACCCGCGTAGAGCCCTCGCTCGAGGCCTGCTTCGTCGACTACGGCGAAGACCGCCACGGTTTCCTGCCCTTCAAGGAAATCTCCAAGCAGTACTTCCAGCCCGGCGTCTCGGTCTCCCAGGCCCGAATCAATGACGTGATCAAAGAGGGCCAGGAGCTGCTGGTCCAGGTCGAGAAGGAAGAGCGCGGCAACAAGGGGGCCGCCCTCACCACCTTCGTCTCTCTGGCCGGCCGCTATGTGGTGCTGATGCCCAACAACCCGCGCGGCGGCGGCGTGAGCCGGCGCATCGAGGGCGAGGACCGGGCCGAGCTCAAGGAGGCAATGGACCAGCTGGAGTACCCGAACGGCATGTCCATCATTGCCCGTACCGCGGGCATCGGCCGCAGCGCCCCGGAACTGCAGTGGGACCTGAACTACCTGCTCAAGCTGTGGACCGCCATCGACGGCGCGACCAAGGGCGCCAAGGGCGCCTTCCTGATCTACCAGGAGTCATCGCTGGTCATTCGTGCCATCCGCGACTACTTCAACCACGACATCGGTGACATCCTCATCGACACGGACGACATCTACGAACAGGCCCAGCAGTTCATGTCGCACGTGATGCCCGAGCACGCGGCCCGGGTCAAGCGTTACCGCGACGACGCGCCCCTGTTCTCCCGCTTCCAGATCGAGCACCAGATCGAGTCGGCCTATGCCCGCGAGGTCAAGCTCCCCTCCGGCGGCGTGATCGTGATCGACCACACCGAGGCCCTGGTCTCGGTCGACGTCAACTCGGCGCGCGCGATCAAGGGCGGCGACATCGAAGAAACCGCCACCCGCACCAACCTGGAAGCCGCCGACGAGGTGGCCCGCCAGATGCGGCTGCGCGACCTGGGCGGCCTGATCGTGATCGACTTCATCGACATGGAGGAGTCACGTAACCGCCGCGAGGTCGAGAACCGCTTGCGCGATGCGCTGCGTCAAGACCGCGCCCGGGTGCAGTTCGGCACCATCAGCAAGTTCGGCCTCATGGAAATGAGCCGCCAGCGCCTGCGCCCGGCCCTGTCGGAAGGCGCCTCCATTCCCTGCCCGCGCTGCGGTGGCCACGGCCATATCCGCGACACGGAAAGCTCGGCACTGCAGATCCTGCGCATCATCCAGGAAGAGTCCATGAAGGACGGCACGGCCGCCGTCCATGTGCAAGTGCCGGTGGAAGTAGCCTCGTTCCTGCTTAATGAGAAGCGGACCGAGATCGCCAAGATCGAGCTCAAGCAGCGGATCGCGGTGATCATGATCCCCAACAAGTCGCTGGACACGCCGCACTACAAGCTCGAGCGCCTCAAGCACGACGACGCGCGACTCGACAACCTGCAGGCCAGCTACACGATGGCGGTCGAGGTCGAGGACCCGACCACCGTCACCCGCCGCTCGCAAGAGCGCACCAACAAGCAAGAGCCGGTGATCAAGGGTGTGCTGCCCGACGCACCGGCACCTGTCGCCCCGCCCAAGCCGGAGCCCGTGGCCAAAGCCGCGCCTGCGCCCGCACCCAAGCCGGCCCCCGCCCCCGTGGCACCGGCGCCGGCCGAGCGCGGCTTCATGGGCTGGCTCAAGGGCCTGTTTGGCGCCTCTGCCCCGGCACCTGCGCCAGCGGCCGCTGACAAGGACGCCAAGACCGATGGCGGCGGCGCACGTCGCGACGCCCGCGGTGAGCGCAGCGAGCGAGGTGAACGCGGTGAACGCGGTGAGCGCGGCCGTGGTCGCGGCGGCCGTGGTGGCCGTGGCGGTGAGCGTGGTGAACGCAGCGAGCGAGGCGAAGGCCAGGGCCGCGGCCGCGAAGGCGCCGCCGCAGAGACCGGCGAGCGCAGTGAACGCAACGAGCGCGGTGAAGGCCGCGGGCGTGGTCGTGGCGAAGGTCGTGGCGAAGGCCGCAGCGAACGCACCGAGGGTCGTGGAGAGCGCAGCGCCGAAGGCCGCGAGCCGCGCGAATCGCGCGAAGGCAGTGAGCCTCGTGAGGCTCGGGAGCCCCGCGAAGGTCGCGAAGCGCGGGAACCGCGCGAGGCACGTGAAGGCCGCGGGCCGCGCGAGCGCCGCGAGGCCCTGCCGGCTGACGCCCAAGCCCTGAGCGCCGCCGGTGAGCCGGTCGAGGGTCAGGAACTCCAGGCCGACCGCGATGACCGGGCGCCCCGCGGGGAACGTGGTGAGCGCGGTGAGCGTGGTGAAGGTCGCCGGGAGCGTGGCGGACGTCGCGAGCGCGGCGAGCGTGGTCCGCGTGACGAAGGTCAGGGCGCCGAGCAGGCCTCGCTGAGCGAAGCCAACGGCCAAAGCAGCGAAGGTCAGGCCACCGATGACCAGCGCGAACCCCGCGACGAGCGTGGTGAACGTGGGGACCGTGGCGAGCGCCCCGAGGGTGAAGGCGGCGAAGGCCGCCGCCGCTCCCGCGACCGCTTCGGCCGTGACCGCCGCGAACGTGGCGACCGCGGACCGCGCGAAGAGTCCCCACAGGGTGAGGCAGGCGTGTCCGAAGCCGGCCGCCCCGCGGAGACCGCGACGGGTGAGGGCAACGGCGCCGACGCCGATACCCCCCGCCGCCCTCGCTACCCCACCGGCTTTGCCACCGAGGACGGTGCCGCACAGGAAGCCCCGCGCCACGAAGGTGGAGCAAGCCAACCTGAGGCCCCTGCGCGCGCCCAATCCCCCGCGCCGACCCCAGCGCCCACGCCTGCACCGGCCCCCGCCCGCGCTGCGGCAGCACCGGCCACAGGCACATCGCCCGCACGTGCAGGTCTGCCCAAGGTGCAGCCCTTCCACTTGTCAGTGGCCGACCTCGAACAGGTCGCCAGCGGCTCGGGCCTTCAGTGGGTCAACTCCGACGCCGACAAGGTGGCGGCAGTGCGGGCCGCGATCGCGGCCGAGCCCAAGCCGGTGCATGTGCCGCGCGAGCGGCCGCCGGTCGTTGTGATCGACGAAGGTCCTCTGGTCCTGGTCGAAACCCGCAAGGACCTGGGCCAGGTCACCCTGCCCTTCGAGGCTGGCGCCCAGCGCTGAGCGTCGTCCCTCCTGGCCCCACGGGGCCAGAACTCAAGTAGCCCGGCCCGTGCAAGCGGTTCCGGGCTTTTTCATGGCGGGCATATCGACCGACCGGGCCATGCCGCGAGGCAGCGCCCCGGTCAGCGGCTCATTCGGTGGCCGCCCGCTTCCAGGCCTGAGCGGCCGTCTCGGCGTCCCCACGGTCCTCGGCCAGCTGCGCGAGGGCGCGCCAAGCCTGTCGGTGCAGGCGGGCATCACGCAGGCCCAGGGCGGCCTGGGTGAGTAGCTGCTGGGCCTTGCCCCAGAGCTGGCGTTTCATGCAGGCCATGCCCGCCAGGTACTGCAGGCTCGCATCGCGCGGGTTGGCACGCTGGGCGGCTTCGAAGCGGGCCAGCCAGGCGCTGTCGATGGAGTCGAGGCCAGCCTCCAGGGCCTGCACCAGCCGCACCTTCTGCGCGTCGGACAGCTCCGAATGGCGCTCCCAGACCGGCAGTATCCACTGCCGCGCCAGCTGCGCATCCCCATGAAGAGCCTGCAGGCGCAGCGCGCCGTGAATGGCCAGGTCGGGCATGGCGCGCTCGGTCGGTTCCAAGTCACCCCAGGCGCGCAGCAGCTGGGCCGAGTCGTGGGCGCCGTTGAGCAGGTCGATCGCAAGCCCGCGCACGATGCTCTCGGCGGCCAAGGGCGAGAAGGCCCGGTGCTTGGCCAACAGCCGGGCGGTCTCCAGGGCCTCGGCCGGTTGCGACAGCAGACGATAGGCCTTGAGCTTCATGCGCAGCGCCAGCGTGCGGCGAGCCGCACCCAGGGGCAGCTCGCCAAGCCAGCGGCCGGCGGCCTGCGGGTCGCGTTCGTCCAGGGACCAGCGGGCTGCGCGCATCAACACCCCTTCGCGCATCGCCAGGCCCTCGCGGCCGGCCTGGGGCGCCAGGGCCTGCTGCAGGTGGGTGTCGCGGGCGGACTTGTCTTGCAGGGCTTGGGCACTCTCGGCCACCAGCAGGTGGGCCAGTGCCCGGAGCGGCTCGGCATGGGGCAGGTGTCGTTCGGACGCCTGTAAAGCAGCTTCCTGAGCCAGCACGGTTTCGGCAGACTTGCGGGCGCGCACAAATCGCCCAGCCAGCAAATGGGCGATCGCATCGACCAGTAGGCCATGGACCGCCCGCTCCTTTTGCTGATTGCGCCAGCGCCTGGCCTGCTGGGGCAGGTCGAAGAGCGCAGACAGCGCGCGCAATACCGCGTAGAGGAAAACGAATCCGCCGACCGCCAACATGAGCACCAGGTTCAGCGACAGGTCGATGCGGTAGGGGGGCCAGAACACAGTGACCGTCCCCTGGTTGTTGCCAGCGAAGAGGGCGATCGCAACCGCCACGCCGAACAGTGCCAGGAACCAGAGGGCCGCGCGCATCGGGATGACTCCTCAGATCAGCGGCCGGCCGCGGCAGCGTCGAGTACGGCCAGGGTCTCGTCGATGCGAGGCAGGTCGACATTGCGCAGTTGAGCCTGCATCTGCTGCAGGGTCGCCAAGGCAGCCTGGGTCTTGCGCGACTCGGGGCTGAAGTAGCGTCCAAGGGCTTGGGTCACCTGGGCCAGGTCGGCACGCGCCAGGTCGGTTTGGCGCGCCAGCAGGGACAGGCGGGCATTGAGCAGCTTGAGCTTGAGGTTCTCCCGCAAGAAGAAGGCCTGCTCGGGTGCGACCAGTACGGCATCAGGCTGGTCAATGCGACTCACGCGCAGCAGGGCCTGGGCCTCCTCGCGCACAAGCGCGAGCCAGCGCGCCCACCAGGCCTGCGCCGAGGCGGCGGCCGCCGGGGCAGAGGCTGCGCCAGCGCTGCGACCCGCGGTCGGGGCATCGGCAGCGCTGGAAGCCGACGCCAACGCGGCCGCCTGGCCCACGGCATTGGCTACCGGCAACTCCTCCAGTCCGCGGGCCAGTTCGTCCATCCGCAGAAGCAAGGAGGGCACATCGGTCACGGCCGCCGCCTTGATGCGGTCGATGTCCCGGGTGATGCCGGCCCGAACGCGGGCGAGACGGGGCTGGCTCACCCGCGCCAGACGCTGGTCGGCCGCACGCAGGGCAGCGAGCAGCGGCTCGGGACTCAGCGAGAGCTGCGACTGCTGCTGCGCCAGGCGCAGCGAGGACTCGATGTCGACCACCAGGTTCTCGTCGCGCGAGCGGGACAGGCTTTGCATCAGCTCCTCGAGCTGAGTGCGCTGCATGGCCACTTCGGCCAGCTTGTTCTCGGCGATCGCCTGGCGGGCCGCGTTGTCGCGGGCCAGCTCCTGGGCCTGTCGGGCCAGGGTGCGGGCCTCGATGGCAACCGCACCGGAGTCCGCACTCTGGCGAGCCAACTGCTCCTGAATGTCGGACAAGCGCTGCCACAGCAGGCCGCTGGCAAGCAGGGCCAAGGCGATCGATGCGATCAGGCCCCAGAACACAGGGCGCGACAAAGAAACGCCAGGTGCGGCGGCGACAGGCGTTGCCGAGTCTGGCAGGCCGATCGGCACGCCAGGGGCTGCGCCGGGTGCAGAGGCAGGAGCCGATTCAGGAGGCGATGCACCGACGCCCGCGCTTGGCACTGCGGAACTGGCAGCGTCGGCAGCAGACGGGGCGGCGGACGCAGTGCCGGGGGTCGGCACCGATTCGTCGCGGGCGTGGGGATCGCTCATGGCAGCGATTGTAGAAAGGCCGCCACGGATTCCGGGCGCGGCGCCACCTCCGCGACCTGGCCGAAGCCGGCCGACCGAGCTGCCTGCGCAATGCGCGCATGGGTGCACAGGGCAAGCCCGCCCTGCCATCCGGCGACCGGCGCCAGCCGGGCCAGGTTGGCGACCGCCTCGGAACTGCTGAACAACCAGGCGGCTGGCGCCCGGCAGGCTTCGTCCAGCAAGGCCCGCTCGGACGGGGTCCATTCGGGCAGAACGCGCCGGTAGGCGGGCACCTGGTCCACCAGCACGCCGGCTTCGCGCAGCCGAAGCGCCAGCCAGTCCCGGCCCGCAGCCTCGCCGTCGGCGTCGGCACCGCGCACGATGAGCACCCGAACCGGCGCACCGGATCCCTGGGCACGCACCTGAGCGAGCAGGGGCGTCTGCACACACCCCCACAGGGCCTCGGAGTCAAAGCGGCCAGCCTGTGGGTCTGGCGAGTCGATCTGGGCGGCAGGCACACCCACATCGAGCAAGGCGGCGTGTGTGCCCGGCCCGGTGGACCAAGCACGTGTGCCAGCCGGCCAAGCCAGCTCGGGGCCACCGGCATCAAAGAAACCGCGCACCGCGTTGGCGCTGACGAACATGACCGCAGCCTCGCACGCAAGCGCAGCTTGGCGCTTGGCCAGGCCCTGCGGGTCGGGCCCCGGGCCGATGGCAATCAAAGGCAGCGCCTCGGCGCGCAGGCCCAGCCCCTGCAAGGTACGGGTCCAGGCCAGCGCTTCACGCGCCGGGCGGGTTACGAGGAGAAGAGGCGGCTGTGCCGGCATGGGGCCAGGCCGGCCGGTCACGGCGCCTCAGTGGGCGCCGCCGGCGCGCAGCTGCTCGACCACCGAGCGGCCCAGGTCCTCGGCCTGCGCCAGGTCGGCCACCGAGCCTTGGGCCTCCGCCCGCACGAGTGTTGTCGTGTTGCTCTCGGGCTCGCCCCAGGCGGCGCGCAGGTGCAGGGCGCCAGCAGGCGTGAACACCGCGTGGGCGGCCAGGGGCATGGAGCAGCTTCCGCCCATGCCGCGACTGACCGCACGCTCGGCCGCCACCGCCAGCCAGGTCGGCTGGTGGGCCAGGGGCGCGAGGGCCTGATCGACCTCGGAGCGCTGGGCCCGCACCTCGATGCCGAGGGCGCCCTGGCCAGCGGCCGGGAGCATCTGGTCGGTGTCAAAGATCTGGCGGATTCGGTCGCCGAGGCCCAGACGCTTGAGACCGGCGGCGGCCAGGATGATGGCCTCGTAATGGCCGTCGTCGAGCTTGCGCAAACGGGTGTCGAGGTTGCCACGCAGGGGTTCGATGCGCAGGTCAGGGCGCAGCGCCCTCAGCAGCACCACGCGGCGCAGGCTGGAGGTGCCCACCACGCTGCCGGGAGGCAAGTCGGACAGCTGCTGGAAACGGTTGGAGACGAAGGCGTCGCGTGGGTCCTCGCGCTCCATCACGCAGGCGAGGTGAAAGCCCTCGGGCAGGTCCATCGGCACGTCTTTGAGGGAGTGCACAGCCAGGTCGGCCCTGCCCTCCTCGAGCGCGACCTCCAGCTCCTTCACGAACAGCCCCTTGCCGCCCACCTTGCTCAGGCTGCGGTCGAGGATCTGATCGCCCCGGGTGGTCATGCCCAGGAGGCCCACCTCGTGACCGCGCGACTGCAGAAGGTCGCGTACATGTTCGGCCTGCCAAAGGGCCAGCCGGCTTTCGCGCGTGGCGATGACTAGTTTGCTCAAAATCGAACCCGGTACGTCGTCGCTGCAAGCCACCTGCAGCAGGGAATTTCGCTTTGCGATGCTAGCATGGGCCGACTCCCCAGCCCTCTGCCGCCATGCCCGCCAGCTCCCCCGCCGCCACGCCGGCGCGCCACCCCCCCCGCCGAGCGCGCGACAACGAAAAGCCCCTCAGCGACGACATCCGCCTACTCGGCCGGCTGCTCGGCGACGTGATCCGCGAACAGGAAGGTGCGGCCGCCTTCGAACTGGTGGAAAAAATCCGCAAGCTCTCGGTGGCCTTCCGCCGCGATGCAGACCACGAGGCCGACAAGGCGCTCAAGGCCCTGCTCAAGGGCCTGCCCAGTGATCAGGCGGTGAGCGTGATCCGGGCCTTCACCTATTTTTCCCACTTGGCCAACCTGGCCGAGGACAGGCACCACATCCGCCGCCGGTTGGTGCACGAGCGCGCCGGTGACACGCAGCAAGGCAGCGTGGAGGTGGCCCTGGCCCGCCTGCGCTGGGCCGGCATCACGCCTCGCACCGTCGCCCGAACCCTGGCAACCAGCTATGTGTCGCCGGTGCTCACCGCCCACCCCACTGAGGTGCAGCGAAAGAGCATCCTGGACGCCGAGCGCGACATCGCCCACCTGCTGGCCGAGCGCGACGCCATCAAGGACCGCGCCTTGCCCAAGGACGCCCTCGCCCCGCGCGAGCTGGCCGCCAACGAGGCCCAGCTGCGGGCCCGGGTCATGCAACTGTGGCAGACCCGCCTCTTGCGCTTTACCAAGCTCACGGTGGCCGACGAGATCGAGAACGCCCTGTCCTACTACGAGGCCACCTTTCTGCGCGAAATACCGCGCCTCTACGCCGAGCTCGAGCAGGCCCTGGGCCAGGGCCGGGTGGCCAGCTTTCTGCGCATGGGAATGTGGATCGGTGGCGACCGGGACGGCAACCCCAACGTCAGCGCCGACACCTTGAGCCTGGCCCTGCGCCGCCAGAGCGAAATGGCGTTGCGCCATTTCCTGACTGAGGTGCACCACCTGGGCGCCGAGCTGTCGGTGTCGGCGATGCTGGTGGGCATGACGCCAGCGCTGCAAGCGCTGGCCGACCAGTCCCCCGACGCCGACCCGCACCGCCAAGACGAGCCCTACCGCCGGGCCCTGGCCTGGATGTACGCCCGGCTGGCCGCCACCCTCAAGGCCTTCACCGGCGGCGATGCGGCGCGCCACGTGCTTGCGCCGCAGGCGCCCTATGCGAGCGCCGCTGAATTTCTGGCCGACCTGACCACCATCCGCGAATCGCTCATCGCCTCGCACGGAGCGGCGATGGTCGAGCAACGCCTGTCCCCCCTGATGCGGGCCGTAGAGGTGTTCGGCTTCCACCTGGCCACCATGGACCTGCGGCAAAGCTCCGACCAGCACGAGGCGGTGGTGGCCGAGCTCCTGGCCGCCGCCCGGCTCGAGCCCGACTACCCCGGCCTGTCCGAGGACGCCAAGCAGGCCTTGCTGCTGCAACTGCTCAATGACGCCCGGCCCCTGCGCGTGCCCACCGCCCACTACACCGAGGCCACGCTGGCCGAATTGGCCATCTTCGAGACGGCCCGGCGCATACGGGCGCAGTACGGGCCGGAGGCCATACGCCACTACATCATCAGCCACACCGAGTCTGTGAGCGACCTGCTGGAGGTGCTGCTGCTGCAGAAAGAAACCGCGCTGATGGACGGCACCCTGGACGGCCAAGGCCCACAGCCAGGGAAGGCGCAGCTGATCGTCGTGCCCCTGTTCGAGACCATCTTGGACCTCCAAAGCGCGGCGCCCATCATGCGGGCGTTTTACGCACTGCCTGGCATGGCTGCCCTGGTACGTCGCTCGGGCGCCGAGCAAGACATCATGCTGGGCTACAGCGACAGCAACAAGGACGGCGGCATCTTCACCAGCAACTGGGAGCTTTATCGGGCCGAGACCGACCTGGTGGCCCTGTTCGACGAGCTGGCCAACAGCCACGACATCCGGCTGCGCATGTTCCACGGCCGGGGCGGCACGGTGGGCCGGGGCGGCGGCCCCAGCTACGAGGCCATCCTGGCCCAGCCCCCAGGCACGGTGCGCGGCCAGATCCGCCTGACCGAGCAGGGCGAGGTGATTGGCTCCAAGTACGCCAACCCCGAGATCGGGCGGCGCAACCTGGAGACCCTGGTGGCCGCCACCCTGGAGGCCACCCTGCTGCAGCCGACCAAGCCAGCCCCCAAGTCCTTCCTCGAAGCCGCCGGACGGCTCTCGGCCGCCAGCCAGGCGGCCTACCGCGGCCTGGTCTACGAGACACCCGGCTTCAGCGACTACTTCTTCGCCAGCACGCCCATCCGCGAGATCGCCGCCCTCAACATCGGCTCCCGACCGGCCTCGCGCAAGGCCAACCTGCGCATCGAGGACCTCCGGGCCATCCCCTGGGGCTTCTCCTGGGGCCAGTGCCGGGTGACCCTGCCCGGCTGGTTCGGCTTTGGCTCGGCGGTGCAGGCCTTCCTGACCCCTGGCCCGGGCCAGACGAAAAAGGAGGGCCTGGCCCTCCTGCAGAAGATGTACCGGCAGTGGCCCTTCTTTCGCACATTGCTGTCCAATATGGACATGGTGTTGGCCAAGAGCGACCTGGCGCTGGCCCACCGCTACGCCGAGCTGGTGCCCGACGCCCGGCTGCGGCGCAAGGTGTTCGAGGCGATCGAGGCCGAATGGCACCGCACCGCCGACGCCCTGGCCGCCATCACCGGCGAGCGCCAGCGGCTGGCGGGTAACCCGGCGCTATCGCGCTCCATCCGCCATCGCTTTGCCTATATCGACCCCCTGCACCACCTGCAGGTGGAACTGGTGCGCCGCTGGCGCGCCGGCCAGCACGACGAAAAGGTGCAGCGCGGCATCCACATCTCGATCAACGGCATCGCCGCCGGCCTGCGCAACACGGGCTGAGCCGGGCGCCGACCCAAGAGTACCCCGTGGCCGGCAGGGGGCAGCCCGATAGAATTTGCCCCCTATGTCGTCGCACAACCAACTCGATCAAAAATCCCAGGCCTGGTCGGCGCTCTTTTCCGAGCCCATGAGCGATCTGGTGAAGCGCTACACCTCCAGCGTGTTTTTTGATAAGCGCTTGTGGCAGGCCGACATCCAGGGCTCGCTGGCCCATGCCGAGATGCTGGCCGCCCAGGGCATCATCGCCGCCGCCGACCTGGCCGCCATCCAGAAAGGTATGGCGCAGATCACCCAGGAGATCGAGGCGGGTCAGTTCGAATGGAAGCTCGACCTCGAAGACGTACACCTGAACATCGAGGCTCGCCTCACCCAGCTGGTGGGCGACGCCGGCAAGCGGCTGCACACCGGCCGCAGCCGTAACGACCAGGTGGCCACCGACGTGCGCCTGTGGCTGCGCGGCGAGATCGACCTCATCGCCGGCCTGCTGGTCGAATTGCAAAAGGCCCTGGTGACCATCGCCAGCCAGCATGCCGATGTCATCCTGCCGGGCTTTACCCACCTGCAGGTGGCCCAGCCGGTCAGCTTTGGCCACCACATGCTGGCCTATGTGGAAATGTTTGCGCGAGACGCCGAGCGCATGGCCGATGTGCGCGGACGGGTGAATCGCCTGCCCCTGGGCTCTGCCGCGCTGGCTGGCACCAGCTACCCGTTGGACCGCGAGCGGGTGGCCCGCAGCCTGGGTATGGAAGGCGTTTGCCAGAACTCGCTCGACGCAGTGAGTGACCGCGACTTCGCGATCGAGTTCACCGCCGCCGCCTCGCTGGCCATGGTGCACATCTCGCGCTTGTCCGAAGAACTCATTTTGTGGATGTCGCAGAACTTCGGCTTCATCCGCCTGGCCGACCGCTTCACCACCGGCTCGTCCATCATGCCGCAGAAGAAGAACCCCGACGTGCCCGAGCTGGCGCGTGGCAAGACCGGCCGGGTGGTGGGCCATCTCATGGGCCTCATCACCCTGATGAAGGGCCAGCCCCTGGCCTACAACAAGGACAACCAGGAAGACAAGGAGCCGCTGTTCGACACGGTGGACACCTTGAAAGACACGCTGCGCATCTTTGCCCAGATGGTTGAGGGCATCACTGTGGTGCCCGAGGCGATGGAGCGCGCCGCCCGCAGGGGCTATGCCACCGCCACCGACCTGGCCGATTACCTGGTGAAAAAAGGCCTGCCGTTTCGCGATGCCCACGAGGTGGTGGCGCATGCGGTCAAGACCGCCAGCGGCCGCGGGGTGGACCTGTCCGAGCTGTCTCTGGCAGACCTCCGCGAATTCAATCCGGCCATCAATGAAGACGTGTTCGAAGTGCTCTCGCTGCGCGGCTCGCTCAACGCCCGAAGCACCTTGGGCGGCACCGCGCCGGCCCAAGTGCGGGCGCAGGTGGCCAGGCACCTGGCACGCCTGGGCTGAGCAGCACTCCGGCGCGGCAGGGCCTTCAGGCGCTGCCGGCGACGGCTAACATTGAAAAAAAGACGAGGAGACTGGTCGAAATGCCCGTGATCACCAACATCGAAGAGCTGCGCCTGCTGGCAAAAAAGCGCGTGCCGCGCATGTTCTACGACTACGCCGACTCCGGCTCCTGGACCGAGGGCACCTACCGCGCCAACAGCAGCGACTTCGCCAAGATCTTGCTGCGCCAAAGGGTGGCGGTGAACATGGAAGGCCGCAGCACCCGCAGCACGATGGTTGGCCAGGAGGTTGCCATGCCGGTGGCGATTGCGCCCACCGGCCTCACCGGCATGCAGCATGCCGACGGCGAGATTCTGGCTGCACGCGCAGCCAAGAAGTTCGGCGTGCCCTTCACCCTGTCGACCATGAGCATCTGCTCGATCGAGGATGTGGCCGAGGGGACCGGCGGACACCCCTTCTGGTTCCAGCTTTATGTGATGCGTGACCGCGACTTCGTCGAGCGCCTGATTGAACGCGCCAAGGCCGCCGGCTGCTCGGCGCTGGTGCTCACCCTCGACCTGCAGATCCTCGGGCAGCGGCACAAGGACATCAAGAACGGCCTGTCGGCACCGCCCAAGCCGACCCTGGCCAACCTGATCAACCTGGCCACCAAGCCCCGCTGGTGCTTGGGCATGCTGGGAACGCAGCGCCGCCAGTTCGGCAACATCGTCGGGCATGTGAAGGGCGTGGCCGACATGAGCTCGCTGTCGGACTGGACCGCCAGCCAGTTCGACCCGGCTCTCTCCTGGGACGACGTCGAATGGATCAAGCGTCGCTGGGGCGGCAAGCTCATTCTCAAGGGCATCCAGGACGCGGAGGACGCCCGGCTGGCCGCCCAATCCGGCGCTGACGCCCTGATCGTCTCCAACCACGGCGGCCGCCAGCTCGATGGCGCGCCCTCCTCCATCTCGGCGCTGCCGTCCATCGTGAATGCGGTGGGCGACAAAATCGAGGTGCACCTGGACGGCGGCATCCGCTCCGGCCAGGACGTGCTCAAGGCCCTGGCCCTGGGCGCCAAGGGCACCTATATCGGCCGCGCCTTCCTCTACGGCCTGGGCGCGATGGGCGAGGCTGGCGTGACCCGGGCGCTGGAAATCATCCACAAGGAGCTGGACCTGACCATGGCCTTCTGCGGCCGCAAAGATGTGCGCAAGGTCGACAGGGACGTTCTGCTTCCCGGGACCTTCCCGGTCTGAGCGCGCCTGGCTGCTGGCCGGACCCCTGAGCGCAGGACGGCTTTCAGCACGCCCAAGAAAAAGCCCCGCAATGCGGGGCTTTTTGACGTGAGTGCGGACCTGCTCACTGAGGCTCCAGGCCCACCTTCTTGACCAGGTTGCCAAAGCGAACCAACTCGCTGCGAAAGGCCACCTGCGCCTGCTCGGGGGTGCTCACATTGATGGTGTTGCCCTGCTTGGCCATTGTGTCCTTGACCACCGGGTCGTTGAATGCGGCGACCACGGCTTCCTGGGTGCGTTTGACCAGGGCCGGGCTCATGCCCTTGGGGCCGAGCATGGCAAACCAGGCGTCGGCAGAGAAGTTGGTCAGGCCCTGTTCGGCCAGGGTCGGGATCTCAGGAGCCGCCGCGGTGCGCTGAGGCGACAGCATGCCGATTGCGCGCAAGGCACCCGACTTGATGTGCTGCTGCACGCTGGGCAGGGCGGCGGTGCCGAACTCGATCTGGCCGCCCAGGAGGTCGGTCACCATCGGACCCACGCCCTTGTAGGGAATGTGGCGGGCGCTGGTGCCGGAGGCGTCGAGCACCATCTCGGCGGCCAGATGCAAGATGGTGCCCGCGCCGCCAGAGCCGAAGTTCAGTTGGCCGGGCTTGGCCTTGAGCAGGGCGAGAAACTCGCGCGAATTGGTTGCCGGTACCTTGGCCGGATTGACCACCAGCACCAGCGGTGTGCTGCCGATCAGGGCGATGGGGGTGAAATCGCCCGGCATATCGAACGGCAGCGACTTGAGCACGCTAGGGAAAATGACCACGTTGTTGGAAACGATGGCCAGGGTGTTGCCGTCAGGTGCGGCCTTGGTAAGCGCCTGCAGGCCCACCACGCCACCGGCACCGGCCTGGTTTTCCACCACCACGTTGGCACCCAGCGCCTTGGCCAGCGCGGGCTGAGCGGCGCGTGCAATGGCGTCCACGCCCGAGCCGGTGGCATTGGGCAAGATGAAGCGGATGGTGCCGCTTTGGGTCTGGGCGGCGGCAGGCGCAGCCAAGAGCGCTGCGAGCAGTCCGGCCAGAGAGCCGGCCGCCACGAGACCGAGGCGGCGACGGGTAGGGGAGAAGAAGGTGAGTTGCATGCTTGTCTCCAGTTTCGTTGTCTTTGTGGCTGGCGCGGCGCCAGTCCGCCCAGCCTTTTTGGGTAGCCGAGCCACCGCTCTCGAATCGTAGCCGATGGCGCAGCAGCGGCGCGACAATTGGCAGCATGAGCCGCCCGCCCGGTTTGCGCCGAATATGCGCCGAATAGCCCACCTCGACATGGACGCTTTCTTCGCGTCCGTCGAGTTGCTGCGGTACCCGCAACTCAAGGGCCTGCCGATGATCATCGGCGGCGGCCGCCGCAAGGCCGACGACCTGCTGCACGCCAGCCATCCCGGCCTGCCTGCGCACGAAATCCCGGTGGCTGCCTTCCCGCGACTGAAGGACTATGTGGGCCGCGGCGTCATCACCACCGCCACCTACGCCGCACGCCAGTTTGGCGTGGGGTCGGCGATGGGCATGATGAAGGCGGCACGCCTGTGCCCCGAGGCCATCGTGCTGCCGGTGGACTTCGACGAAGTGCGCCGGCTTTCGCGGGCCTTCAAGGAGACCATCCGGGAGATCGCGCCGCTGATGGAGGACCGAGGCATCGACGAGGTCTACATCGACTTCACCGAGGTCCCCGGCGGCCAGCGGGAGGGCGGCCGGGTGCTCGCACGCCTGATCCAGAAGTGCATCCAGGAGCGCACCGGTCTGACCTGCTCCATCGGCGTTGCCCCCAACAAGCTGATCGCCAAGATGGCCAGCGAGTTCAACAAGCCCAATGGCATCTCCATCGTCCACGAGGCGGACTTGCAGACGCTAATCTGGCCGCTGGCGGCGCGCAAGATCAACGGCGTGGGTCCCAAGGCCGACGCCAAGCTGGAGAAGTCCGGCCTGCGCACCGTGGGCGACATCGCCGGGCAAAGCCGCGAATGGCTGGTCGAGCATTTCGGACGCAGCTACGGCGCCTGGCTGCACGACGCCGCCTGGGGGCGCGACGAGCGGCCGGTGGTGACCGAAAGCGAACCGGTGTCCATGAGCCGGGAGACCACCTTCGAGCGAGACCTGCACGCCGTCCGCGACCGGGAGGCGCTCGGCGCCGTGTTCACCGACCTGTGCGAGCGGGTAGCGGCCGACCTGCGGCGCAAGGGCTATGTGGGCCGCACCATCGGCATCAAGCTGCGCTACGACGACTTTCGTACCGCCACCCGCGACCTGACCCTGGACCACTACACCGACGACCCCCGGGTGATCCGACAGGCTGCCGGCCAAAGCCTCAAGCGAGTCGACCTCGATCGCCGGCTGCGCCTGCTGGGAGTTCGGGTGGGCAAGCTAGTCCCTGCCGGGGATCTGCCGCCCTCTGAGGTCCGCCCAAGCCCGCCAGAGACCGGGCCACAGACCCTGGAGATGTTTCCGGATGCAACACCAAAAGATCGGAAATTTGACTCTGATTAATTCAAATCGGCTACATTCCAAGGAAGAGCAGTACCGGCCCTGGCCTCAAGGATGTAATCGATGCCCCCACCCACGTACCCCCGCGCCTCGCGGCGTCCAAATGGGTTCACCCTGATCGAGCTGATGATCGTGGTGGCCATCATTGGCATTCTGGCTGCGGTCGCTTACCCCTCCTACAGCAGCCACCTGCGCAAGTCCCGCCGGGCGGAGGCCCAGCAAGCCCTGATGGATGTTGCGGCGCGGCAGCAGCAAATCCTGCTGGATTCGCGGGCCTATGCCGCCAGCCTGGCCGACACCCGGGCCACCCTGACGCCCTCGGTCACCGCCTACTACCAGATCGAACTCAGCGTCGGCACTGGCGATGTACCAAGTTTTACAGTGGCCGCCACCCCGCTGGGCAACCAGGCCCTGGACAGCTGCGGCACACTGACCCTCAATGAGGCGAACGTGCGGCAGCCCATCGGCTGTTGGTGAACCTCGACCCACCGCGCGGCAACTTCCTATGCCAGCCCCAGCAACGCTCCAGCCCCGCCTGCGGGCGCAGCCCAGGCCCCGCGCCGCTGCGCCCACCGGCCGGACCCAGCAGGGCTTCACCCTCCTCGAGCTGATGGTGGTGATGGCGCTGTCTGCCCTGGTGCTGGGCCTGGTCGCACCCGCCATGGACCAGTTTGTCGCCCGCCAGCGGCTGCGGTCTGCCAGCTACGACCTCATGAGTGACCTCACCCTGGCACGCAGTGAATCGCTCAAGCGGGTCGGTGGGGTGCAACTGCTGCCCGCCAGCGGCAGCGACTGGCGCAGCGGCTGGCGCCTGACCGCCGCCAATGGCGACCTGCTGGTCCAGCGCAACCCGATCGGGGGCTCGCTCCAGGTGCTCACCGCGCCAACGGCCGTGAGCTTTGACGCCCGCGGCATGGTGAGTGCTGACAGCCCGATCAAGTTTGGCCTGAGCGATGGCCGCGGCAGCGAGCGCTGCATCGTCTTGGATCCTTCGGGCCGCCCCAAGAGCCTGTCCACCGCCTGCAGCCCATGACGACACGCTGCCCGCCTCCAATGCACCCGCCATCGCCGCAGCGGCAGCGCGGCGCGGCCCTGGTCGAGGCCCTGGTAGCCCTGCTGGTGGTGGCCTTCGGCGTGCTGGGCTTCATCGGCCTGCAGGCGCGTACCGCGATCAGTAGCCTCGAGGGCTACCAGCGGGCCCAGGGCATGGCCCTGGTGCAAGACATGGCCGAGCGGATTACCCTGAACCGGACGGGCGCGGTCAAGGACTACTACCTGCGCGACGCGGTTGGGGTCAACGGGGTCTGCACGGTGCCGCCAGCCCCCCCTGCCGGTGCGGTGCCGGGCTTCGCCGCTGGCGCCTTCGACCTGGCCAACACCGACGTGTGCGAATGGCACGCCCTGGTTCGCCAGGCGATGGGCCAACCCGGCGCTGAACTGGCGCGGGTGCGCGGCTGCATCAGCGCCACGGGCAACGCGGGAGAGCTGCTGGTGTCCCTGGTCTGGCAGGGGGTGCAGCGCACCGCCGCCACGCCACTGACCTGCGGAAGTGACGACGCGACCGCTTTTCCGGACCCCAGTCTGCGCCGCGGAGTGAGCACCGTGGTGCGTATCGGGAGCCTGTTGTGAGGCGCCCGGGGCAAGGTCGCCACGCGCCCTGGCGGCAAGCCGGGGTGAGCCTGGTCGAGCTGATGGTGGGCCTGGCGTTGGGCATGATGGTGGTGGCCGGGATGGCACTGATGTTCGCCAACGCCAGCCGATCGGCGGCCGAACTCGAAAAGTCGATGCGGCATATCGAGAATGCCCGCCACGCCCTCGACCTGCTGGCCGAAGACCTGTCCATGGCGGGCTATTTCGGCACCGCGGCGGCCAGTGGTTTCGTCGACAGCGCCTCGCCCTGCGCCGCGGCTGGCGTGCTGGCCGCCAGCCTCAACGCCACCCATGCCGCCGGCAGCCCGACCACCCTGCCCCTGCCGCTACGGGGCTACACCGCCAGCGAGGCCGCCGCCTTGGGCTGTCTCCCCGCAGACTGGAAGACCGGCACACCGGTCATGGTGCTGCGCCGGCTCGACACCACCCCCCTGGCCGCCAGCGCCGCGCCGGTGGGGACGCTCGTGTTGCAAGCCTCCCACTTTCTGGACGACGTCGCGCCCTTCTTGGCCACTGCCAGCGGCACCGGGCTGGTGCTGCGAGACCGCGATGGCAACCCCAATCTGGTCCGGCGCTTCCTCGTTCGAATCTACTATCTGGCCCGCTGCAGCGAGTGCGCAGGCACGGGCGACGGCATTCCCACCCTCAAGCGGCTGGAGCTTCGAGACAGTGGCATGGTGTCAGTGCCCCTGGCCGAGGGCATCGAGCAGGTGGCCTTCGACTACGGCTTTGACACCAGCGGCGACGGCGTTCCCGATCAATGGCTTGGCCTGGCCGGCGCCTCGAGCTTGGCGGAGTCCCAGGCGGCGGCACTGGCCGGCTGGGGCAATGTGGTGGGAGCCCGACTCACCGTGCTCTCGCGCAGCACCGAGGCCACCCCCGGCTATTTGGACGCCCGCTCGTACAACCTGGGGCTGCAAGGCAGCAACCCCTATCTCGTGCCGGCATCCAGTGATGCGTTCAAGCGGCGCGTGGGCACCACCACCGTTCGGCTGCAGTCGGTGGCAGGCCTGCGGGAGACGCCATGACGCCGCACAAAAATTCAATGCACCGCCGCGAGGGTGGCGCCAGCCTCGTGGTGGTGCTGGTCTTCCTGGTGCTGCTGGCGCTGCTGGCGATCAACGCCTTCCTCGGGTCCACCACTAATTTGCGCATCGTCGGCAATATGCAGGCGCGCAGCGAGGGCGAGGCCGCTGCGCAGGTGGCCATTGAGCAGACCATCAGCTCCGACACCTTCGCGCGCAACCCCACCCTGGCCGCCTCCGCGCCCATCGTGGTGAACACCGGCAGCGTCAGCTATACGGTGCGCATCACACCCACGCCAACTTGCTACCGGGTACGTATCGTCAAGAACAGTGAGCTCGATCCAGGCACCGCAAGCGACGCGGCCTGCATCCGCTCAGGTACGGTGTCGATGCCCGGTATGCAAATGCCTACCCCGGGAGAGGCCGGGAAGCTGGCCGACAACTCGCTGTGCGCCGACACCGAATGGAACATCCGCGCCGAAGTGGTCGACGCCCGAAGCGGCGCCAAGGTCGCGGTCAACCAAGGTGCGGCGCTGCGGATGGTTCAGTCCGACGCGATCAATCTGTGCAAGTGAAGACCCAGAGAAGGACGACACCATGCGACGCCTGATCCACCAAATCCTGGGAGTGGGCCTGTCCCTGCTCGCCGCGCTCAGCGCCGTCCCTGCGGCCTCGCAGTACACGAGCGATATCGACCTGTACGCCGGGCAGACCACGTCGGCCGGCGCGGCCAATGTCCTGATCATCATGGACAACACCGCGAACTGGTCGTCCATGTTCGCGCGCGAAATGACAGCGGTCGGTGACACGATCGCGGCCTTGCCCTCCAACCAATTCAATGTGGGCTTGATGATGTTCACCGAGACCGGCTCGGGCAACACCGGCGCCGACGGCGGCTACGTGCGGGCCGCAATTCGCCCGCTGGACGACACCTACAAGCAGCGGCTGCGGTCCCTGGTGACCAGCTTGAGCGCCTCCGGCGACCGCTCCAACAACGGCAAGGCCGCCCTGTCCATGGCCGAGGCTTGGTACTACTTCGCCAGCCGCAATGCGGTTTCCGGTAGGACCAAGACAAAGACCGACTACCGGGGCAACACCTCCGGCAGCTCGCAGTCGAACGCCATCTATGCCATGACCGGCAATGCGCTGGATGCGGTGAACGCCACCCGGTACAACGGCCCCACCGTGACCAACTGCGGGCGCAACTACATCATCTATGTGAGCAACGGCTCGGCACAGGACAACGCCTCCGACTCGTCCGCCGCCTCCACCGCGCTGAGTGCCGCGTACACGGCGATGGGCATGACCCGACCGGCCGACATCACCGGCCTGTCACCCTCCGGCTCGCAGTCGAACATGGCGGACGAATGGGCACGGTTCATGCGGGCCTCGCCCCAAGGCATCACCACTTACACGCTGGACATCGACCCGGTCACCAACGGCCAGGGGCCAGGCTGGTCGGCGCTTCTCACGAGCATGGCCAACCGAAGTGGCGGCCAGTATTTCAATATCGACTCCACGGTCAACAATGGCGGCCGGATCGTCGACGCCTTGCAGCGGATCTTCAACCAGATCCAGGCGGTGAACAGCGTGTTCACCTCGGCCAGCCTGCCGGTGAGCATGACCACCCGGGGCACCTACCAGAACCAGGTGTTCCTCGGCATGTTCCGGCCCGACCAGGAAGCCCGGCCCCGCTGGCGCGGCAACCTCAAGCAGTACCGCTTTGACTACAACCCGCTGGACGGCAGCGTCCGACTGGTCGACGCCGCAGGCGAGGACGCCGTCACGGGGACGACTGGCTTCATCTCGCCCAACGCCGCCTCGTACTGGACGGCCGACAGCAACTTCTGGGTCAATCAGGCCATGGGCACCCCCGCCTCCACCTCCGACCGGCCCGACGGCGAGGTGGTCGAGAAAGGCGGCGCAGCCCAGCGCCAGCGGCTGACCTATGCCACCAGCCAGACCACGCGCAAGGTGTTCACTTGCCTGGGCTGCGCGGCCCAACCGACCTCCCCCATCACCCTCGCCACCAGCAGCGCCCACCAGTTTGTCGACGGCAACGCCAGCCTCACCGCCGCCACCCTGGGCGCGGCGAGCGCTGCCGCCCGCACCGCCCTGATCAACTGGGTGCGGGGTACCGACAACGCCGGCGACGAAACCGGCCCCGGGGGCACGACCACGGTACGCCCCTCCATCCACGGAGACGTGCTGCACTCGCGTCCGGCCGTCGTCAATTACGGCGGCAGCACCGGGGTGGTGGTGTTCTACGGCAGCAACGACGGCATGCTGCGGGCGGTCAATGGCAACGCCTCGGGCACCGGCGCAGGCGACGAACTCTGGTCCTTCATCCCGAGCGAGCACCTCGCACGTCTCAAGCGGCTGCGGGACAACGCGCCAGAAATCCGGCTTTCGACCACGGTGGTGCCGACCCAGCCAGGGACGACCGCCCCCACACCGCGCGACTACTTCGTCGACGGCCCGATCGGCATCTACCAGCGCCTCAATACCGCCGGCACCAGCGACCGGGTGATTCTTTTCGTGGGCATGCGCCGGGGCGGGCGCGAACTGTATGCGCTGGACGTGACCACCCCGTCGAGCCCGGTGTACCTGTGGAAGCACACCAGCGCCAACCTGCCCGTCCTCGGACAGACCTGGTCTGAGCCCCGGGTGGCCCGGCTCAAGGGCCGGACCGACCCGGTGATCGTGATGGGTGCCGGCTACGACAACGTCGCCGAGGACCAGCCGACACCAGGCACCACCACCATGGGCAATGCGGTACTGGTGCTCGACGCCTTCACCGGCGCGGTGCTGCGGCGGTTTGACACCAGCCGCAGCGTGGCGGCCGACGTGGCCCTGGTCGACGCCGACTACGACGGCTATATTGACCGCGCCTATGCTGCCGACGTTGGCGGCAACATCTACCGCCTCGATTTCGAGAAGGAGACGACGGGTGGCGTGCTCGCCGGCACGGACGACTGGGGCATGTACGCCTTCGCCACGCTTGGCGGCACGAGCAGCCCGGTGCGCAAGTTTTTCTACTCGCCCGATGTGGTTCTGAACCGCACCTTCGCTGCGGTGCTGGCGGGCTCGGGCGACCGCGAAAAGCCGCTGTCGACAACCTCCAACGACCGTTTCTTCACGCTGATCGACACCCGCCTCACCAAGGGCACGCCCACGGGAGCGGTGACGCCACTGGTGCCAGGCGATCTGGTCGACGTTGCCTCCGGGCTGGCCTCAACCCGCGGCTGCTACATCTCGCTGGATGGCGTCAATGGCGAGAAGGTGGTCAATGCGCCCACCACCGTGGGTGGCGTGACCTATTTCGCCACCCACCGGCCCACGCGGCCTGCCGCCAACAGCTGCGCGGCCAACCTGGGCCAGGCCACGTCCTACGCCGCGCCGGTACTTTGCAAAGCCGCCACATCGGCCAACATCCGTGGCGGCGGGCTGGCACCCAGCGTGGTGGCCGGCACCGCTCTCGTGCAGTACCGCGACCCGACCACGGGCGAGACGCTCGAGCGCGCAGTGGACTTCCGCATCGGCGGACCCAATGCAAAAGAGTCCGCCATCGAGGCCAGTGGCATCACGGGCACCATCTCCTCGACGCGGAGGCGCCGATACTGGTTCCTCGAAAACGCGCGCTGAGGCAACGCGCTCTAGCTCCTTACTGGCGAGCCGTCCGCTGGTGGGGCGGCAGGGCCCCGGGGTGACTGGTGCGCCAGGGATTGATGTCGAGGCCGCCGCGACGGGTGTAGCGGGCATAGACACTGAGCTTGATCGGGCGGCACTGGCGCCAGATGTCCATGAAGATGCGCTCCACGCACTGCTCGTGGAACTCGTTGTGGTTGCGAAAACTCACCAGGTAGCGCAGCAGACCACCCTGGTCGATTTGCGGTCCGCTGTAGTGAACCTGCACACTGCCCCAATCGGGCTGGCCGGTGACCAGGCAGTTGCTTTTGAGCAGGTGGCTGGTGAGGGTCTCCGCCACCGGCGCCTCGTGAAAGGCGGCGGTGAGGTACTCGGGCGCAGGGGTGTAGCGGTCGCAGTCGATGTCGAGCCGGTCCAGGCAGAGGCCCTCTAGTTCGGCAATGCGCTCGCGGCCAAAGTCCTCTGGCAACAGCATGCGTACGCCCACCGAAGCGCCTGGGGTCTGGCCGCGCCAGACCGCCTCGGTCAGGTCGGCGCGCAGGCGCTCGCGCACCGCGTCCAGGGACGGAAAGGGCGTGTTGCTGAAGCTGTTGAGGTACAGCTTGAAGGACTTGCTCTCGACGATGTGCGGTGTTTCACAAGGCACGGTCACATGGGCAATTGCCACCTGCGGCTTGCCGCGCGGGGTGAGCCAAGACAGCTCGTAGGCTGTCCACAGGTCGGCGCCAAAAAAAGGCGGCTGACCCGAGAGGCCCAGCTCGGCGCGCTTAGTGGCCCGCGGGATCGGAAAGAGCAGCGTGGGGTCGTACTGGTCGCCGTAGGCGGCCGGCTTTCCCAGCAAGGATTGTTCGGGTGTCGACATGACGGATTGCCCTGGGTGGCTCACGCGGCCGCCTTGCGGCGAAACACCAGGCGGTCGGGCTCGGAAGCTGCCGGTTCGAAGGCATAGCCCTCGAGGTTGAAGGCCTCGAGCTTGCGGGGCGTGTTGACGCGATGGCTGATCGCGTAGCGGGCCATGAGGCCGCGCGCCTTCTTGGCGAAAAAGCTCACGATCTTGTACTTGCCTGCGCTCCAGTCCTCGAACACGCATTCAATCACCCGCGCCTGGAGCGCCTTGCGGTCCACCGACTTGAAGTACTCCTGCGACGCCAGGTTGACGATGACGGGCGCCTTCTCGCCCGCGAGCTGCGCGTTGAGATGGTCTGCAAGACGTCGGCCCCAGAACTGGTACAGGTTGGAGCCCTCCCCCACGGGGAGCGCGGTGCCCATCTCCAGCCGATAGGGCTGCATCCAGTCCAGCGGCCGCAGCACACCGTAGAGGCCGCTCAAGATAGCCAGATGGTCCTGCGCCCATTCCAGGTCGGGGGCCGAGAGCTGGCGCGCCTGCAGGCCATCGTAGACGTCGCCGTCAAAGGCCAGGATCGCCTGCCGGGCGTTCTTGGCGGTGAATCGGGGCGACCAGGCTTGGTAGCGCGCAGCGTTGAGGCTGGCGAGCTTGTCGCTCAGGTCCATGAGCGAGGCGATCTGCTGCGGGGACTTCTCGCGCAGGGTGGCGATCAGTTCCTTCGATTGCGGCAGGAACTGCGGCAAGGTGTGTGGCACCTCTGGGATGGGGGAGGTGTAGTCCAGGGACTTGGCGGGCGACAGCAGGAACAGCATGGTGATGGGCAGCGGGCGGCGGGCGGCTCTCAAGTAGCGGGGTTGCAGATCGTTCGGGCTGATCGTTCCGGCTGGAACTTCTGGCCGGTCGTTCGGGCTGGTCGTTCGGGCCAGGTGTTTGAGTCAGAAGCGGGCTTCAGCAGTGGCATGGCGATGAAGTGGCCAGGAGCGCGGGAGGCAGTTCTTCAGCGACGCCAGCCCCCGACCATCAGCCATTGGACGGTGGCTACCGCCACCAACAACAGACCGTAGCTGGCCATCTTGCCATCCCGGCCGAAACCCCACAGGCCAGCGCCCAGGGCAACAACGCCCACGAGCACCAAAATTCCCGCACGCATCCAAAAGGAGTACTTCAGGGCAGCACCACCCGGCAAGGAAGGGCCCACCAGCGCCATGAAAAGGCCCAAAGCGAGCGCCGGAGCAACAAATCCGGCCAGGTGGACGATCAAATCGATTGGACCCATGGATGACAAATTTTATAATCTGGCCATGGCGGTCTGGGCCCTAGGCATCAATCACACGACAGCGCCGCTCGATATGCGCGGGCGCTTCGCCTTTGCCATTGACCAGGTGGCCCCCACCCTGCACGCCCTGCGGACCAATCTGGCGAGCAGCAGCCAACCCCCTGAAGCGGCGCTGCTGTCCACCTGCAACCGCACCGAAATCTACCTGGCCGCCGAACAGGCGGCCATGGACGCCACCATCGACTGGCTGGCCCGCTCGGGCGGCGTGTCTCCCGCTGAACTTCGCTCTCACGCCTACACCCTGGAAGACGGTCGGGTCGCCCGCCATGCCTTCCGCGTCGCCAGCGGCCTGGACTCCATGGTGCTGGGTGAGGCCCAGATCCTGGGCCAACTCAAGGACGCGGTCCGCGTCGCCGACGAAGCCGGCACTCTGGGCAGCACCCTCAACCAGTTGTTCCAGCGCTCCTTTGCCGTTGCCAAGGAAGTGCGTACCGCGACCGAGATTGGCGCGCACTCCATCAGCATGTCCGCTGCGGCGGTGCGACTGGCCGGCCAGCTGTTCGAAGACTTCACCCGCCTGAGGGTGCTCTTTGTCGGCGCTGGCGAAATGATCGAGCTGGCGGCCACGCATTTCGCGGCCAAAAACCCCAAGTCGATCACCATCGCCAACCGCACCCTCGAGCGCGGCGAGAAGCTCGCCTCCCGCTTTGGCGGCCAGGTGCTCCGGCTGGCCGACCTGCCCACACGCCTGCACGAATTTGATGTGGTGGTGTCTTCCACCGCCAGCCAGCTGCCGATCATCGGCCTGGGGGCGGTCGAGCGGGCGCTCAAGCAACGCAAGCGCCGGCCCATTTTCATGGTCGACCTGGCCGTGCCACGCGACATCGAGCCCGAGGTCAAGGCGTTGGAGGACATTTACCTCTACACCGTAGACGACCTGGCGCATGTGGTGCAAACCGGCCAAGCGCACCGGCAAGCGGCCGTGGCTCAGGCTGAGGCCATCGTCGACGCCGGGGTTCAGAACTTCCTGCACTGGCTCGACCAGCGCCGCGCGGTGCCCATGATCCGCCAGCTGCATGCCCAGGCCGACGAGTGGCGCGAGGCCGAACTCGCCCGCGCGCGCAAGCTGCTGGCGCGTGGCGACGATGTGGAGGTGGTGCTCGACGCCCTCTCCCGCGGCCTCACGCAAAAGATGCTGCACGGCGCCCTCGCCGAGCTGCGCGCGGGCGACGAGGTCACGCGCCAGCGTGCCATGGGCGCGATCGAGCACTTCTTCCTTCGCAAAGAGGGTTAGCGGCGCTGCCTCGGGGCGGCCCGCGCCGTCCCATGCCGCGCGCAAGTGCCGTGCGTAAATGCAGCACGCACTTGCAGCACGCACTTGCCACAGGCAATTGCAGCGCGGTCCCCTCCCCGGCTCCGGCCGGCCCCGCCCGCCCCCTTCCCCCGCACCCGCACCCGCCTCCGCGATGAAACCCTTTCTCCGCCAGCAA
>NZ_JARXAB010000090.1 GCF_029866045.1 Ramlibacter sp. | reverse complement strand
GGCCCTTCGGCGTGGTCACGCTCACACAGGGCCATGAGGTCCGCCAGGCCGGTACTGGCCCGGAGGCCTTCCATCCGGTGGGCACGCTGGCCACGGTGGCCGAAATCAGCTCGCCCCAGCCCGGCTTGCTGATGATCCAGGCCCACGGCGGCTCGCGCTTCCAGCTTCAGTCCAGCCAGCAACTCAAACACGGCTTGTGGGTGGGGCAGACGCAGCCCCTGGCCGACGATCCGGCGGTGCCGATACCGGAGGATCTGCAGGGTCATGCCACCTCACTGGCCCACCTGCTTGAAACCCTCAGTGCCCACGCCGCCGACGCCCGCAGCCGGATGCCGGTGCGCTCGCCCTGGCATCTGGACGACTGCGCCTGGGTCGCCAACCGATGGAGCGAACTGCTGCCCTTGCCGCTCGAGACCAAGCAGCAGCTCATGGCCCTGGACAACCCGGTCTTGCGGCTGGAGCTGGTGGGCGATTTGCTCTCGCCCGCGCCCTCAGGTCTCAGGTAATCGGTGCCGGATTGAACAGCACCAGCGCGTTGTGCAGCTTCCAGTGCTCGGCCCAGGTCTTCTTGCGACCACTGGCCACCTCGAGCAGCAAGCGGAACATCTCCCAGCCCGTCTCCTCGATCGTCGATTCGCCGTCGGCAATGCGGCCGGCATTGATGTCCATCAGGTCATGCCAGCGCCGCGCCAAGTCCGTTCGAGTGGCTACCTTGACCACCGGGCAGGCGGCCAGGCCATAAGGCGTGCCGCGGCCGGTGGTGAAGATATGCATGTTCATGCCCGCGGCCAGCTGCAGCGTGCCGCAAATGAAGTCACTGGCTGGGGTGGCGGCGTAGACCAGTCCGCTCGTGATGCCTTTGTCCGAGAGCCTCTCCCCCGGCGATAGCGCCCCAGCGATCTGCGCGCTGCCCGACTTGACGATGGAGCCCATGGCCTTTTCGACGATGTTGGACAGCCCGCCCTGCTTGTTGCCCGGCGTGGTATTGGCGCTGCGGTCGGCACTGCCACGCTGCAGGTAAGCGTCGTACCAGGCCATTTCCTTGACCATGGCCTCGGCCACCTCCGGCGTGGCGGCGCGCGAGGTGAGCTGGGCGATGCCATCGCGCACCTCGGTCACTTCGGAGAACATCACCGTAGCGCCGGCGCGCACCAGCAAATCGGTGCAAAAGCCCACCGCCGGGTTGGCGGTCACGCCCGAGAAGGCGTCTGAGCCGCCGCACTGCACACCCACCACGAGGGCGCTGGCCGGTACCGTCTCGCGGCGGCGGCGATTGAGGCGCTCGAGGTGAACGCGGGCCTGACGCATCACGCCCTCGATCATGGACATGAAGCCCACATGCGAGTCGTCTTGCAGGCAAACCACGTCCAGACCCGCGGTGCCATCGGCACGCGTATCGGTGATGGGGATGGTGCCCGGCGGCAGCAAGCGCTCGGGCTGCAGCTTCTCGCAGCCCAGGCTCACCACCATCACCTCGCCGCCGAAGTTGGGGTTGCGGCTGATGTTGCGCAAGGTGCGGATCGGGATCACCGCGTCCGGTGCGTCGATCGCCACGCCGCAGCCGTAGCTGTGTTCGAGACCCACCACGTCGTCAACATGGGGGTAGAGCGGCAGCAGCTCGGACTTGATGCGCTGCACCGCGAAGTCCACCACGCCAGCGACGCATTGCACCGTCTGGGTGATGGCCAGAATGTTGCGGGTGCCCACGCTGCCATCGGCGTTGCGATAGCCCTCGAAGGTGAAGCCCGCCAGGGGCTCCATCGGCGCCACTCGGCTGGTGGCCATAGGCAGGGCCTCGAGCGCGCGGGCCTGGGGCATTTCCAGCACCCGCTCGTGCACCCAGCTGCCGGCCGGCAGGTCTTGGGTCGTGCGGCCGATGGTGACGTCGTAACGCCTGACCTCCGTGCCCGCAGGCAAATCGACCAGGGCCACCTTGTGGCCCTGCGGCACCTTGTCGCGCAGCGTCGGGCCACCGGGCAGGGCAGTGCCCGCGGGCAGGCCGCCGTCATTGGCGACGATGGCCACGTTGTCGGCCGCATGCATGCGAATGAGAAGGGGCGGTCGAGTGGGCATGGCGTCGGGCGTTAGCGCACCAGGCAGGGCTTCTTGGGGTCGAACTTCCAGCCGGGAATCAGGTACTGCATCGCGATCGCATCGTCGCGTGCGCCCAGGCCGTGCTGCTGGTAAAGCGCATGAGCCTTCTCCACCTCGGCCATATCCAGCTCAATGCCCAGACCCGGCTTCTTGGGCACCTGCACGTAGCCGCCTTCGATCTTGAGCGGATCCTTGGTGAGACGCTGGCCGTCCTGCCAGATCCAGTGGGTGTCGATCGCGGTCACCTTGCCGGGCGCGGCCGCGCCGACATGGGTGAACATGGCCAGCGACACGTCGAAGTGGTTGTTGGAATGCGAGCCCCAGGTCAGGCCCCAGTCACGGCAGGTCTGGGCTACCCGCACCGAACCCGCCAGGGTCCAGAAATGCGGGTCGGCCAGGGGAATGTCCACCGCCTGCAGCGCCAGCGAATGGGCCAGCTGGCGCCAGTCGGTCGCGACCATGTTGGTGGCGGTGAGCAGGCCGGTGGCACGGCGAAACTCGGCCATCACCTCGCGACCGGAGAAGCCGTCTTCCGCCCCGCAGGGGTCCTCGGCATAGGCCAGCACGCCATGCAGGTCTCGCAGCAAGCGCACCGCGTCCTTCAGTAACCAGCCCCCGTTGGGATCAAGCGTGACCCGAGCCTGCGGAAAGCGCGCGTGCAAGGCATGTATCGCCTCCACCTCCTCCTCGCCACGCAGCACCCCGCCCTTGAGCTTGAAGTCCTGGAAGCCATAGCGTCGGTGTGCGGCTTCGGCCAGGCGCACCACGGCGTCGGGCGTCATCGCAGCCTCGTGGCGCAGGCGCAACCAGTCATCGGGCGCGGCCTGTTCGCCGGACGGATCGCTGGCCGGATCGACATAGGGAAGATCGGTCTTGTTGCGGTCACCGACGAAGAACAGGTAACCCAGCATCTGCACCGCGTCGCGCTGCTGTCCCTCACCCAGCAAGGCCGCCACTGGCACCCCCAAGTGCTGGCCCTGCAGGTCCAGCAGCGCCGATTCGATCGCAGCGACCGCATGGATAGTGGTGCGCAGGTCAAAGGTTTGCAGGCCGCGCCCCCCGGCATCGCGGTCGGCGAAGCGGGTACGAACGTCCTGCAAGATGGCCTGCAAATCGCCCACAGTGCGCCCTTCGACCAGCGGGCGCGCGTCCTCCAGGGTCTGGCGGATCTTCTCGCCGCCGGGCACCTCACCCAGGCCGGTATGGCCGGCGGTATCCGTAGCGATCACCAGGTTGCGGGTGAAGAAAGGCGCGTGCGCACCCGACAGATTGAGCAGCATGCCGTCGCGGCCGGCGACGGGAATGACCTGCAGTTGGGCGATACGCGGGGCGGAAGACAGGGCCATGGGGGCTTTCTCAGTCGGCAGTGATCTTGCGACTGGTGATCAGGCTTTGCCAGCGGGCATATTCAGCGGCCTGGAAGGCGGCGAACTGCTCGGGGGTGTTCAGGACCATCTCGAAACCGAGGTCCAGCAGCCGGGTTCTGATCGCTGGCTCGTTGAACGTGGCCAGAGTGGCCGCGTGGATACGGGCCTTCACGTCGGCGGGCAGGCCGCGCGGCGCGGCCAGGGCCTGCCAGGAGGTGACGCCCGCGTCCCGAATGCCCAGTTCATCGAGCGTTGGCACATTGGGCAGCAGCGGTGAGCGCTTGGCGCTGGTGATGACCAGCGGCCGCAACTTGCCCGACTGGATCTGCGGCATGGCGGTGTTGATGTTCATGAAGGACGAATCCACCTGGTTGCCCAAGAGGTCGTTCATCACCGGGCCGCCGCCCTTGTAGGGGATGTGGATGCCGGTGGTGCCGGTCTGCTGCCAGAACAGTTCTGCGGTGAGGTGGTCGCTGCTGCCGTTGCCCGAGGAGGCGAAGGCCATCTTGTTCGGGTTGGCCTTCACGAAGGCCATCACATCGGCCATGGTCCTGTGCGGCGAGGCAGCAGGTACCACCAGTACGTTGGGGGCCTGCACGATGATGGTGATCGGGTCCAGGTCTTTGAGCGCGTCATAGGGCGCCTTGATCAGGTGCGGCGCAATCACGAAGGGGCCCAGGGACGACACCAGCAGGGTGTGGCCGTCGGCCGGGGCCTTGGCCACCTGTCCGGTGCCGATGGTGCCGGTGGCGCCACCGCGGTTGTCCACCGCCACCGAGGAGGCGCCCAGGCGCTCCTGCAACTTGGGCGCCAGCACGCGGGCGATCAGGTCGGTGGAGCCGCCAGGCGGAAAGGGCACCACCAGTGTGATGGGCTTGCTCGGGAAGGGCTGCGCGGTGGAAGCCAGTGTGACCAGGCTGGTCATCATGGCAACGATAAGTTTTTTCATCATTTGTCTCCTGGGTCGTGGGTCGTGGATCAAGGTTGGGTACCGAGGCGCAGGCCGGCATCAGCGCCGGTCCGGCTGCTCCCGGCGGTGGGGGCATCGGCAAGGTTTGCCCTGCCACGGTGGACACCGGGCAGAAGCTCACAAAAGAGATAAGACATCATATCTCTGATGATCAATGTCACCGTAGCGAGGTTCCCGGTCGTCGGTCGGCATCACGCGGTCCGCCGATCAGCCCTTGGGCATCGCCCGCCGCCGTCGCTCGCGGCTGTTGCTCAGGTGGGTGCGCATGGCTGCACGGGCCGCGTCGGCGTCCTGGCGGGCAATCGCCTCGTACAGGCTCTCGTGCTCGGCATGGACCCGCTGGAGGTACTCCCGCCGTTCGGGCGTCAAAGGAACGGCGGGCTCGAGCCGAGCGCGCGGAATCATCATGCCGCCCAGGGCAGCCAGCAGGTCCGCGAAATGATGGTTGCGGCTGGCGCGGGCCACCTCCAGGTGGAACTGGAAGTCGGACCCCACCGCATCGCGCCCCTCCTCCACCGCCAACACAAAGGTGTCCAGTGCGGATCGCATGGCCTGCAGATTCGCTGCATCGCGCCGGCTGGCCGCCAGGCCCGCGGCCTCGGTCTCGACCGCGATGCGCAACTCGAGCACCCCGATCACCTCCTGGAGCGTGACGACCTGGTCAGGCGCGATACGGAAGCTGCTGGCGTCACCCGGGCCCACCACGAAGGTGCCCACGCCGTGACGGGTTTCGACCATGCCGGCGGCCTGCAACTTCGACATGGCCTCCCGCACCACCGTTCGGCTGACACCGAATTCGACCATCAGGTCGGCCTCGCGGGGGAGCTTGCTGCCAGCGAGCAGCCGACCGTCACGGATGCGGTCGCCCAGGGCCTGAACGAGGTCGGCGGTGAGAGAGCGGGGTCGGCGAGGGGCGGTCGTGCTCATGCCCGAATTATGGAGCCGTTGATGTACGACGTCTCATCAAACTTGCCATCTCCGTCTGCCATCTGTGCCGGTACGGCCTGGCCTTTGGCACTTCTTTCGCCAGGCCGAAAAGAGGCTGCGCAGCCTCAGCAAGCCGACGCCCCGCTCAGCGCGCCGCGTACTCGGGCACCCGAGACATGAGCCAGGCGCGCACGGCGCCAGCCTCGGGCGCCGGGCCGGCGGTATCGATCCAGCCCTGGACGGCGACCAAGTCCAGCGACTGAAGGCCCGAGACCCGCGCCACCCGCAGCTTGGGGTGAGGCGTGGGCTCGGTGGTCTCGTCGTCGGCCAGCAGCTCTTCGTAGAGTTTTTCGCCGGGGCGCAGACCGCTGAAAGTGATGGGGATCTCTTCCTCGGTTTTGCCCGAGAGCCGGATGATCATGCGGGCGAGGTCCAGGATCTTCACCGGTTCGCCCATGTCCAGCACAAAGATCTGACCCGAGCTTCCCATGAGGCCGGCCTGCAGCACCAGCTGCGCGGCCTCGGGAATGGTCATGAAATAGCGCACGATGTCCGGGTGCGTCACCGTCACCGGCCCACCCTTGGCGATTTGCGATGTGAACAGAGGCACCACCGAGCCGCTCGAGCCCAGCACGTTGCCAAAGCGCACCGACACATACTGCGTGCCCGAATTTTCGGCCGCTACGGCCTGCACCACCAGTTCGGCCAGGCGCTTGCTGGCGCCCATGATGTTGGTTGGGTTGACCGCCTTGTCCGTGCTGATCATCACGAAGCGGCGCACGCCGCACTCGCCGGCCACCCGCGCGGCGTTGAGCGTGCCCAGTACGTTGGTGCGTAGCGCCTCCACCTCATTGAGCTGCTCCATCAGCGGCACATGCTTGTAGGCCGCGGCGTGGAAGGCCACCGAAGGCGCATGGCGCTGGAAAATGGCGCGCAGGCGCTCGGCCTCGCGCACATTGGCGGTGTAGTAAACACCTTGCAGCTGCGGGTGGGCCTCGCGCAGCTCCTGCTCGAGCGCGTAAATCGCGTACTCGGACACATCCACGCACACGAGCCGAGCGGCGCCCAGGCGGGCGATCTGCCGGCACAACTCCGAGCCGATGGAGCCACCCGCACCAGTCACCAGCACCGTCTGGCCGGAGATCATCTCGGCAAGCCCAGCCACATCGAGTTGCACCGGGGTGCGACCCAGCAGGTCCTCCAGCGCCACACGACGCGGACCGGAGGCGGCCGATGGGTCGGCCTGCAGCCAGGCGTCTGCGCGTGGCAGTGTGAGCAGAGTCAGGCCCGCATCGGCCGCCTGCAGCATCACCTCGCGGCGCTGCGGGGCGCCGGGGCTGCTGGCAACCAGGGCGGCCTGGGCCCCGTGGTCTTGCGCGGCCTCGGCCAGGGAGTCGGGCGTGGCCACTACCGTCAGGCCCTGCAGGCTGCGGCCCACCTCTTGCGGCAGTGGCGAGACGATGCCCACCGCACGCCAATGCTGGGAGCCCTTGATGGCGCGCAGGGCTTCGGCGGCCTCCTGCAGCGTGCCCACCACCAGCAGGCGGCGCCCAGCGGCGGCGGCGCCACCTGCGCCTGCACCAGCGCCCGCGTCACGCTCGGCCAACGAACGCGCCAGCGCCCGCGCACCCGCCAGCAGCACCACCACCAGCAGCGGGTGTATCAGGAGCACGGCACGCGGAAACTGCGGCAAACGCAGCATCAGTACCCCGGCCGCTGCCAGCGCGCCGCCCAGGGCCAGGGCCCGCGCCAGCTGGCGCAACTCGGACAAGCTGGCGTAGCGCCAAACATGCCGGTCTACCCGCAGGGCGACCAGGGCTAGCGCATAGGCGGCCAAGGGCACGGCCTGGGCTTGCCAGGCGAGTTCTGCGTAGTCGGTAGGCAGGTCCAGGTTGAAGCGAAGCCAAAAGGCACCCCACCAGGCCAGGCCGATCAGCAACAGGTCGAGTGCGAGCTGCGCCAGCGTGTGGCGGGACCGCATCATGCAGCCGCCCTTCCCCTGTCGGCCTGGTCGCGATCCAGGGCACGCAGCAGCAAGTCGATGACCCGCTCCAGGTCGGCGTCGCTCATGTTCGAGCCGGAGGGCAGGCACACACCGGCTTCGAAGAGCGCCCGCGAAACGTCCTCGCCCGGCGCATGCTCGAAGTACGGCGTACCGGCGAACAAGGGCTGCATGTGCATGGGCTTCCAAACCGGCCGGGCCTCGACCGCATGTCGCTCCAGGGCGTGCAGGAGGCGATCACGGCGCGCGCTGCGGTCCGCGGGATCGCCGCCGGTCAGGGCAAAGCAGGTGAGCCAGCGGGTGGCGTATTGGCCTTCGCCCTCGGGCTGCCAGGCGATGTCGCCGCGGCCAGCCAGGGCCTCGCGGTAACGCTCGAAGACACGCCGGCGCGCCCGCACCCGATCTTCCAGCACCTTGAGCTGGCCGCGGCCAATGCCCGCCAGCACATTACTCATTCGGTAGTTGAAGCCGGTCTCCACGTGCTCGTAATGCGGCGCCGGCTCGCGCGCCTGGGTCGATAGCTTGCGGGCACGGGCCATCAGCGCGGCGTCGTTGCTCACCAGCATGCCGCCGCCAGAGGTGGTGATGATCTTGTTGCCGTTAAAGGAGTAAATGGACAGGTGGCCAAAGCTGCCACTGGCGCGGCCCTTGTACTTCGCGCCCAGGGATTCGGCCGCGTCTTCCAGCACCGGCACGCCGTACTGCTCACAGATCGGCAACAGCGCGTCCATGTCGGCGTTTTGGCCATACAGGTTCACGATCACCACGCAGCGGGGCAGGCGGTTCTCGCGCTGGGCCCATTCGAAGGCGCGCGCCAGCGCCTGCGGCGACATGTTCCAGGTCTGGGGCTCGGAGTCGATGAACACCGACCGGGCGCCGCAGTAGTTGATCGGGTTGGCGCTGCCCACAAAGGTGAGCGAGGAGCAAAACACGGTGTCGCCGGGTTTCACACCCAGCAGCAGCAGGCCCAAATGAATGGCGGCCGTGCCAGAACTCACCGCGGCGGCATGCCCCATGCCCACGTGCGCCGCCAGCTCCTTCTCGAAACCGTCGACATGCGGGCCCAAGGGGGCAATCCAGTTGGTACGGAACGCCTCCTCGACGAAGACGGACTCCTCCTCGCCCAAGTGAGGCGAGGACAGCCAGATGCGGCTGGCCAGTTCACGCGCTGACACCAGATCAATCGGCCGACCAGCTGCGTCCACCACCGGCACATGCTGGATGCTCAGCGCGTTCATGCGTTCCTGCAACTGGGCGGGGGTGACGTTTTCGTCGGCCACCAGGGGCTCGCGCCCGGGCAGGTCGGCCAAGGTCTTGTTGGCGGCGACGTCGCCGAGCACTGCGCGCCGCAAGTCACCGTCGGTGATGGTGCGCAGCAGGCGCCCTTGCGGATCGACCGCAAGCAGCACGCCCTGGGCGGTGTCGTCCATGACCGTGAGCGCCTGCTTCCAGGGCAGACTCACGGGCACGCAGAGGGCATTGAAGGTATCGGCGTTCATGGTGGCAGGGGTCGTGTTCAGTAGGAGTTGACCTTGTTCATCAGGTCAGGGGCAAAGGGCTCATGGGCCAGCAATTCGACGATGCGCTCGCCGGCACGGCCATCGCCGTACACATTGGCAGGAAGGTAGGGCCCGTGCGCGAGCTGGGCCTGCAGGGCGGCCTCAATGGCATCGGTCTGCGGCTCGCAATCGCGGGTATTGGCATTGCGCTGGCGCGCGTTCTGGCGACTGCCCACATTCACCACCGGTGTGCCAAAGCTCGCCGCCTCGATGATGCCCGAGGAGGAATTGCCCGCCAGCAGGTCGGCATGGCGCAAGGCCGCGAGGTAGTGAGAACGCGCGAGGTGACGAATGCGCCGAACACCGGCGCCGTCCAGTGCCTGGAGGATGCCGCCGCCCCCGGCGTCGGCATTCGGATCGAGCCAGACCACCTGGCGGCCGCTGGCAATGACGCTGCGCTCAAGCGCCTGGCGCAGGGCCAGGGTCTGGGCGTAGGCCTCTTGCGCCTCTTGCACCACCGGATGGAACAAGACCAGCGCATAGCGCCCCCCCGCCTCCAGGCCCAGCGCCTGCAAGGTGGCCTCGCGCGAGAGGCTGGCTTCGGCCTCGATGCCATCGAGGCTGGGCGCACCCGTGACCCACACCTGCGCAGGCCGCTCGCCCATGCGAACCAGGCGGTCGCGCGATTCTTCCGTGGCCACGAAATGCCAGTGACTGAGTTTGCTGATCGCGTGGCGTACCGGTTCGTCCACCGTGCCGGAGCGCTCACCTCCATGCAGGTGGGCGATGGGAATGCCCCGGTGCAGGGCCGCAATCGCGCCAGCGAGCATTTCGCCACGATCGCCCAGGAGCAAGACAAAGTCAGGGGCGTGGTCGCGCAAAGTGTCGGTCAGGCCGATCACCGCCTGGCCGATGCCGTGGGCCATGGCATCGACGCTGCGTTCATCGACCCCGGTGGGGATGCGCGCGACGATGGGCAGGCCCGTCGCCTCGATCTCTTGCACCGTGAGGCCATAGGCCGGGCTCAGGTGCATGCCGGTCACCGCCACCTGCAGCGACAAGGCGGGATGGGCCGCGATGCGCGCAAGGGTGGAGGCCATCAGGCCGAAATCCGCCCGCGTGCCGGTGAGATACAAGATCTTGCGCATCGCTCAGGCGCTTTCCAGCAGGTCCCAGTGGAGGGTGGTGTCGGCCGCCACATCGGCGGCCAAGCGCCGGCCGGGCAATGAGGCCAGGTGCTCGGGCTGTATGCCGGTACCGGGGCGGCGCAGGACGAGGTCGGCCGCCGTGAGCACATGCCCGCGCGGCCGGGCCGCCGCCAGCACCACGCTGCGCCGCGCGACATCGCGGGTGTTGGCCTCGACGGCCGTGGGCTGCTTGACGCCGTCACCGCGCATGGCCTCGACCAGCCGGATGCCGCGCACCATGGCGGCAAACTCCTGCGGGTCGGCCGAGGCGAGGTGGTCGGGCCCCGGCAGGGCTTTGTCCAGGGTCAGGTGCTTTTCGATCAGGGCTGCGCCGAGGGCAACGGCGGCCAGGGCGGCCTCCACACCCTGGCTGTGGTCAGAGTAGCCCACCGGCAAGCCGGTGGCCTGCGCCATGGTCTGGATGGCCAGCAGGTTCAGCGCTTCGGCGGGCGCGGGGTAGGCCGAGGTGCAATGCAGCAGGTGCAAGTTGTGGGCATCCGGCGCTGCGTGGCCCGCAGCCAGACGCGCCTCGCGCACCCATTGCACCGCCCGCTGCACCTCCTGGAGCGTGGCCATGCCCGAGGACATGAGCATGGGCAGGCCAGTGGCCGCCGCATGCTGCAGCAAGGGCTTGTTGGTGATCTCGCCAGACGGCATCTTCAGGCGCTGCACGCCCAGGCGCACCAGCAGGTCGACGGCCGGCTCAGAAAACGGCGTCGAGAAAAACTCGATGCCGATGCGTGCGCAGTGCGCAGCCACCTGTGCGTGGCCCGCCTCGTCGAGCTCGAGGGCCTTGATCATGTCGAACTGGCTGGTGGCACCGGTGTTAGTGCGCTGGTAGTCGGCGGTCGCGGCGCTGCGCGTGACCACGTCCTCCGCGCGGAAGGTCTGGAACTTGACCGCATCGGCTCCCGCTGCAAGCGCCGCATCGGCCAGTTGCAAGGCCATGGCCACGTCACCGTTGTGGTTCACGCCGGCTTCGGCGATGACAAAGACTTTGCCGTGCTTCATGTCTGACTCTCAAGGGAAGAAGGGGTGGCGGCGCCGGTGCGACCGCTGGTGAAGAGCCACTCGGCGGTGTCGAAATCGAGCCGGTCGTCGATGTCGATGGAGCGCTCGCGCGGCATCACCAGGGGGCACATGTCCACGCTCCAAAAGCCATCACGCACCGCCCGGGTCAGCGCGTCACGGCGCCAGACATAGATGGCGCCGTTCAGCCCCCATACCTCGGGAACCGCCTGGCGAGCCACGGCCTGGCCCGAGGCCAATGGCTTGGATAGGCAGAGGCCCCCCTCGGGGGCCGCCTCGACCAGCGTGTAATAGGGGTTGTGCGAAGGCTGCGTCACGCTGACCACCAGGCCGGCACGATCGCGCAGCGCCAGGGCTGCCTGCAGGTCGTGTGCACTTCGCAGGGGTGAGGTGGGCTGCAGGTCGACGATGGCGGCAATCTGCGCGCCACCAGCTTCGAGGTGGGCCGCCAGGTGCTCGATAGCGGGCAGCTTGCCGGCGCTGTCGGTGGCGAGTTCAGCGGGGCGCAGATAGGGCACCTGCGCGCCATGGTCGCGCGCCACCTGGGCGATTTCTTCGTCGTCGGTGGAGACGTACACGCCCTCGATCTGCGGGCAGGCCAGGGCCTGGCGGATGCTGTGCGCGATCAGCGGCAGCCCGGCGAAGGGCAGCACGTTCTTGCGCGGCAACCCCTTGCTGCCGCCACGTGCGCAGATCGTCGCAATGAGGGCGCCCGATGCAGTCACGCCTCGGCCTTCCTCGCGATGATCACCCACTCGGCGTGGACCTTGCTGCGGTTTTCGAGGGTGCGGGAAACCTGCTCGATCTGCAGCACGTTCCAGGGCTTGAACAAGGCGGACAGGTCGGCCTCGGAGGCAAAGCGCACGATGCCAGTGCCGGCAAACGGGCCCTCGCTACAACGCCAGGCGTTGTGCCCGTGCGCCTCGCCGGTGCCGTCGCCCCAGGTGCCAGCGGCGGGGGTACGCACATACAGCCAGGCCCCGGGGCGGGCCACGCGGTGCATTTGCGCATAGACGCGGCAGGCGCTGTCATGGTCGACGCAGGTGACGGCGTCGTTGTCGATCACCGCGTCGAAGTGGTTGTCGGCCCAGGGCAGCGGTTCGCACATATCGCCCACGCGCAGGCGGTCCGCGTCGCCGCGGTTCCAGCCGGGAAGCTCGGTGTCCAGGCGTTGACGGGCCTGCGCCGCGCCGGCCTCGCTGCCTTCCAGGCCGTGCACGCCAAAGCCTTCACGGGCGAAGTACCAAAGATTGGCGCCAGTGCCAAAGCCGACCTCGAGCAGCTTCACGTCGCTGCGAGGCTGGCGGGCGTAAAAGCGCTGGGCGCAAAAGCGAATCAGATCTTCCGGGGGATAGCGGCCCCAGGCACGGGTGCTGAAGATCTCTTCCCAGAGGGCGTCACGGCTCATGAGGCACTTTCAGTCAAGTAGAAGTCGGGGTGGCGGATGGTCCCGGTCAAAGCCGAGCCGGGCGGCCGCCGCCCAATAGCGATTGTCGTCGTGGATGGCCTCCCCCACTGAGAAAGGCAGGGTGCGGCGGGAAAAGCCCAGTTTGTAGAACAGGAGGGGGTTGTCGGGTGTCGGGTCGGTGCCGCCCCCGAGGTACAGGGCCTGTGCGCCCTGCGCCTGGCCCCAGGTGGCGGCCTGTGCCTGCATCAGGCTGGGCGTGCCGCTGTCCTTACCCTCCGCGCTGCTCGCGCCCAGGTGGTATTCGAGCAGGCCGCCCTCCAGCAGATACACGCCCGCCGACAGCCAACGCCCCTCGCGCTCGCACACCAGCAGGTAGGCGCAGGGCAGCCGCGAGAGGGCTTCAAAGTAAGCGTCGGGGAAGAAGTAGAACGCCGTGGCTTGTACGTCCTGCATCGCCTGCCGGTAGAACGGGGCGTAGCGGACCCAATCAGCCGCCTCGCGGCTCCAACGGGTCTGCACACCCGCCTGCTGCGCGCGGCGGATTTTGCGGCGGGTGAGGCTGTTGAAGCCGGCCGCTACATCGGGCACGGTCAGGTCGACCGAGACGGTGGGGCGGTTCTCGCGCACCCTGCCGCCAAAGGCTAGGGGCGACGACGGCAATTGCGGGTGGAAACGGCAAAACTCGGCCAGCACGCCTTCCTCACGGCACCAGGTCTGCCAGGCCGCCCAGGCTTGGGCATGCAGGGCCGGATCGGTGGCCGGCGTGATTGGGCCGCCATAGCCATAGGGGGAGGTGGCGCCCCACTGACCGGTCTGGTCACTCAGGGCTCGCAGGTGGACGCTATGCATCCACTCAAAGCCCGCGCCCTCCAGGCACGCATGCACGCAGCGCAGCGCGGGATCGCGCTGGGCATCCGCCGCCGCAAAAGCCGGGCTCAATGACGCGACGCGCAGCGCGGGCGGCAGCTGCTCAAAGCGCGCCTGCGCCTCAGAGGTGGACAGGGCCACGATGCGTGCCATCAGGTGGCTCCTGCGTTGGCCAAGCGGCGGGCAAGCGCCAGCACCCGCGCGGCGGCCTGGCCTGGGGTGCCATCGGCCGCCCGCGCAGTGGCAGCGACGGGCAACGCCAGTTCGCTGGTAATGGCGTCCAAAGCAAGTTCGCGCTGCGCGATGCCCATCGCCCGGTAAGGGCTCAGGCCGTCCAGGATGGAGCCGCGCACCTGAGTCACCTCACGCCCTGCCAGGGCCGCCTCGACCCCGACGGTGGACACGGTCACCACCACCTCGTCGCAGGCATGCAAGTAGGAGTGCAGCGGGCCCTGCGCGACGCGGATGCGGGGATGGTCTGCGGCCTCAACGTCGTCGGCTGGCGCCTCGCTGGGGTGGCGACGCACCCACAGGGCCAGCGCCGGATTGCGTTGCACCGCCTCGATCAGCTGCGCCTCGATGCGCCTGGGCCAAGCGGGGTCGCCTCGCCCGGCGATGCCCGTCACCTCTTCGGGTTCGGGCGAAGACGCGTAGAACAACACATGCAGCGCCGACCAGCCCGCCTCGCGCCGAAGGGCCTGGCCCTGGGCGATCACGGCGGGGTCGTGGATGCTGTCGAAGGCCGGGTTACCGGTCACGTGAATGTGCGCCGCCGGACGCCCTGCAGCCACCAGGCTGGACGCCACCTGCGGATTGAGCACGCACAAGGCGTCTGCATAGTCGGGGCGGACCAGCCAGTCACGCTCCCATAAACCAAAGAGGTCGAGCAGGCACAGGCTGGGCACGCCCTGGCGGCGCGCCGCCAGCAAGGCCGCACGCTCGGCGCGCGGCGAATTGGTGGCAAGCACACACGCGGGCCGCCAGCGCTCGATGGCGCGCTCCAGCACGCGCACCGGCAGGAAGGCCTGGCGACCATACTGCGCGAAGCGCGCAGCAGCCTCGGATTCGCCCACATCGGCTTCGAGCTCGGCGTACGACAAGCCCAGGTAGGCCAGCGACTCCTCGCGCTGCGCTGCCTGCACTGACAGGGTCCGCACCAGGCGCTCGCCATGCTGGAGGGCCTGTGTGTCTGAGGGCCCCAGCAGATCGGCGAAGCCGTAGGTGGGCACGCCCGCCTCGCGCGCGGGCGCAGCGGCGGTGGTGAGGGCGAGAAAGACCACACGCGCCAGGCCCTGCGCCTGGGCCTGCCGGGCGACGGGCAGCAAGGCCTTCACATGCCCGCCGCCATAGGCGACAAAAAGCCACACCGGCAAGGACGAGGCCGAGCCAGCGCCGGGCATTGCCGCCACACGCGTCATGCGCCGACCCCGACGTCAAAGCCATGCTGCGCGGCCCCCCGCTCCCACAGCGCCAGCGCCGCCAGCGCCCGCAGCTCGCGGGTGTGGTTGGCGCTGCCGGCGCGGTGCCGCTCGAGCATCTGCGTCACTGCCGTGGGCTCGAACAGCTGTTGCAGCAAGTCGCTGCCGCCTAAGGTGCGCGCCAGCCAGGGGTAGCTTTCCTTGCGGAACCACTCGCCCACCGGCACGGTGAACATCTGCTTCTTGCGGTGGGCCAGGTCCTCGCCGATGAGGGGTGCCACCGCCTTCTTGTACCAATGCTTTTTATCGCCTTCGGGCGAGAGCTTGGTGCGCCCCTTCGAGCGGAAAGCCAGCTCCATCATTCGCCAGTCGAGGAAGGGCGTGCGCGCCTCGATCGACACCGCCATGCCCATGCGGTCGGGCTTGACCAGGTTGTTGCCCGAGAGCAGCAGCTGCATGTCCAGGTACAGGGCTTGGTTGATGCGGTCGTAATGCGCGGCCTCGTCGAACCAGGGTTTGGCAGCGGCTTCGAGGCTGTCGATGCCGGCCAGGCGCGCTGCCACCTCGGGCCGGTACAGCGCGGCGCGGGCCTCGGGGGTAAAGAGGGAGATGGAGTCGAAGTAGCGGCGGCGAAAGCTCGCGTCGTCTAGTGTGTCGACTCCGGGCTGGGCAAAGAACTGCTCGTACTTTTCATAGCCAGCAAAGAGCTCGTCGCCACCATCGCCGGTGAGCACCACCTTCACATGCTTGGCAGCCAGCTCTGAGACGCGCAGCGTGGGCATGAAGGAGGCGTCGCCGTGCGGCTGGTCCAGGTGGTGCAGCACCATCGGCCAGCGCTCGAGCATGTTCAGCTCGGCGATCTCGAGGGTGTGGTCGCAGCCAAATCGCTTGGCTGCCTCTGCGGCAAAGTGCGACTCGTCAAAGCGCGGGTCGGCAAAGCCGATGCAAAACGTTTTGACCGGCGCCTGCACATGGTGCGCCATGAGGGCGACGATGGTGGACGAATCCACCCCGCCCGACAGAAAAGCTCCCCAGGGCACATCGGCGCGCAGGCGAATACGGGTGGCGTCGTCCAGGATGGAGAGGAACTCCTCCTGCCATTCGGAAAAGTCGTGGTCACGCTCCTGCTGGTCGGCCAGCGACCACCAGCGCTCGGTGCGCACCGCGCCGCTGCGGCTCCACTTCATCCAGGTGCCGGGCATGACATGGCGCACGTCCTGCCAGGCCGTCCAAGGCGCAGGAATGTAGTTGAAGGCCAGGTAGTGGTGAATGCCCTCCAGGTCGACACCCGGCTTGGCGCCACGCGCTTCGATGGCTGGCAGCAGCGCCTTGATCTCCGAGCCGAAAACCATGCGCTGGCCGTCGTCATGCACATAGAGGGGCTTCACGCCGATGCGGTCACGCGCGAGGTAGAGGGCGTCTTCACGCGCGTCGTCGATCGCAATCGCGAACATACCGTTCAGGCGCCGAAGGCAGGCGATGCCCTCGCGCTCATACAGGCGCAAGATCACCTCGGTGTCAGAGTGCGTGTCGAGTCGCACGCCCTGGGCGCGCAGCTCCTGGGCCAGTTCGACGTGGTTGAAGATCTCGCCGTTTTGCACCACGGCAATGGCGCCGTCGTCCGAGACGAAGGGCTGGTGGCCACCCGCCAGGTCGATGATGGACAGGCGCCGATTGCCCACCGCCACGCCACGCGGCATCTGGTGGCGCACGCCCTCGTCGTCCGGCCCGCGGTGCACGATGCTGCGCGCCATGGCAGTCAAAACGCTGGGGGCGAGCGCCTCGCGGCGGCGGTCCCAGTAGCCAAAGATGCCGCACATGACTCAGTTGCTCCCTTGGCCAGACAGGCGGCCCAGCGTCCACCACAGGATGCGCAGGTCCAACCAAAGGCCGGCCTCGCGGGCGTATTGCAGGTCCAGCGCCAAGCGCTGCTCGGGCGTCGCCGCCGAGCGCAGGCGTGCCTGGGCCAGGCCCGTGACGCCAGGCCGAACGCTGCAGCGCGCGGCCCAGTCGGCCTCCGAATACAGCGCCCGCTGCGCCGGCACGTCGGGACGCGGGCCCACCAGGCTCATGTGGCCCAGCAGCACATTGAGCAGTTGCGGCAATTCATCGAGGCTGGTGCGGCGAATGAAGCGGCCCACGCGGGTGATGCGCGGGTCGTCTGAGGCGGTGTGATACGGGCCGATGGCCGCTGCGTTCTTCACCATGCTGCGAAACTTGTACATGCCGAACTCACGCCCGTGGCGGCCGACCCGCACCTGGCGAAACAGCACAGGCCAGCCGTCCTCCCACCACACCGCCAGGGCGGTCCCCAGGAGCAGGGGCGACAGCAGCAGCAAGGCCAGGGCCGACAGCAGCAGGTCGAACAGGCGCTTGATCATGTGCCCAGACCCGCGGCGATTCGGGTGATGGTCTCGCGGGTGGCGGCAGCGTCGCGGGCCACAGCCACCGCGTCACGCGTAGCCAGCTGACCTTCGGCCTCGCGCAGGGCGGCGACCTCGCGCTCAAACACCGCATCGCTATCAGGCCGATGAAACGTGCGCGAGAGGATGACCGCGCCCGAGCCCAGACGCTGGTGCTCGGCCAGCACCGCCCGCCCGGGCAACAGGCCCTCGTCGAGCCGGGCGATGCCGCCAAAGCCAAAACGCAGGCCCTGCGCGTGCGCCGCCTGGGCGACGCGGTCGACTAGGCCCAGGGCCAGGGACTCGAACATGAAGCGCTGGCCCAGCGACAGGTGCAGGTCGTTGAGGCCCATGTACACCTCCCACAGGCCGGGGGTGGTGATCCACTCGTCCAGCGTCGCCAGCGCGCCTGCCGTCTCGAGCAGGGGCACGATGGGGCAGCGGCCCGCCACCAGCGCGGCGAAGGCACGCAGGGTAGCGGCGTCTTCGAACATGGGCAGCATGAGGAGGTCTGCGCCGCGGGTCAGAACCGCGTCGACCTCCTCGGCGCTGCCCGGGTGCAAGGGGTTCACCCGCACCATCAGCCGGGCGCGCGCGAGCTGGGACTTGATGCGGTCGACATCATCGAGCGCGTGGGTGCTGATGAAGGTGTTGCGACCCGCCTGGCGCTCGGCCTTGCCCAGACGCTCGAGGTCGACCCACAGGCGCAGGCCCGGGATGGCGTCGCAACGGCGCGCGAAGGCCGGGTCGTTGGTGATTTGAATGAGGTCAAGCATGGGCGCAGGCAGCCTGCGATTATCGCCGCTGGGCGACGCAAGGCCCCCTCAGGCGCCCCTGCCCCGAAGCGTCTGCCGCAGAGGGCCGGCGGCGGCCCAGGCCGCGGCCAGCACACCGAGCGCGGCGAGCACCGCCAAGGCCAGGCGCCAGGCCGGCGCCGGCAGCAGCTGCGTCACCCAGGGCGCGAGCCAGGCCACCACCGCGAGTGCGGCCAGCGCCGCGCCCATGGACGCCCATGGGAGGAGACGCCGCACAGCGCCGCCCATGGCTGCCAGCACGCCCAGGGCGACCATGCCAAGTACGGCGCAGAGTGCCGCCATCAGGAAGGCCGCGCTGCTTGAAGCCAGCGACCCCAGCGCGAGCAGCACCGCCAAGCCCAGCGCATGCCAGAGGGCTGCGGGCCGCAGCCGAGCCTGAGCGGCCAGCACGGTCAGGCCCACCGCCGACACCGCCTGGGGCAGCAGGCTCCAGGCGCCGATGCGGCTCCACTCGGCCACCTGCGCCAGGCCGGCCGGGTCCATCCGGCCCCAGCCAAAAAGCAGACGGGCGGCGACATCGGCCGCCAGCAGCAGGCCGGCGCAGGCAGCGCAGGCCAGGGCAAAGGCCAGGCCAAAGGCCGCCTGCACCGGCGCCCGGGTGCCGGGTTGATCCAGGCCCGCAGCCACCGCCCGCGCCACCCGCGGAAACGCCAGGGTAGCCACCAGCTGAATGGCCAGCATGAGCGGCAATTCGACCAGCTTCCAGGCGTAGTTGAAAACCGCCAGCGCGCCCTCCCCCTCGGCCGAGGCCAGGGAGCGGGCGGCAAAGGGCAAGGCCAGCGGCAGGCCGGCGGCAAGGATGGCCCAGACCCAGGCGGGCGGAGGTGGCAGGGGCACCGGCGCCTCCGGCAATGGCGCGACCACTGGCGCGACCAAGGGCGCGACCAAGGGCGCGACCACTTGGGCGCGTCCCTCCCGCCAGGCCTGCCAGGCCAGGCGCAGGCCCATGGCGGCCAGCAGTCCCAGGCCGAGCGCCAACACCGCGCCATCGGCGCGACCCGCGCCCGCATGTCCCGGCGCGCTCGCCATGCTGCTCCCGAGCATCCACCCGGCAAAGCAGATCGCCGCCACCAGCGTGCCATTGACCACCAGGTTGGCCCCGTACAGGCCCACCGCATCGCCCTCGTGCTGCAAACGGGTCGCCCACAGGGCAGCGAGCAGGGCGGGAGCGAGCGCCAGCGCGCTCCAGATCAGGCCGGATGCGGCCGGTGACATCGCCGAGAGCCCCGCAGTTGCCATACCGGCCCCGGCGGCTCCCGAATCGGTCGAAACACCGGGCACAGCGAGCCCGGTCAATGAGGCTGGCAGGCCGGGCGCCAACCACCCCAGCACCGCCTGCGGCGCCAGCATCAGGGCAGCCACCGCCACCAGGCCCAACGCGAGCCCCAGGCCCAGCACCACCCGCGCCACCCGGCGCTGGCTCGCCGCCACCTGCGCCGCGCTGCGCCCAGCCCAAGCTGGCACCAGCACATAAGACAACGCGCCACTGGCCAGCACCCCGGTGATCCAGTCTGGCAGCGTGAGCATCAGCACCGCCAGGTCGGCCAGGCCGGTGGCGCCAAAGGCGGCAGCCTGGGCCGACTCACGCAGCAGCCCCAGCAGCCGGCTGGCCACCAGCAGCAGCAGGGAGATCGCGCCGGCCTTGAGCAACATGGGGGGCATTATCCCGGCCGGGCATGGGCAGGCAGGCGCCGGCCGGGGGCCGCGCCCCGAAAAACTAGAATCAGGGGTTTGGCCGGGCCCCTGCCCTGCCTCCAGCCCAAGCACCCTCATGTCCGAACAAGCCACCCCCCAAACCGCCGTTGACGAGAACCAGCTGATCGCCGAGCGCCGCGACAAGCTCAAGGCCCTGCGTGAGGTGCAAAAAAACGGCGGCCCGGTGGCCTTCCCCAACGACTTCAAGCCCACCGACCATGCCACCGCCCTGCACGAGGCCCACGGCTTCAAGGAGGCGCCCACGCTGGAGGCGGAAAAGCTGCCAGCCCGCATCGCCGGCCGGATGATGCTCAAACGCGTCATGGGCAAGGCCAGCTTTGCCACCTTGCAAGACGGCACCGGGCGTGTGCAAATCTACGTCACCCGCGACAGCGTGGGTGAAGAGGTCTACGCCGCCTTCAAGCATTGGGATCTGGGCGACATCGTGGCCTGCGAGGGCCACCTGTTCAAAACCCGCACCGGCGAGCTCTCGGTTCACGCCACCTCGGTGCGCCTGCTGACCAAGAGCCTGCGGCCGATGCCGGACAAGTTTCACGGCATTCACGACCAGGAAGTGAAGTACCGCCAGCGCTATGTGGACCTGATGACCGACGAAGACGCCCGCAAGCGCTTCATCGCTCGCAGCAAGGCCGTGACCGGCATTCGCGAGTTCATGGTGCAGCACCACTTCCTCGAGGTGGAGACGCCCATGCTCCACCCGATTCCTGGTGGCGCCAACGCAAGGCCCTTCACCACCCACCACAACGCGCTGGACCAGCAGATGTTCCTGCGCATCGCGCCGGAGCTGTATCTCAAGCGTCTCATCGTCGGCGGCTTTGAGCGGGTGTTCGAGATCAACCGCAACTTCCGCAACGAAGGCATCTCGGTGCGTCACAACCCCGAGTTCACGATGATGGAGTTCTACGCGGCCTACTGGAACTACCGCGACCTGATGGACTTCACCGAGGCCCTGGTGCGTGACGCCGCCGTCAAGGCCGCGGGCACGCTGCAACTGACCTACGGCGGCAAGCCAGTCGACCTGGCCGAGCCCTTTGCCCGCCTGACCATCCGCGAAGCCATTGCCACCCACACCGACGCCGGCGCTGGCGCCGATGACCGCGAGTGGCTGATCCCGGCGCTGAAAAAGCTCGGACTCAGCGAAGAAAAGCACCGCCTCTCCACCCGCACCCTCGCCAGCCTGCAGGTGCTGTACTTCGAAGAAACGGTGGAAGAAAAGCTCTGGCAGCCCACCTTCATCATGGAGCACCCCACCGAGATCTCGCCGCTGGCCCGCGCCAACGACGAGCGCCCCGAGGTGACCGAGCGCTTTGAGCTGTACATCACCGGCCGGGAGTTCGGCAACGGCTTCTCAGAGCTGAACGACGCCGAAGACCAGGCGGCGCGCTTTCACGCGCAGGTCAACGCCAAGGACGCCGGCGACGACGAGGCCATGTTCTTTGACCACGACTTCGTGCGCGCGCTCGAGTACGGCATGCCGCCCACCGGCGGCTGCGGCATCGGCATTGACCGCTTGATGATGTTGCTGACCGATTCGCCCAGCATTCGCGATGTGATCCTCTTCCCCGCACTGCGGCGCGAGGTCTGACCCCTTCGAGACGGAGCGCTTCATGGGCATTTGGATCGAGCTTGGCGTCTTCCTGCTGGCCCTGGCCTGGGGCCTGTGGCAGTTGCATGACCTGAAGCAAGAGCGCCGCAAGCGCGAGCAGCGTCAGCGCGAGGAGGCGGCAGCAGCCGCAAGTCTGGCGACGAACCCGGTGGCACCTCCCGATGCCGCACCCGCTGCCCCAATCGCCGACCAGGGCCAGCCTGCCACGACGGCCGGCTCGCCCAAGCCCCCCAGCCCGGACGCCTGAGCGCCCGCCCAAGACACCGGCCACGGGTACAGGCGGACTGCTCACATGACCACCCCGCCCAGCGTCCGCAACGTCTTCCTTCTGGGCACCGCCCAGACCCTGGCCTGGGCCTCCACCTACTACCTGCCCGCGGTGCTGGCCGCCGCGATGGCCAAAGACACAGGCGTCGACACGCCCACCGTCTTTGCCGCCTTCACCATGGCCTTGCTGGTCTCGGCTGCCGTCGGCCCCTGGGCCGGACGCGCCATCGACCGCCGCGGTGGCCGGCCCGTGTTGGCAGGCACCAGCCTGGTGTTTGCCACCGCGCTCGTGCTGCTGGCGCGGGCCGAGGACGGCTTTGGCCTCTTCCTGGCCTGGGCCGTCATGGGCATCGGGATGGGCAGCGGCCTGTACGAGGCCGGCTTTGCCACCCTGGTGCGGCTGCACGGGGACCAGGCGCGGTCGTCCATCACCGGCATCACCTTGCTCGCCGGCTTTGCAAGCACCGTGGGCTGGCCACTCTCGGCCTGGATGGAATCGCAATGGGGTTGGCGCGGCGCCTGCCTGGGCTGGGCCGCGATGCACCTGCTGCTGGGGCTGCCGCTCAATCTGTTGCTGCCGAAGGCGCAGCCGCTGGGGGCGTCTGCCGGAGCAGAGCCCGCCACCCCGCCTGCTGACACCGGCGTGGCCAGCACCGATCGAGCCGCAGCCACGATCGCCGCCTCTCGCGCCGACGACGGCCCACCTGGCGGCCACCCAGCTGCAGCAGATGCACAAGGCACACCCACACCCGACCGGGGCCTTCGCACCGTCCTCCTGCTCTCCTTCGTCTTTAGCGGCTCCCTCTTCGTGAGCACCGCCCTCGCCTCGCACCTGCCGCAGTTGCTGATGGCGAGCGGGGTGAGCCTGGCCGCCGCCGTCGCCCTGGGTGGCCTCATCGGGCCGGCGCAGGTGGCTGCAAGGGTGCTGGAGTTTGGTGTGCTGCAGAAGTTGCACCCGCTGCTCTCGGGCCGCATCGCCTCGGCCCTGCACCCGCTGGGCGTGGCGGTGCTCTTGGCCTTTGGTGCTCCCGGTGCGGCAGCCTTTTGCCTGCTGCATGGCGCAGGCAACGGCATCCTCACCATTGCCAAGGGCACCATGACCCTGGCCATCTTCGGCGCCCAGGGCTACGGCCAGCGCCAGGGCCTGCTGCTGGTGCCGGCGCGCATTGCGCAGGCGCTGGCGCCTTGGTTATTTGGCCTCGCGCTGGCGCGCTGGGGCTTGGGCAGCCTGTACCTCTCGGCGGCGGTGGGCGTGGCGATGGTGGGGGCCTTGATGATGCTGCGGGCTACGCCTGCAGACGCGGATCCAGATGCGCGCTAACAGCTCTCAGGCAAATAGCCGAACCCACAAGGCCTAGGCGCAGATTGCGATCGATAACGCAGCGTAGTATCTTCAGGTATTACCAAGTAATACTCTTCCGGAGGATGTCATGGCTGTTGCTAGCGTTCGACCTGTCGCGATCAAGATCGACGACGACACCAAGGCTCGCGTGAAGCGTTTGGCAGACGCGCGCCAGCGTACACCGCACTGGCTGATGCGAGAGGCGATCACCCAATACGTCGACCGGGAAGAAAAGCGGGAAGCGTTTCGTCAAGACACTGTGCAAGCGTGGGAGGCCTTTCGCGCCACCGGCCAACACGTGACAGCAGAGGCAGCAGATGCCTGGCTCGCCGAGCTGGAGCAGGGCAACGACCTTGATCCGCCAGCATGCCGCAGCTGATTTGGTCGCCCCAGGCCCTGCTCGATGTGCAGCGCCTCTATCGGTTTCTCGCCTCGAAGAATCAGGACGCGGCTACGCGAGCTGCCTCTGCCATTCGCCAAGGTGTCCGAGTGTTGTCCCTACAACCTGGCCTGGGGAGGCCCGTCCTGGACATGGATGACGAATTCCGTGACTGGATCGTCGATTTTGGCGACAGCGGCTACGTGGCACGCTACAGGCTGGATGCGCAGCACATCATCATCCTTGCAGTGAGGCATCAGAAGGAAGCCGGTTTCTGAGTTTCACTGAGCGAGGGGTCGGCGTACTTGCATTCAGACGGCAGCGGATACCTTGGCGATTCGACCTCGCGCTGGCGCGCTGGAGCTTGGGCAGCCTGTACCTCTCGGCGGCAGTGGGTGTGGCAATGGTGGGTGCCTTGATGATGCTGCGGGCCACGCCTGCCCAGACGAAAGCGCGGAATTGAGCGCCCGAGCCAAATTAAAGAATGGTTTAATTTGGCCAGCCTCAGTTAAAGCGGGCTTTCAATGACACGACACACCGGAACCTACGCCTCCCCTACCACCTTGGGTGAGTCGGTGCGGGCGTTTGTGCCCCACCCCTTGCCACCGTCTGAGCCAGCCCTGATGCCAGAGGTTTATGCGGACCCCAACCGAAGAGCCGAACTGGCGCTGGCGCGTCTTGAGGGGGTGTCTGGCTTGGTCCCCTCGGTGGACTGGCTGCTGTATGGCGCCATCCGCAAGGAGGCCTTGCTCACGTCGCAAATTGAGGGAACGCAAGCCACCCTGATCGACTTGTTCGACGAGGAGGCGGGCTTCAAGGTCAGCAACATCGACGATGTGGAGGAGGTGACCAATTACCTGCGTGCCTTCCGATGGGTGCAAGAGCAATTGCGCGATCCCAAAGGATTGCCCATGAGCGTGCGTTTGCTGTGCGATGCCCACCGCCTGCTCATGGACGGTGTGAGAGGCGCAGGCAAGCAGCCTGGAGAGCTGAGACGGTCGCAAAACTGGATTGGTGGGACCCGGCCGGGCAATGCTGCATTTGTACCGCCCCCGCCGGACCACGTCGCGGCCTTGCTGGCCGATATGGAGCGCTTCATCCACGTGGGCGGAACCGAGTTTCCGCCGCTGGTCCGCGTAGCGCTCATTCATGCACAGTTTGAGACCATCCATCCGTTTTTGGATGGCAACGGCCGCATCGGCCGCTTGCTGATCGCAGCCCTGTTTGAGCAATGGCGTCTCCTGCATGAGCCTTTGATGTACCTCAGTGGCTACCTCAAGCAACACCAATCTGAGTACTACCGGCGGCTGTCGAACATCCGCTCTGGGGGAGACTGGGAGTCCTGGGTGACTTTCTTCCTGGATGCGGTGGCGGTGGCCGCCGGAGATGCAGAGCGCAACGTCATTGCAGTGGCTTCCCTGGTCGCCGCCGACCGCAAGCGCTTGCTGCAATCGGCCAAGGCAGGACCGGCAAGCTACCGTCTGTTCGAAATGCTACCGATGATGCCGCGCTTCACAATCGAGCGCGTGCGCCAACAACTCGAGACAAGTTTTCCGACGGCAACGGCTGCGGTCAAGGCACTGGAAGACCTGGGTATCGTGACTGAAGTGACGGGCCAGAAGAAGAACCGGAGCTACAGCTATCAGCCCTACGTGGACCTGCTGTCGCGGTAGAAGTCCGCACTCGCGTTGATCGGCGCGGACTTCATCACTCCAATCGCTTCAGCGACGCCATGCTGGACTGCATTCGCTTCGCAGCAGACTGAGACTCTTTCAGCAGCTGATCCCAATCGTCCGGCGGGTGTCCGCTGTCAAGCATCTTCCCGAACACTCGGTAGGCATCGTCTCCGCTGTCATAGGCACGTTTGCTGTCCTCATCGTTCACCCAGGCCAGCACGATCACTTGGCTGGGCGCGTGGTAGCGAAAGAACAGGCGGTATTGCTGGAAAAACTTGGCCCGGAACCAGTGCTTGTAGTCGTCGCCCAGCGTGCTGCCTTGTCGGTACTCTGGCCTCGCCGGGTCTTGCGGGATGACATCGACTGCCAATTTGGCAACCGCTGCCAGTCGCTTGCTGGCGTTCTTTTTCACATACCCGCCGGGGTCTTTTTTCCTGAGTCGCTCGACCTGCTGGACCAGGCCTTCCAGCTGCGCGAGAAACAGCGGGTGCGCGAAGACCGTCCAACCGTGAATGAGCAAAAGCGCGGGCTTGCCGCTGTTCATTCATCGTCCGCCGACAAGGGTGCGTCGAGATCGACGTCGATGCCACCAGTCAGCGATTGAATGCGCTGCACCAGGGCGGGGTCGATGACCTTCAGTCGCTCCGGATGGTTGGCGATGTCGTCTGCCAGGAAATTCAAGAACTGACCGAGCACCGGGTCGTGCGCTTCAGAGGCATCAACGCGCGTCATCACCACTTCGCCCCCCGGGCGGATGGTGTATTGAATCTTGTCTCGCTTGCCGAGTCGAAGCGCGCGACGCACGGTCTCGGGCACCGTGGTCTGGTAGCGGTCGGTCAGGGTGGATTCGACTTCTAGCGTGGCAGGCATGGCGCGCTCCGGGGAAAGAGGGAATGCCGAAGATGGTAATGCAATCGCCTTGCCTTTGGGGTGGATGATGAACTCAACCAAAATAGCCACATAAAATTACTTTCAAATTTCTGTTGATATTTTTGTATTCATCTGTAGGATTGCCCGCTAGCTGATGAGTTGGCTCACCAGCCAAGCCGGGGCAAAGCGGTAGGCCCTGCTCGCCACCTGTCGATTGCCTCGGATCATGAACGCCAGGACCTTTTTCGACCTGGAGGACGGCGCCGCCTCCTCCGCCAATTTCCACTTCAACAGCTACGTCGACGTCCTCGGCCACCATGCGGCACTCCGCGGGGACCAGCTCGCACTGACCGAGTTGCCCAACCTCAAGGACGAAGGGCGCCGCTACACCTACGCGGAGGTTGACCTCCGCTGCCGAGCCATCGCGGCGAAGCTGCAGGCCTTGGGCGCGGCCGGCGAGCGGGCTCTGCTGGTCTTCGACAACGACGCCGACTACCTGCTCAGCTTTTTGGCCTGTGCCTACGCGGGGGTGATTGCCGTGCCCTTGTTCGCGCCAACCCAGCGCAATCATGTGGCGCGCTTCAAGGCAGTGGCGGCCGATTGCGGCGCGCGCTTGCTCCTGACCAACTTCAGCGCCAGCGAGCGCCAGGGTCGCTTGGGGCTCGGCGAGGCCGACTTCCCGCCGCTGCTGCGGGTGGCGGTCGATGCAATCGACGACGCGATGGCCGCAGCTTGGTACCCGCATCACCCCGCGGCCGACGAGTTGGCCTTTTTGCAATACACCTCTGGCTCGACCGGTATGCCCCGCGGCGTGATGGTCACGCACGGAAATTTGATGTACCAGGGGCGGTACATCCAGACCCACTGCGAGCTGCGCAGTGAGGATCGGGCACTGTCCTGGCTACCCCTCTACCACGACATGGGTCTCATCGTCGGTGGTCTACAGCCCTTGTTTTGCGGCATCCCGCTGTGGCTGTCAACGCCGAATGCCGTGGTCATGCACCCAGAGCGTTGGCTACGCGCCATCAGCCAGCTGCGCATCACCCACGCCGGTGCGCCCAATTTCATCTACGACCTGTGCTGCAACAGCGTGCAGTTGGACCGGCTGGCCGATGTCGACCTGTCTTGCTGGGCGGTGGCCTTCAATTCGGCCGAGCCGATACGGCAATCGAGCATCGAGCGATTCACACGCACTTTCGCAGCCCTGGGCCTGCCGCCTACCTCGCCCAACCCGGCTTATGGCTTGGCCGAGGCGACGCTGGCGGTGAGCATCAAGCCGCGCGACGGCAATCCCGTCTTCCACTCCGCGGATGCTGCCCAGCTGTCGATGGGCCAGGTCAAGGCGCCCCATGAGGGACGGCCCGAACGCCACCTGGTCAGCTGCGGCAAAGTGGCACTGCAGACGCGGGTGGTCATCGTGGACCCGGACACGCACGCACCCTGCCTGGGCGGGCGAATCGGCGAAATCTGGGTGGCCGGCCCCACCGTGGCCAAGGGGTACTGGGGGCGACCCGAGCAGAGCCATGACACGTTCGAGGCCCGCACCCTGAGCGGCGAAGGCCCCTTTCTTCGCACCGGCGACCTGGGTTTTCTCGACGAAGAGGGCGAGCTGTATGTCACCGGCCGGGTCAAGGACCTGATCATCGTCGCCGGCAAAAACCACTACCCGCAGGACATCGAAGAGACGGTGGAGTCGGCCAGCCCTGCGATCCGCCCGCATGCGGTGGCGGCCCTGGCGGTCGATGGCCTTGCAGGCGAGGCCGTGATGGTGCTGGCCGAGGTGCACCGGCGCCTTTCGGCTGACTTCGACCCCCTGCTCACAGCACGGGCGATACGCACGCGTGTGGCGCAACACCACCAGGTGCCAGTGGCCGAGGTGGTGCTGCTCGAGCGGGGGCAGCTCCCCATGACCACCAGCGGAAAGATCCAGCGCCGCGCCTGCCGGGAGCTGCTGCAGTCCGGAGCACTGCAGGTCATTGGCCGATTTGATTCCTAAGAAAAAAATGCGCACGTGCGTAGGGGTCACCTTAGCACGAGCTCCCTGGACCACCGGTTGCCCAACATGATCCTCAACACCATTGACCATCTCGCCCCGCAACGACCATTCGCCGAATTCAGGGACTGGCTCCGCCATGAAATTAGCAAATGTACCGACCTATCGATCAGCGAGGTCGACTTCAGCCGATCGATCCATGAGCTGGGCATGAGCTCGGTCCATGTGGTGAGATTGGCCGGAGAGATTGAGGAACTTCTCTCAATCGATGTCGAGCCAACGGCTTTCTACGAATTTGAGTCAGTCGATCAACTGTGCGATGAGTTGCTCGGGATGCAAGAGCGCCGCAAGCGCCGCGACGCGCCAGGCGCGAGCCTCAAGCAAACCTTGGTTGTCGCAGCCACTTTCACCGCAGCGCCTCTGGGCGACGCGTTGCGCTTCCTACTAAAACGCATGGACCGGCCTTGCGAGGTCACCTGTGCACGCTACAACCAAGTACTAGGGGAACTTCGCAACTCGCAAGGCCTGGTCGGCAGCACATCGCAGGGAATGGCGGCGCTCGTGATCCGACTGGAGGACCTGCTTCGCTCCAGCGCAGAACCGGCAACACCGGAAGATGCAAGCTCTCTGGTCAATGAGCTACTGGACGCCTTGCGTGCCGCCGCCCATCGCAGCCGCATCCCGCTGCTTATCGTGCTGGCACCGCATTCACCCCAGGCGGTGAGCCGATTGGGCCTGTTGAATCAAATGGACGCACTGGATCAGGCCCTGATCGATGGCACCAGCGACCTTTCTAATGTCCATGTGGTCGACCTCCGTCGCATTGACCAGAACTACAAGATCACCGCACTCTTTGACGAAGCGCGAGATGCGCAGGGGCACATTCCCTTCACACACGCATGTTTTATGGCCCTGGCCACGGAAATCGTGCGACGCTACGCCGCCCTGATCTCCAGTTCAGCCCCGGGCATCACGATGGGCGGTGACCCGCTCGGGGGCGTACAGGCCTCGGCCGAGCTCGCGATGCTTCCCCGCACGGGGCGGGATATTGACAACCTGGCGCAGCAGCTCCTGCGCGCGGGAAGCAACCAGCGCCCAGCGCTGCCCACCGAGTACGCCACCCCCCGCACGGTTTGGGAGCAGCGTCTGTGCGCGATCTGGCGCAGCGTGCTTCAGATCGACCCCATCGGCATCCACGATGACTTCTATGCGCTGGGAGGCAACGTCCACACTGCAGCAGCGGTCCTCGAGCGCAGTTGGGAATTTGGTGCACCGAGAAAGATTTCGCTGCAGTTGTTAGAGGCACCTACTATTGCCCACCTCGCCCGAGCCATTGAGGTGGCGCGAACCGGCGACCTTCCCGCCCCGCCAAGCGGCGGCTATCGCATGGCAGAAGAAGGCCGGCTAGATAAAAGTATTTCAATCGCGGGCAGCGATCCCAGCACCTACAACACGCCCATGCAGCGCGTGCTGCTCACGGGCGCTACCGGATACCTGGGGGCGTTTCTCCTGCATGAACTGCTCAAACAGACCCAAGCCCATATCGTCTGCCTGGTGCGCGCGCGCACTGCCGAAAATGGGCTCGCGCGCGTGCTGTCGAACCTGCGGAATTACCAGCTGGAGACAACCGATGCCAGCGCCCGGCTGTCGGTCGTACCGGGCGATATGAGCGCGCCCTTGTTAGGGCTGACACCAACGCGCTTTGCCGCCCTGGCCGCAGACATCGACACAATCTTGCACAGCGCCGCGTCGGTGAACTTCGTCCATCCCTACCAGTATCTCAAGGCCACCAATGTCGACGCGACCGAGCACCTGCTTCGGCTGGCCTGTGCCGATGCGCCACGCCGTATCCAATTCCACTACGTCTCCACCCTGGGCGTGGTGATGTCAAACGGCTATGACCGAAAGACGCCGATCCCAGAAACCAGCCCCTTGCTCCACGGAGAGGATCTTCTCAACGGCTACGAGCAAAGCAAATATGTCAGTGACAAGATGGTCTGGACGGCTTTTCAAGAGCGAGGTATCCCGGGCGCGATCTATCGACCGCCGCTCATAAGCGGCCTGTCGGACGGCACCTATCACAAGCTCGACGAATTTCTTCCGCAAGTCTTCAAGGGCTGCCTGCAGCTGCAATGCTTTCCAGCACTCGATAGCCTCTGGGAGGTGGCACCGATCGACTTCGTGAGCAAGTCCATCGTCCACATCGCACAAGCGCCAAAGAACCTGAACCGGGCCTACTTCATCACTCACCCCGACAGTCGTTCGGTCTCAGACTACATCGACTGGCACCAGAAGGCAGGCTTCGTACTCAGAGCCGTTCCCTGGGAGATCTGGAAGAAGGAATTCCTAGATCTCGGACCAGAAATGATTCGGAAAAACGCCCTGGCGCCCTTTGTCGACTTCATCGAGGCCATGTCACAAGCGCAGGTTTTCTTCCCGCTCGTGGACAGCCGCCAATTCCGCGAGGCGATCCAAGACCTCGCCTTCGTGCCACCGCCAGCGCTCAAGCTGCTCGAGCGCTACACCCGCCACTTCATCAGCAGCGGCTTCTATGACGAGGTGCCAGGAGTGCTAGCAGAGCTCAAGGCACCCTCTCGAGACAAGGCGGTGCAAGGCGTCGCAACCGCCAGCGCCGGCGCGACTGCGATCGTGGCGGGGAACCAGTCCGGAAGATCCGCGTCTGGCCCACCCTGACTGGACGAAAGGCTGGGGTTCGCCCCGCCCACGTCAACGAAACCGAGGCCTACTACATGCTCTGGAACGACCCGGTACGTGGCCTGTCGATGGTGGTGCGCTATGTCCTGTTCCACGACCCCAGCCAGGAAGCACTGGTGGTCGAGGTCTGGCGTTGGTTCCTGGATCGCCAACAGGCCGGGCGCGACGTCGCCGTGCGCCAGCGATACTCGATCGGCCGGGCCGAGTCGATCAATGGTGAAGACGTACGCCTGCGCGTCGGACCCTCGGGCTGCGGTGCGCAACGCGTCTGGGGCGAGGTTCGGCACGGCAACGACCGCGTCGAGTGGGACTGGACGGTGGACACCCGCCAGGCCGGCAACCCGGCGGTCACGCGGGAGTTCCGAATCATGCGGACGCGCTAAGGCCTACGCGCGCTTTAGACTCAAAACAATCGCGATGGAAAAGGCGCTGAACCTACCGCCCAACCGGGCTGGCCATGCCTGGTGGTGCCATGCCAACTTGGCGACCGCAGGGGCGCTGCGCAGGCGCTTCGAGACGGCCACCGACGCGGACGACTACCGCGACCGCCTGGGCATGGCCCAGGTCCGCTCCCTGTCTGGCCGCGCCCTGTTGCGTGGCCTGCTGCACCAGCAGTTGGGCGCCTGGTGGTCACACGCCCCCGTGACCCATTTGGCCTCGGGAGCTCCGATCCTGCCGGATCTCCCCGGCTGCGCGATCAACGTAAGCCACAGCGGCGACCAGGTCGCAGCGGCTGCCTGCCCCGGCGTTCCCGTGGGCATCGATATCGAGTGGGTGGACGTGACCTTTGGCATGGCGCCAGTGGCTCGGCGCTTCTTCCATCCGCGCGAGGTCCGGGCCCTGGCTCGAATGCCCGCAAAACTTCAACGCACCGCCTTCTTTGCCTGGTGGGCGGCCAAAGAGGCTGTCGCCAAGTGTCTGCAGCAGGGCCTGACCCTGCCGCTAGCCTCCTTTGTCATTCCCAACCCGCTGGGCGCCGGCCCGGCGCTGGGGCTGGACACACCCGTCTGGGTAGTGGCCCTTCCAGCCCCACCCGGCTACCGAGCGGCGCTGGCCTGGCAGGGCCATTACCGCAGCCTGCCGTGT
>NZ_JARXAB010000100.1 GCF_029866045.1 Ramlibacter sp. | reverse complement strand
AGCCAGCGTGGCGCGCCCAGTCTGCAGGTCGGTCATGTGCACGTCGACCGCCTCGAAGCCGGCGAGGTTGAAGCAGTAGCCCATTTCCACATGGGAGTTGACGCCCTGCTCGCGCAAGATGGCCACGCGGGGCCGGGCGAGGTTGAGATACGGCGCGGCCACGTCGTCGGTGGCGTCGAAGCTGGGCGCAAATTGCAGGCCCGGGTCGGTGGGGTCGCCGGCGGCGGCGTGCTCCTGGTCGGCGCAAGCGGGGTTGTCCCGCTGCTGGCAGATCTTCCAGCTCACGCTGTCCCAGACCTGGTGCAGGTCGGGCAGCTTGGCCGAGAACACCGCCTTGGTGTCACGCCAGACCTGCAGCTCGCCCTTGCCCACCGCAATCGCCGAGGACGCAGGGCGGGTCATGCCGACAAAGTGGCTGTGGCGCGACAGGCCATGGGCGCGCAGCACCTGCATCACCTCGTTGCGCACCGCGGTGGGCACCTGGAGCAGCACCCCCAGTTCCTCGTTGAACAGGGCCTTGAGGGTGAGTTCCTCGCGCCGCGCGCTCACCTGCCCCGCCCAGTTCTTGGCGTCGCCATGGTCGGCCCGGCTGTCGGTGATGCCGTCGCCCTCGGTAACCAGCATGTCCACATTGAGCGAGACGCCCACCTGGCCGGCAAAGCCCATCTCGGCGGCAGCTGCCAACAGGCCTCCGTCGCTGCGGTCGTGGTAGGCGAGGATCCGGCCCTCAGCGCGCAGCTGGTTGACTGCGTTGACCAGATGAACCAGGTCTTGTGCATCGTCGAGGTCGGGCACCTCGCCGCCGGGCTGATTGAGCACCTGGGCCAGGATCGACCCCCCCATGCGCATTCGGCCCTTGCCCAGATCAACCAGCACGAGGGTGCTGTCCTGCTGCGCATCCAACTGGGGGGTGAGCGTGCCCCGTACATCGGAGAGGCTGGCAAAGGCGGTGATGACCAGGCTCACCGGAGAGGTGACCTTCTTCGTCTCGCCGCCCTCCTGCCACTGGGTGCGCATGGACAGGCTGTCCTTGCCCACCGGGATGGAGATGCCCAGCGCCGGGCACAGTTCCATCCCGACGGCCCGCACGGTGTCATAGAGGGCCGCGTCTTCGCCCGGTTCGCCGCAGGCGGCCATCCAGTTGGCGGAGAGCTTGACCTTGGGAAGTTCGATGGGAGCGGCCAGCAGGTTGGTGATGGCTTCTGCCACCGCCATGCGGCCCGAGGCCGGGCCATCGACCGAGGCCAGTGGGGTGCGTTCACCCATGGCCATGGCCTCGCCGGCAAAGCCCCGGTAGTCGGCCAGGGTCACCGCCACGTCGGCCACCGGCACCTGCCAGGGTCCGACCATCTGGTCGCGGTGGGTCATGGCGCCCACGGTACGGTCGCCGATGGTGATCAAAAAGCGCTTCGATGCCACCGTGGGGTGCGAGAGGACGCGGATCACCGAGTCTGGCAGGCTCACCCCATCGAGCTGCAGGGGCGCAACGCTGCGCGCCAGGCGCGCGACCTTGCGGTGCATCTTGGGTGCCTTGCCCAGAAGGACTTCCATCGGCATGTCCACCGCGGCGTTCTGGTCGTCGGCCACCACCAGCTGACGCTCGGCGGTCGCGACGCCCACCACCGCGAAGGGGCAGCGCTCACGCTCACAGAAACTGCGGAACTGGGCGAGCGACTCCGGCGCGATCGCCATCACGTAGCGCTCCTGGCTCTCGTTGCACCAAATCTCCTTCGGGGCCAGACCGGTTTCCTCCAGCGGCACCTGGGAAAGATCGAAGCGCGCGCCGCGCCCGGCGTCGTTCGTGAGCTCGGGGAAAGCGTTGGACAAGCCGCCCGCACCCACGTCGTGAATGGCGAGGATGGGGTTGTTCTCGCCCAAATTCCAGCAGTGGTTGATGACCTCCTGCGCCCGGCGCTCGATCTCGGGGTTGCCGCGCTGCACCGAGTCAAAGTCAAGCTCGGCGGCATTGGTGCCGGTCGCCATGGAACTGGCCGCGCCACCGCCCATGCCGATGCGCATGCCAGGGCCGCCCAGTTGCACCAGCAGGGTGCGGGGCGGGAACTCGATCTTGTGGGTGAGGCCCGCGTCAATACCGCCCAGGCCGCCGGCAATCATGATGGGCTTGTGGTAGCCGCGTACCACTCCGTCCACCACCTGCTCGTACTCGCGGAAGTAGCCCGCCAGGTTGGGCCGGCCAAACTCGTTGTTGAAAGCCGCACCGCCCAAGGGGCCCTCGGTCATGATCTGCAGCGGGCTGGCGATGTGCGCCGGCTTGCCATACGAGGGCGCTTGCGGCGCCTCCCACAGACGTGAAACCGAGAAACCGGTCACCCCGGCTTTGGGGCGCGAGCCCCGGCCGGTGGCGCCCTCGTCGCGGATCTCGCCGCCGGCACCGGTGGAGGCCCCAGGAAAAGGCGAGATCGCGGTCGGGTGGTTGTGTGTCTCCACCTTCATCAGCACATGCTGGGTGGCCCTGCGTCCTTGGTAGGTCGCAGGCCCGCCTTCAGCCTGGGGCTGGGGCAGGAACAGCTCGACCTCATGGCCTTCCATGACGGCGGCATTGTCCGAATAGGCCACCACCGTGTGCTGGGGATGCTTTTGGTGGGTGTTGCGGATCATCCCGAACAGGCTCAGGTCTTGGTCCTGGCCGTCGATGGTGAAGCGCGCGTTGAAGATCTTGTGCCGGCAATGCTCGCTGTTGGCCTGGGCGAACATCATCAGCTCGACATCGGTCGGGTTGCGCCCCAGCTTCTGGAAGGCCGCCACCAGGTAGTCCATCTCGTCGTCGGCCAGCGCTAAGCCGAAGCGGATGTTGGCCGCCTCCAAGGCGCCTCGGCCACCCGCGAGCAGGTCCACCCGCTCCATGGCTGGCGCCTGCAAGGCGGTGAACAGGGCGTGGGCCTGCGCCCGGTCCTGCACCACCGACTCGGTCATGCGGTCATGAAGAAGGGCAGCCACCGCCGCCATCTGCTCCGGGTTCATGCCGGCCTTGCCGGACAGCCAGCCGAACTGAGGATGGACCCGGTATTCGACGATGCGCTCGACCCGCCGCAGACCCAGGCCGCAGTTGTGGGCGATGTCGGTGGCCTTGGAGGCCCAGGGAGAAACGGTGCCCAGACGGGGCGTGACCAGCACCACCTCGCCGCTCTCGTCCTTCGCGCGGGCCAGGGGCTCGGCCGGGTCGCCATAGGTGAGGAGGGCCGCCAGGCGCTCACGGGCGCTGGCGTCGGGCGCCTGCTCCCAGGCAGCCAAATGGATGAAGCGGGCCGACAGGCCCAGGATGCGTTCGTGGACAGCCTGCAGGCGGGGAAGCAGCTGCTGGACGCGGAAGGCGCTGAGCGCCTGACCGCCCTCGAATTCGGAGATGTGCAGGGTCACGTTGGGGCCTGTTCGAGCAACCCGGCATTTTACCGGGCGGCTGCGGAATCAGGCTCCGACAGCCTCCGGGGCGGCGCAGCCCCGTCTGGGATAATCGTTCCATGAGCATCACTTACAAGGACGCCGCCGAGATCGAAGGCATGCGCACCGCCTGCCGGCTGGCCTCTGAGGTCCTGGATTACCTGACCCCGCTGATCCAGCCGGGCATCACCACCCTCGAGATCGACCGCCTGGCCTCTGAGTGCATGCAAAAACAGGGCAGCGTCTCAGCCACCCTGGGCTACCAGCCGCCGGGTTACCCTCCCTACCCTGCCTCGCTGTGCACCTCGGTCAACCATGTGGTTTGCCACGGCATCCCGAACGAAAAGCCCCTGAAAAAGGGCGATATCGTCAACGTGGACGTCACCGTCATCAAGGACGGCTGGTACGGCGACACCTCCCGCATGTTCGTCGTCGGCGATGCCTCCATCGCCGCCAAGCGCCTGGTGCAGCTCACCTTCGAGGCCATGTGGCATGGCATCGTCAAGGTCAAGCCTGGCATCCGCCTGGGAGACATTGGCCACGCCATTCAGAAGTTCGCCGAGGGAAACGGTTTTTCCGTGGTGCGCGAGTTCTGCGGCCATGGCATCGGCCGCAAATTCCACGAGGAGCCCCAGGTGCTGCATTACGGCCGGCCCGGCACCCTCGAGGAGCTCAAACCCGGCATGACCTTCACCATCGAGCCCATGATCAACCTGGGCCGTCGCGAGGTGAAGGAGCACGGCAATGACGGCTGGACCATCGTCACCCGCGACCGCTCGCTCTCCGCCCAATGGGAGCACACGGTGCTGGTCACCGAAACCGGCTACGAGGTTCTCACCCTCTCGGCGGGCAGCCCGCCGCCGCCGGCTTTTGTAGCCGCTTGATCCGACCGGCTCACCCGACGTCCCGATGAAGTCAGACCGGACGAGCCCATGAACGCAAACGGCACCCTGCCTACCCCGTTGTCAACGGCCGACCTGGCAAGCCTGCGGGACGATTGGCGCGCCCGCAAGGCGGCCTGTCTGGCGCCGCTGAAGACAACTGGGGCGTCGGCGCGGGGCATCCACCGGGTGCTTCGGGGCCTGACCCGCGAGGCTGACGCCACGCTGCGTACCCTGTGGGCCCGATCGGGCTTGCCCGCCAGCTTCACCCTGGTGGCCGTGGGCGGCTACGGGCGGGGCGAGCTGTTTCCGCACTCGGACATCGACGTGCTGCTGCTGATGCCGGACGGCACGCAGCCGGGCGCGGACCCGGCGCTGCAGACCAGGCTCGAATCCTTCATCGGCAACTGCTGGGACGCCGGTCTGGAAATCGGCTCGAGCGTACGCACCCTCTCCGAATGCCTGGAGCAGGCAGCCGGCGACGTCACGGTACAGACTTCGCTGCTCGAATCGCGGCGCGTCGCGGGACACACTGGCCTGTACCGCACCTACCAGGCCCGCTTTGCCGCCGCGATGGACCCGCACGCCTTCTTCATCGCCAAAACGGCGGAGATGCGCCAGCGGCACACCAAGTACGAGAACACGCCCTACTCGCTCGAACCCAATGTGAAAGAGTCACCCGGCGGCCTGCGGGACTTGCAGGTCATCCTCTGGGTGGCGCGTGCCGCCGGCTTGGGTCAAACCTGGGATGAACTGGCCCGCAAGGGACTGGCTACTGCCTTCGAAGCCCGGCAAATCAAACGCAACGAGGCCTTGTTGTCGTTGCTGCGCGCGCGCTTGCACCTGATTGCCGGCCGACGCGAGGACCGGCTGGTCTTCGACCTGCAGACGGCGGTGGCCGAGTCCTTTGGTGACGAGGGTCGCACCAGCGAGAGCGGACGGCTGATCGAGCGCGCCAGCGAGGTGCTGATGCGGCGCTTTTACTGGGCGGCCAAGGCGGTGACCCAGCTCAATCAGATCTTGCTGCTCAATATCGAGGAGCGGCTCAAGCCCGAGCAGCATGTGCCGCAGGCGATCAACGCGCGGTTTGCCAACAACGCGGGCCTGATCGAGGTCTGTGCCGACGACCTGTACCTGCGTGAGCCGCACGCCATCCTGGAGACATTCCTTGTCTACCAGACCACGCCGGGCGTCAATGGCCTGTCGGCGCGAACCCTGCGCGCCCTATACAACGCGCGCCGGGTCATGGACGGGCGCTTTCGCGCCGACCCCGTCAACCGGGAGACTTTCCGCAAGATCCTGATGGAGCATGAGGGCATCACCCACGCCATGCGCCTGATGAACCAGACCTCGGTGCTGGGGCGCTACCTGTGGGCCTTCCGACGCATCGTGGGCCAGATGCAGCATGACCTGTTCCACGTCTACACGGTAGACCAGCACATTCTGATGGTGCTGCGGAACGTGCGGCGCTTCTTCATCCCCGAGCATGCCCACGAGTACCCCTTCTGCTCGCAGTTGGCGGGCGGCTGGGACAAGCCCTGGCTGCTGTTTGTTGCCGCCTTGTTCCACGACATCGCCAAGGGCCGTGGCGGCGACCACTCCGACCTGGGCGGGTACGAGGTGCGCACCTTCTGCCGGCAGCACCGCATCGGCCGCGAAGACGCGCAGCTGATCGAGTTTCTGGTGCGCGAGCACCTGACCATGAGCCATATCGCGCAGAAGCAAGACCTGTCAGACCCCGAGGTGATCGGGCGTTTCGCCCAGCGCGTGGGCAACGAGCGCAACCTCACTGCGCTTTATCTGCTCACAGTGGCTGATATCCGCGGCACCAGCCCCAAGGTCTGGAACGCCTGGAAAGGCAAGCTGCTGGAAGACCTGTACAGGTTCACCGTCCGCGCCCTGGGCGGGCGGGCACCGGACCGCGACGCCGAGGTGGCCTCGCGCCAGCGCGAGGCGCTGGTGCAGCTGGGCCTGTACGCCGTGCCTCACGACGCCCACAAGACGCTATGGTCCACGCTGGACGTGAGTTATTTCATGCGCCACGACGCCAGCGAGATCGCCTGGCACACCCGACATGTCTCGCGTCACCTGGCCGGCCTTGAAGGCGGCGCCCCCGGCGATCCGCTGGTGCGGGCCCGGGTGTCGCCCCTGGGCGAGGGGCTGCAGGTGCTGGTCTACACGCCCGACCAGGCCGACCTGTTCGCCCGCATCTGCGGCTACTTCGATCAGGCAGGCTTTTCCATTCTGGATGCACGCATCCACACCACCCAGGACCAGCGTGCACTGGACACCTTCCAGGTGGTCAGCCCCTCGCTGCCAGACCATTACCGGGAGCTGGTCTCGATGGGGGAAGCCGGTCTCGGTCAGGTGCTGGCGGAGGCTGGGCCGCTGCCGGGGCCCAGCCGCGGACGCGTGTCACGCCGGGTCAAGAGCTTCCCGATCGCGCCGCGCGTCACGTTGGCCCCCGACGAGAAAGCCCAGCGCTGGCTGCTGTCCATCTCGGCGAGCGACCGGGTGGGCCTGCTGTACTCGGTGGCCCGGGTGCTGGCGCGGCACCGGATCAACCTGAAACTGGCCAAGGTTTCAACCCTGGGCGAGCGCGTCGAGGACACCTTCCTGATCGACGGGCCCGAGCTGCAGCAAAGCCGAGCGCAGATCGAGATCGAGACCGAATTGCTCGAAACGCTGGCCTCGCCGGCCTGACTACTTGTTGCCCGCGGCCAGTGCTTCGCGCACACCGCCCACCCATTCCTGGGCGGAGGCCATGAGGAAGCTGATGTCGGTCTGGGTGGTCACGAACTGAGCGCCACTGCGAATGGCATTGACCTGGCGCTCCACATTCCGGTTGCCACCGCAGCCAGCAAACTTGCCGTGCTTGCGGGCCACCTCGATCACCCGCGCCTGCGCAGCCACCACCTCGGGGTCGTCGAACTTGCCGGCCTTGCCAATGTTGGCGGCAAAGTCGTTCGTCCCCATGTGAATCACGTCGATGCCAGGCACTGCGCAAATCTCTTCGATGTTGGCCAAGCCTTCGGCGGTCTCGATCATGCACACCAACAAGCAGGCCTCATTGAGTTCTTCGACGGCCTGCGACAGCGGCACCGACTTGTAGTCGAAATGCGGGTAGCCGCCCACCACGGAGCGCTTGCCTAAAGGCGCAAAGCGGCAGACGTCGACGGCCTTCTGCGCCTCTTTGGCGTTGTTGATATCGGGGTAGACGATGCCGGTGACAGCGTTGTCCAGCAGCAAAGACACGTCGGGGTCGTTGATGCCCTTGACCCGCACCAGGGGTGCGATGCCGATGGCCAGCGCGGCCTGGGCGATGTGATGGATGGTCTCCAGGTTGAAGACCGAGTGCTGGGTATCAATGAAGATGAAGTCGTGGCCACTGGCCTTGGCCACCCGTGCGATGTCGGCGGAGCGACCGAGGCGGATGTTCATACCAAGCGCGGCATCGCCGGCGCGCAGGCGTTGCTTGACGGGATTGACGGGAAGAAGTTGGGGCATGGTCAGTCTGACTTTGGGGGGGTGATTGGAATGCGGGCGGACTCAGGCGACGCGGGACAGCGGCTCGCCGCCCTCGAGAATCTTGAGGAGTTCCTGCGCGACCTGCAGGGAGGCCATCTCCTGGGTCTCTCGGGTGCCGCCGGCCGCATGCGGCGTGGCCACCACGGTGGGCAGGGACAGCAGCGGGTGGCTGGCGTCGGGCGGCTCACGCTCCTCCCAAACGTCGATGCCGGCACCGAAGGTATGGCCGTCGCGGATGGATTCATACAGGGCCTGCTCGTCGACGACACCGCCGCGGGAGACGTTCACCACGATGGCGCCGGGGGGCATGGCGGCCAGCTCCGCGCGGCCCAGCATGTGTCGCGTGACATCGGTCAGAGGCACATGGACGCTCACCAGGTCGAGGCGCGGCCAGAGGGCGGCCAGGTCGTGCACGCGCTCATGAGGGATCGCAGCCCAGGGGTCGCGCGCGGGTGAGGCTGGCTGGTAGAACGGGTCGTAGGCGAGGATCTTGCAGCCGAGGGCGGCTTGGAACGTGGCTGCGACACGAACGCCAATATTGCCCATGCCGATCACGCCCACCGTCTTTCCCTGCAAGGCAATGCCCAGAAACTTGGGACGCTCGATCGGATCGCCGGCGCGCACCATACGGTCCAACTGCCCGAGCCGGCGGGAGACCGCCAGGGCCAACGCCAGCGTCATTTCGCAGACGGCATCCGCATTGATGCCAGGCGTGTTGGCCACCACGATGCCTTTGGCTGCTGCGGCCTTCAAATCGATGGCTTCAATGCCCACGCCCTGCTTGACGATGGCACGCAACTTTTTGGCGCGCTGCATCTCGTCTGCGGTCATCGGCTTCATGCGAATCATGACGCCGTCGGCGTCTTCATGCCAGTTTGCCGAGCGCGGGTCGTTAAAGTGAATCACCTCCGCCCGGGATGCCAGCCATTGCGGACCCGCGGGGTGAAAGGCGTCGAGCACGTAGATCTTTTTCATGGTCGAGTCGATACAAGGGTTACTGCAGCCGGTTGGCGAAAATCCTAGGTACGGTTCGGACGCGCCCGCGGTATATATCGGAAGTCAAAATTCATTCGCTGTCCATTCCGACATCTTATTCGCAACGAGGGCCCGAGCCCGCGCCCACCTCACGCGTTAACAGGAGACCAAACATGACCCAGAACAGCTCTCGCCTCACCCGGCGCCAATTCCAATCGGCCCTCGCCGGCGGCATCGGCGCCCTGGCCGCCTGGCCGGCCAGCCAGGCCCTCGCCCAAGACGGCAAGCCGATCAAGATCATCATTCCCTTCGCCACTGGCGGCAGCAACGACATCGTTGGACGCGTCCTGGCCCAACAACTGTCGATCCGCCTCAAGCGCTCGGTGGTGGTCGAAAACGTGCTCGGGGGTGGCGGCAGCATCGGCGCTGCCAACGCAGCTCGCGCGGAGCCCGATGGCAACACGCTGCTGCTCATTTCGTCGACCTTCACCATGAACTCGGCCGTCATGAAGCTGCCGTTTGACCCGGTGAAGTCCTTCACCCCGATCGCCATGCTGGGCATGGGCCCGAGCGTGGTGGTCGCCAATTCCGCCTTCCCGCCCAACACGATGAAAGAGTTGGTCGAATACACCAAGAAGAACAGGGGCGTGGTCAATTTCAGCACCTCGGGTGCCGCCAGCTTCCAGCACTTCGCCGTCGAGTTGATCAAGACCAAGACCGGCGCCGACATCACCCTGATCCACTACAAAGGCGGCGGCCCGGCCCTCAACGACGTCGCCGCCGGCCATGTGCAGGCCACCTTGGGTAGCTACATCCAGATGCAGCCCATGCTGCAGGCGGGCAAGGTCAAGCTCCTGGGCGTGGCCTCTGCCAAGCGCATCGACCTGATTCCGGATGTGCCCACCCTGAAAGAAGGCGGTATCGACGTCGAAGTGGGCAACTGGTGGGGGCTGCTCGCACCGGCCAACACACCCACCGCCTTGGTCGATTCTCTCAACAAGGAAATCAACGCGGTGTTGACCTCTCCCGACATCAAGAAGCGCCTGGCCGGCGAAGGCGCTGATCCCACGCCGATGTCTCGGGCCGACTTCGCCCGCCTGATGGCCGACGAAACCCAGCGCTGGGCAGCCGTTGCCAAGCAGACTTCCATCAAGGTCGATTGAGTCAAACGCCAAGGAGCTTGCGGGAATGACGATCCAGACCAAGAAGGCGGACGCGGTGATCGGCATGGAGGTGACGGGCCTGGACCTGTCCAAGCCGCTGTCGACCGACGAACGCGCCGAAATCAACCGGCTGCTGGCCGAGCATGCGGTGCTGTGCTTCCCGGGCCAGCAGCTCGATCCGCCGCAGTTCATGGCTGCGATCGGAAACTTCGGCCCGCTCATGCCCCAGCAGCATGACAAGTTCACGCTGCCGGACTACCCGATGGTCGGGTTCAACTCCACCCGTGACCTGCCTCGCAAGAACGGCAAGCTGCAGGTCCGCGGGGAGAACTATCACACCGACCACTCCAACTTCCCGGTGCCCCCCAAAGCCACCGCACTGCACGCGCTGGAGATTCCCTCTTATGGCGGCGACACCCAGTTTGTCGACGTGCGCCGCGCCTTTGACGACCTCGACGAGGCGGCCAAAGCCGAATGCAATAAACGCTTCTCCGTGCATGTCCACCAGAGCTCGCGCAGCCCGCGCAGTTTCATCGCACTGAACGAAGAGCAACTGGCCAAGATCCCCAGGACCCGCCAGCCCCTGGTGATTCGCCACCCCGACAGTGGGCGTCCCGCCGTCTACCTCAACACCGGGCGCATGGAGGGCGTGGAGGGGATGCCCGACGACGAGGGCTATGCGCTGATCGAAAAGCTGTACGAGCACGCGATCCAGCCCAGGTACGAGTACCGCCACAAGTGGCGCGTCGGCGACGTGGTGATCTGGGACAACCGCAGCGTGATGCACCAGGCCAACGCCGACTACGACCCCGAGGAGTTCCGCTACCTCATTCGGCTCATGGTGGAGGGTGTGGCCTTGGAGCCGGCGTTTCACTGACCCTGGACCTGCGAGGGGGCCATGACCCGCTCGTGAACGGGAACGGGAATGGGAACGCGAATGGAAATGGCATCGGCATCGGCGACGGCAATGCCAAGGACGGGCGTCAGTCGTCTTCTCCGGCGTCCAAGCCAGGAAACAGGACCTCGGTAAAACCGAAGCGGCTGAAGTCGCGCACCCGCATCGGGTAGAGCACCCCCTGCAGGTGGTCGCACTCGTGCTGCACCACCCGGGCGTGAAAGCCCTCGACCACGCGGTCGATGGGTTCGCCGAACGGGTCAAAGCCGGTGTAGCGGATCTTTTTCCAGCGCGGCACCACGCCGCGCAAGCCGGGCACCGACAGGCAGCCTTCCCAGCCTTCTTCTTCCTCGGCGCCCAGGGGTTCGATCACCGGATTGACCAGCACCGTGCGGGGCACGATGGGCGCATCCGGGTAGCGCGGGTTGGGTGCGTCTGTGCCGAAGATCACCAGTTGCAAATCGACCCCGATCTGCGGCGCGGCCAACCCGGCGCCGTTGGCTGCGGCCATGGTGTCAAACATGTCGCGTACCAGCCAGTGCAGGTCGTCGGTATCGAATTCGGTCACAGGCTGGGCCACTCGCAGCAAGCGCGGGTCGCCCATTTTGAGGATGGTGTGGACGGTCATGAACCCGATTGTGGTCCTTGTGCAGGGCGAGAAAGCTAGACCCTGCGCCCCTCCATCGCCAGCCGCAGGCAGCGCTGGTAGTTACCGAAAGCAACCGCTCGCAGAACCTTCTCCTCCACGCCCCGACGGGCCAGGATGTCCACGACCTTGCGCAGATCAAGCAACTGGTCGATCACCGCGCCAGAGGGCAGACCATCCTCGTCAGAGCCGAACATCACATGCTCAGGGCCCAGCAGCGACACCATGCGGATGATCTCGCTGGCATAGCCATCGAGGCCACCACCACCAAAGGAGGAACCCAAGCCCCACAAGCCGATCGAGCCGCCCTTGCCCGCGATCTTCCTTGCGTGGGCCAGCGCAAGACCCCGAGCCCTCCAGCCGCCGACGGTCCAGCTGGGTTCGCTGCCAGTGACAAAGCCATGCGACCAGATCATCGGCACGCGGGATATCTCCAGGGCCTGGTCGATCGCGTTGCCCGACGAATGCGCGAGGTCGACCAGCATGCCCTCGTCGTTGAGTGCACGGACGAGGCGCTTGCCGAAATCAGACAAGCCCCCATGCAGGGGGCGCTCGGTCTGCAAATCACCGACCGGGCTTTGGACATAGTGCACCAGCTGCACATGCCTGATGCCCTGCGCGTACGCCAGCGCCAGGCCCTCGAGCGAGCCCTCCAGAAAGTCTGCCCCCTCGGTGGTCAGAACGATGGAGGGCTCGGCGCTTGATTTGGTTAGGTCCTCAAGCGTCCGCACAACGGGGACGTTACCCAGGATGGCCGAGTTGGCACTGAGGATCTGTATCCGATACGACATTGCAAGCTCGCCGGGTTTGACCGGGCGCGCCTGTTCGATACCGCGGGGGGTGGTGCACAAGAAAGGCGCGTCGGGAACAATGGTCCAGGACAGCAGGTGGACACCCGATTCGCGCAGCAGCGTCGCCAGCTTCGGAACCGAATCCGTGTTCTTCCGAAGTAGGCCCAGGTGGTTGTGTGCATCGGCAATCGGCATGGGCGACTGCGCAGGGGCCAAAGGCGTTGCCGCCGCAAGGGTCAGGTAGGCCAGCAGGTTGCGTCGTTGCACAAGAGAGCTCCGCTCATTTGGTCGAGGTCATTTTGACAGCTTCAACCACGGACGGAGCAAGACCGGGCTCCCATGAGCGCCCGACTCCATGGGCTCTGGACTC
>NZ_JARXAB010000087.1 GCF_029866045.1 Ramlibacter sp. | reverse complement strand
GGGCAGTTTCCGAGCAAGATGCTCAAGGGCACCATCGAGCGCAAGGGCCTCGAATCCTTGACCGCCAAAATCCCGCTGGGGCGCCTGACCAACGAGGCCGACATGGCTGGCGCTGCGCTCTACCTGGCGTCTAAGGCCGGTGCCTACCTCACCGCGATTGAAATCCCGGTGGACGGCGGCTACGGCATGTTCAAGTAAGCGCTTGGCCCCGGCGCTGGATCAGGACGCTCATCGCCAGCCCCAGCGCCACAAGCCCGGCGCCGCAGACCAGGAACACCGGCGCAGCGCCGAACCGGGCCCAGGCCAGCGCGATGACCGCCACACCGGCGCTCTGGCCGAAGAAGTTGCTGGCGGTAAAGACTGCGAAGGACAGCCCCGAGGCATCGGGCGCCAGCTGCGTCACCTGCACCTGCAGCGTGTTGTGCAGGGTGAAGAAGCCAAAGCCGGCCAGCACGCAGACGGGCGCCGCCCAGCCCCAGTCCGGAATCATTCCCAGGCTGGCGATGCTTGCGCCCATGATCGCGCCTCCCAGGGCCGGTAGCCTGGGCCGCGCAATGTGCTGCAGCAGCCAGGGCGCCGCCCGGCTGAATAAAAAGCCGCCGATCCCGAACAGGGCAACCACGGCCCCAGCCTTGTCCAGGGGCAGGCCGAAGCGCTGATGCAGCACGGTAGGCGCCATCGCCACGCAGCCGATCCCCAGGGCCACTTCGGCGGCCGTGGCCAGCAGCACCACCCGCGCCCAGGGCAGGGCCCAGAGGTGACGCAGGCCCTGAACCAGGCTGGGGCTCGGTCCCGCAGACGGCTGGGGCTGGGGCTGGGCCGCGGCCTCAGCCTTCGCCGCGCGGTCACGCCGCCAGACCACCCACGCGATGATGGCGTACATGACCGCCACCACCAGAAAGGCACCGCGCCAGCTCCAGGCCTCGGACAGCAGGCCGCCGAGCAGCGGGCCGAGGATCATGCCGAAGACCGACACCCCCGAGAAACGGGCCAGGGCTTGCTGGCGCTGGGCCAGCGGCACGTTGTCGCTGATCCAGGCCAGGCCCAGCGGAAAGATGCCCGCCGCGGTTGCGCCCATGGCTGCCCGGGCCAGTACCAGCGCGGTGAGGCTGGTGGCTGCTGCCGCCGCCAGGGTGATGGCAGTGCAGGCCAGCGCGGCGATCGCGATCACTCGCAGCTTGCCGTGGCGGTCGCCCACCGGGCCCCAGAGCAACTGGGTCACCGCGTAGCCGATCGCATAGGCTGAGACCACCGCCGAGGCCTCCACCGTGCCAGTGTCAAAGGCCTCGGCCAGGGCCGGCAGCATGGCGTCGCACAGGCGGGTGCCGGCTAGGCTCACGAAGGCTGCGGTCGCCAGCATCAGCAGCACTGGGCCTCCGGGGCGCTGCTGTGACCCTTGAGGCCCTTGCGGTCGTTGCGGCGCCTCCGGCGCTTTCGAATTGGCAGGGGGCGCGGCGTCTGTCACAGGCGGCGTTCCATGAGCATTTGCGGTGCATTATGCACATTGATATCTTGCTGCCGTGCATAATGCATTGTTCAGGCCGTGCAGCCAGATTCGAAGGACAGGAGACCTCAAGTGAAAGCGCAGCCCCTTGCCGGCATCCGGGTGCTTGAAGTTGGCGCCTATATCTCGGCGCCCTACGCCGGGGTGATCCTCACCTCCCTCGGCGCCGAGGTGGTCAAGGTCGAGCCCAGGCAGGGCGAGGCCTTCCGTCGCGGCGAGGACAACAACAACGCGTATTTCATCCAGTACAACACCGGCAAGAAGAGCATCGCCGTCAACCTCAAGAGCCAGGCCGGCGCCGGGGTGGTCAAGGCCTTGGTGCCGAAGTTCGACGTGCTGATCGAGAACATGCGCCCGGGCAAGATGGCGGCGCTGGGGCTGGGCGAGGCCGACTGCCGTCCGCTCAACCCAGGCCTGATCTACACCTCGATCTCCGGCTTCGGCAGCGGCGGCCCCTGGGTGGACCGGCCGGCCTACGACACCATCGGCCAGAGCATCGGCGGCATCTACTCCATCATGAACGACGCCGGCAACCGGCGCCTCACCGGCACCTGCATGGCCGACCTGATCACCGGCATTGGCAGCGCCATGGGCATCCTGGCGGCGCTTCTGGGCCGCGAGCGCAGCGCGGACCGTAAGGGAACCTTGCTCGAAACATCGCTGCATGAGGCGGTGTCGATGATCACCATCGACGCCCTCACGCATGCCTACGAGGCCGATTTCGACCCGGTGCGCAATTCGCGCCACCCGCAGGCGCAGAACTTCTGCCTTGCGTGCGCCGATGGTGGCGCGATCACGGTGCACCTGTCGCTGTCGCAAAAGTTCTGGGGCAACCTCGCCCGGGTGGCCGGCCACCCGGAGTTGATCGACGACCCGCGCTACGCCACCTACGACGTGCGCAAGGTGCCCGAGAACTATGAAGCGTTGGTCGCCATCATGGAGGCCGCTTTTCGCAAGAAGCCACGTGCCGAGTGGGAGCGCCTGCTGGTCGAGGCCGACGTACCTTTCGCGCCGGCCCTTTCGATGCACGAGGTGGTCGAGCACGAGCAGACTCAGTGGCTGGGCCTGGTCGGCCCCGAGGTCAAGGGCATTCCGGTGGTGCGCCCGCCCTGGCGCTTTGACGGTCAGCGCCCACCGCGCAGCGAGCTGCGCGCCCGTGTGGGCGAGCACACACGGGAGATCCTCGCCGAGGCCTACTCGGCCTCCGAGATTGACGAACTGGTCGCCCGAGGCGACGTCTACCTGCCGGCCTGAGCTGGCGAGCGGGTCGGCGCAGGCGTTCATGCGCTGTGCCGCACATCCTCCCGGCCCCAGGCGCGAAACCAAGGAGCCTCAGTGAACAAACCCCCGCATCCCGGTCCTCTCGCCGGTCTCCGCGTCCTCGAGGTCGGCGGCGTTGGCCCCGGCCCTTTTTGCACCATGCTCATGGCGGACATGGGCGCCGAAGTGATTCGCATCGACCGAAAGCATGCGGGTGAAAGTGGCCTGCCGGTGGAGCGCCGCTTCGATGTGATGTTCCGCGGTAAGCGCTCGGTGGCCATGGACCTCAAAAAACCGGTCGCGGTCGAGGCGATCCGGCGCATGGTTGCCCGTGCCGACGTGCTGGTGGAGGGCTTTCGCCCCGGTGTGATGGAGCGCCTGGGCCTGGGCCCCGACGCCTGCCTGTCACTCAACCCCCGCCTGGTCTATGGCCGCATGACCGGCTGGGGCCAGGACGGCCCGCTGGCCAAGGCGCCGGGGCATGACCTGAACTACATCGCCCTCTCGGGCGCGTTGCATGCCATGGGCCCCAAGGAGGGGCCGCCCGCCATTCCGCTCAACCTGCTGGGCGACTTTGGTGGTGGCGCCATGTACCTGGCCTTCGGCATCCTGTGCGCGCTGCATGAAGCGCGCAGCTCTGGCAAGGGCCAGGTGGTGGACGCGGCCATGATCGACGGCACCACCTCGCTGATGTCCATGGTCTATGGCGTCTTTGCGGCGGGCTACTGGCGCGACGAGCGTGCCAGCAACCGGCTGGACTCCGGCGCACCCTGGTACCAGGTCTACGAAACGCGCGACGCCAAATGGGTGGCAGTCGGTTCAACCGAGCACAGCTTCTACCTGAACACCATGGAGGTGCTGGGCCTGCGCGCACAAGACTTTCCCGAGCAGCATGACCGTGCTGGCTGGCCCCAGGTCAAGGCTGCCATGGCCGCCGCTTTCAAGCAGCGCACCCGGGATGAATGGGTTCAGGCCTTCGAGGGCACCGACACCTGTTTCTCGCCGGTGCTGTCGCTGGCCGAGGCGCCGGGCGACCCGCATCAGCGCGCCCGGGGCAACTTCGTGGAGGTGGCAGGTGTCACTCAGCCCGCGCCGGCCCCGCGCTTTTCACGCAGCCAGGGTCAGGTGCAGGGGCCGCCGCCCGAGGTGGGCCAGCACACCGACGAGGTGCTCGGAGAATGGGGATTCAGCGCCGATGAACTGGCGCTGATGCGGCGATCGGGTGGTATCTGAACACCGGCTCGGCGGACGCAGAAGCGAAGGAGACTTCACATGGCAGCTTGGGATTTTCAGTCGGCCCTGGTGCCGGTCACCGGCGCAGCCTCGGGCATTGGTCTGGCGGTGTGCCGCCGGCTGCGGCAGGAGGGCGCCACGCCCTTGCTGATCGACCGTGACGCCGCTCGCCTGGCCGCTGCGGTGGCCGACATCTATGCTGGCGACGCCGACGCAAGCCGCTATGGCTACCAGGTCGACGTCAGCGACGCCGCTGCGGTGAACGCCTGCTTCGACCGCATCCGCCAAGAGCACGGCCTCATCACCCATTCGGTGGCCAGCGCGGGCATTGTTGGGCCCGGCCATGTGCTCTCGCTCTCCGATGAGGACTGGCGCCGTGTGATGGGCGTCAACCTCGACGGGGTGATGTTTTTCTGCCGGGCGGCTGCGCGCCACCTGGCCGAGCGGCGCGGCGGGGCGATGGTCAACATGGCCTCGATCGCTGGCCAAGCCGCCAAGCACAGCCGGGCGTCCTATTCAGCCTCCAAGGCGGCCGTCGTCAACCTCACCCGCGCCCTGGCGATGGACATGGGCGAGTACGGCGTACGGGTCAACGCGGTGGCACCGGGGGTGATCGACACCCCTATGCAGACCGGCGGCTCGATCGGCATCGCCGGGCGCGGTGCGCTCAAACGCATGGGCGATGCCGACGAGGTGGCCAACGCGGTGCTGTTTCTGCTGTCCGACCTGGCCAGCTACGTCACCGGCCACACGCTGGCGGTGGACGGTGGCGTGTCGGCGACCTACGCATGAGGCCCCATTGGCACCGGGTCAGTCGATGACGATGCCCTTGGCCGTCGCCACCCGCTTGTAGTTGGTGTAGGCATCGCGCACCTTCACCCGCGCCTGGTCCATGGTCAGTGCCATCGGAATGGCGCCATCGGCCTTCATCCGGGCCTGAAGCTCAGGGCTGCGGCCGATCTCGTTGACCTCCTTGTTCAGGCGCTGCAGCAGTGCCGGCGGAAGGCCGACTGGCGCATAGACCGCGGTCCACAGCGTGGCTTCGTAGCCGGGCACCACTGAGGCCATGGGCGGCACGCCGGGGAAGGCCGGGCTAGGTTGGAGGGAGGTGACCGCCACTTGGCGTGCACGGCCCGAATCGATGGCAGCAGCAAAGGTGGTGTTGACTGCCAGCATCAGATCAATGGTGCCGCCGGCCAGGTCCGTGGTGGCCAGCGACATACCCTTGTAGGGAATGTGCTTGATCTGGATTTTGGCCGCGTCGTTAAGGATTTCGGCGGCCAGGTGCGGGAAGGTGCCGACGCCTGCGGTGCCATGACTGAGCACGTCGGGCTTGGCGCGGGCGGCGGCCAGGAGGTCGGCCGGGGTGCGGATGTTGGTGCTGGACGCGGCTGCAATCACCATCGGGCCCTCGCCCATGACCGAGACCGGCACCAGGTCGGTCACCACATCGATAGGCACCGTTTTCATGGTGGCGGCAGCGCTGATCATGCTGTTCGATGTGAACAACAGCATGGAGCCGTCCTTAGGACCTTTGGCAACCGCAGAGGCGCCGATGAAGCCTGAAGCGCCAGCCCGGTTTTCGACGATGACACTCACGCCCAGGCGTGGCCCGAGCTGGGCGGCGATCTCGCGCGCAATCACATCGGTGCTGGCGCCCGGCGCGAAGGGCACGATGATGCGGATCATCGAAGGAATGGTCGCAGTCTGCGCCGCAACCGGCGAGGCGAGGGGAAGCGCAAGCGCGAGGGCGGCGAGGCCGGACAGCAGGGTGCGACGGTAAGTGCGCATGGACGTATCTCCAGGGGGTAACAGAAGGGGGCCCAGCCTGTGCGTCGCCTGGTCATGCCGAGGCGTCGCGAACGCGGCTCTAAAATGCATTGTGCATTCACTTGATCTGGCTTCTCTCCAAGTTTTCCCTAGTCCCGGGTATCAAAGTAGCGCCATTCATGGCCTTGCCTGAGCCCGAACGCAGCCTGGGCGAGCGCATCTTTCGCGTGGTGGGCGCGCAGTTTGGTGTGCACGCTTGCATGTCCGGCCTTCGCATGGGCGTGCCGCTGATGGTGCTCGACTTGGGCCAAGGCGCAGCCGCGGCCGGCTTCGCCT
>NZ_JARXAB010000084.1 GCF_029866045.1 Ramlibacter sp. | reverse complement strand
TGGCGCCTGGGCAATGGCGCTGGCTCGAGCCCGAAGACCTTGACCGGCTGCGGCAGTCGCAAGGCTAGCGAGGCCGTGGGGGCTACACTCGTCCCGTCGTTGTCGAAGGTCCCGCGTGAACTCATTTCTGCGCAAGCTCGTACTGATCCAGGCATTTGCCGGTTTCTGCATCTTTTCACTGGCTGCTCCGCCAGCCATGGCACAGACCCCGGGCGCGTCCACGCCGGCAAATGCCGTGGCCTCCGGCCCCGCCCAGGTTGCCTCCGGCCAGATTGGCAGCGCCCCTGCGCTCAAGTCCCCAATCTTTGTCCTCAATTCCCTGGACGCCTCCGTGTCGGTGGTCGACCCGGTTAGCTGGAAGGAGACCCGTCGCGTACCCACCGGCAAGGAGCCGCACCACCTTTACCTCACACCGGACGAGAAGTCGGTGATCGTGGCCAATGCGCTGTCCGACTCGCTTACATTCATCGACCCGCGATCTGGCGAGGTCCAGCGGGTAATCCGGGGCATTCTCGATCCCTATCACCTGCGCTTCTCGCCGGATATGAAGTGGTTTGTCACCGCCGCCAACCGGCTGAACCATGTGGACATTTACCGCTGGGACGGCAAGGACCTGCAACTTGCCAAACGCATTCCCACCGGCAAGACCCCCAGCCATTTGTGGATCGACAGCAAGTCGACCACGGTGTATTCGACCATGCAGGACAGCGACGAACTGGTCGCCATCGACCTGGGCACCCAGGCCCTGAGGTGGCGGGCCAAGACCGGGCCGATGCCGGCTGACCTGTTCGGCCTGGCCGATGACCGCACCTTGCTGGTCGGCCTGACCGGCGGTGACTCGGTCGAGGTTTGGGACGTGGCTGGCAAGGAGCCGCGCGTCACCAGCCGCATCAAGACGGGGGAGGGCGCACACGCCTTCCGCGCAGCCGGTGACGGCCGGCATGTCTTTGTGAGCAACCGGGTCGCCGACACCATCAGCAAGATCGACCTGACACGGCTTGCAGTGGTCGACACCTTCAAGGCCCCGGGCGGACCGGACTGCATGGAGGTGGTGGAAGATGGCCGGCTTTTGCTCGTGTCCTCGCGCTGGGCCCGTAAGCTCACCGTGATCGACACCCAAACGCGCAAGATCGTGCGCCAGGTGGCGGTGGGCAAGTCGCCACACGGCGTTTGGACGCTAGACCACGCGCGCCGCAACTGACGGGGTTGGGAGCGATGCTGCGCAAGGGGACGATGCGGCAACCAGGGGGTACGAGTTTCGTGCGGCGGGCGTGTGCGTGGGTGGGCGCTGCCTTGGTCGGCTGGTGCGCCGTCTCCCTCGCTGCCCAGGCCCAGACACAGGCCCAAACCCAGACCCAAACCCAGGCTGGGCAGACCCTTCCGGCCCCCACCGGTCCGGCCTGCTCCCGGCCCATTTACCTCACATTCGACACGGGCCACATGGGCGTAGCGCCCCTGATCGCCGAGGTTCTGGCGCGCCACCAGGTGAGGGTGACTTTTTTCGCCGCGAATGAGCTGACGCGCGAGGGGGATGGCAGCCTGGGGGATTTTTGGGCGCCCTGGTGGAAGGCGCGGGCGGCCGAGGGGCATGCCTTTGCCTCTCACACCTTTGACCATGTTTACTGGCGGGCGGATCTGCCGGCCTCTGGCGCATCGCCAGCGACACCGGTCTTTTCCGTGCGCGCCTCGGCCGGCCCGCAAGCCGGCATCACCCGCTCCTTCAGCGCGCCGGCCTACTGCGCGGAGATCGAGCGCGCCGCCACCCGTCTTGAACAAGTCACCGGTCAGAAGGCGCTGCCACTGTTTCGCGCGCCCGGTGGCAAGACCTCGCCCCAACTGGTGGCCGCTGCCCACGCCTGCGGCTTTGCCCATGTGGGCTGGTCGCCGGCAGGCTTTCTGGGGGACGAACTGTCCAGTGAGTCCTGGCCGAATGTCCGTCTTTTGGAGAAGGCGCTGCGGGAGGTGAGGGCTGGCGATATTCTTGTGGCGCACTTGGGGATCTGGTCACGCAAGGACCCGTGGGCGCCGGCGGTGCTGGAGCCTCTCATTACCGGCCTCAAGTCACGGGGTTTGTGCTTTGCCACCCTGCGCGAGCACCCCACCTACAAGGACTGGATCGCTCAACATGGCCGCAGGTGATGCAATTGCTGCAAGTGATCTGAGCCGGCGCGCGGCGATGGTGCAAGAGGAATCAAGCAAGACGTGATGGACTGGATCGACACCTGGTTTTCCGTGGGGCAGCAGGCGCTGTTCGAGGCGGTCGTGCGTCCCGCCATGTTCGCCATGGGCTTGGGCAACCTGTTGGAAGACGGCTATGTGGCCACCGGCTGGTTGCTGGTGGGCCTTTTGCAGATCCTGGTCATGCTGGCTGTGATCGGTCCGCTGCAGCGCTGGCGGCCGGTGGAGGCGGTGACAGACGGCGCCGGCATTCGCACCGACGTGGCGTACACGTTGGTCCACCGGCTGGGCCTGTTCCGGGTGGCGCTGTTTTTCTCGGTCGACCCGCTGTTCGACGCCGCCTTCGGGTGGCTGCACGGCCAGGGCGTGGGCGCTTTTCACCTGGACCAACTCTGGCCCGGGGTGAGCGACATCCCCTGGGTTAGCCTCGTGCTGTATTTCCTGGCCTTTGACTTCGCCCAGTACTGGATCCACCGCGGCCAGCACTCGGTCCACGCCTGGTGGGCACTGCACGCGATGCACCATTCGCAGCGGCAGATGACGATGTGGAGCGACAACCGCAACCACCTGCTCGACGACTTGCTGGTCGACGCCCTGCTGGTGCTGTTGGCGCAGGTGATCGGCGTGGCGCCGGGGCAGTTCGTGGCCATCGTGGCGATCAGCCAGCTCAGTGAGAATCTGCAGCACGCTAACCTGCGCCTGGCCTTCGGGCGCTGGGGCGAGCGGCTGTGGGTCAGCCCGCGCTTTCACCGGCGCCACCATGCGGTGGGCATCGGTCACGAGACTCGGGTGGCGGGCGACATACCCGGGCTGGCGCGCAAAGAGGTGCTGGGGGGCTGCAACTTCGGCGTGCTCCTGCCCTGGTGGGACATGATGTTCGGCACCGCCAATTTCGAGGACCGCTACGACCCTACGGGCGTGCGGGACCAGGTGGAGCGGGGCAGGGACTATGGCCGGGGCTTTTGGGCGCAGCAGTGGTTGGGCTTTAAGCGCCTGGCAGGAAAGTCATAAGGATGAAGATGAACAACGAATTCGGTTTGGTGATCGTCGGCGACGAAATTCTCTCGGGCAAGCGCGCCGACAAGCACATGGTCAAGGCGATCGAGCTGCTCTCGGCGCGTGGCCTGCAACTGGCCTGGGCAGAGTACGTGGGCGACTCGCCGGAGCGAATCACCGACACACTGCGGCGCGCGTTCGCTGGCTCGACGCCTGTCTTTTCCTGCGGCGGCATTGGCGCCACGCCTGATGACCATACCCGGCAGTGCGCCGCAGCCGCTCTCGGGCGCCCGCTGGCCCTGCAGCCGGAGGCCGCGGCGCTGCTGCGTGAACGCATGCGGGATCAGGCCCGTGAGCAAGGCGTGCCCTACGACCCCGAGCGGCCAGACAACGTTCACCGCCTGAACATGGCGGTGTTCCCCGAAGGCGCGAGCATCATCCCCAACCCCTACAACAAGGTCGCTGGTTTCAGTGTGGGCCATGTGCATTTCGTGCCGGGCTTTCCGGTGATGGCCTGGCCGATGATCGAGTGGGTGCTCGATACGCATTACGCCGACCGCTTCCGCCGCGCGGCCTATCTGGAAAAGTCGGTCATCGTCTTGGCGGGCATCGAGGCCACGCTCACGCCCCTGATGGAAGCGGTGGAGCGCGACCATCCGCAGGTGAAGGTGTTCAGCCTGCCCAGCGTCGACCATCCGCAGTGGGGCCGGCACATTGACCTCGGGGTCAAGGGGGAGCCGGTAGCGGTCGAGCCGGCCTATCAGCAATTGCGGGAAGGGCTGCGCGCCTTCCCGGTGCAACTGGGCCCAGAGTTGGTGCGGGGCGGGTGATCCCAATTTGGTGCGCGATGACGCGCCAGTTTGGTGCGCCCCGCAGTCCAGATTGAGTTGCGGAAAGGCCCGGTGCTCACGTCCGGGTCAAAGTCGCCCCTGGGATAGGCGACAATCGCAGGCTGCGCAGTTCAGCTGACGGCATCGTCCGAGTGGCACGAAATCTGCATTCAATGCACCGTATTGATCAACAACCATCGAAACCAGGAGAACCTCTGATGGCAGCTAAGACCGTCGCCGACGTGATGAAGATGGTGAAGGAAAACGAAATCAAGTTCGTTGATTTCCGCTTCACCGACACCCGCGGCAAAGAGCAGCACGTGACCGTGCCGATCTCGCACTTTGACGAAGACAAGTTCGCCCACGGCCACGCTTTCGACGGCTCGTCCATCGCCGGCTGGAAGGGCATCGAAGCCTCCGACATGCTGCTGATGCCCGATCCGGACACGGCCAACCTTGACCCCTTCTTCGAAGAGCCCACGCTGATCCTCACCTGCGACGTGTTGGAGCCGGCGGACCTCAAGTCTTACGACCGCGACCCCCGCTCGATCGCCAAGCGCGCCGAGGCCTACCTCAAGGCTTCCGGCCTGGGCGACACCGCCTTTTTCGGACCCGAGCCCGAGTTCTTCATTTTTGACGACGTCCGCTGGGGCGCCGACATGTCCGGCTCCTTCGTGAAGGTCGACGAGTACGAGGCTTCCTGGAATACCGGCAAGCAGATCGAAGGCGGCAACAAGGGCCATCGCCCGACCGTCAAGGGTGGCTACTTCCCGGTTCCCCCGGTCGACAGCACCCAGGACATGCGCGCCGAGATGTCCCTGATTCTCGAGTCGGTGGGCATTCCGGTTGAAGTGTTCCACCACGAGGTGGCGGGCGCTGGTCAAAACGAAATCGGCACACGGTTTAACACCCTGGTGCGCCGCGCTGACTGGACCATCCTGCAAAAGTACGTCATCCAGAACGTGGCCGACGCCTACGGCAAGACCGCCACCTTCATGCCCAAGCCCCTGGTGGGCGACAACGGCTCGGGCATGCACGTGCACCAGTCCGTGTGGAAAGATGGCAAGAACCTGTTCGCCGGTGATGGCTACGCCGGCCTGTCTGAGTTTGCGCTGTACTACATCGGCGGCATCATCAAGCACGCCCGCGCGCTCAACGCCATCACCAACCCCGGCACCAACAGCTACAAGCGCCTGGTTCCTGGCTTCGAGGCGCCGGTCAAGCTGGCCTACTCGTCGCGCAACCGGTCTGCGTCGATCCGCATTCCCTTCGTGGCCAACCCGAAGGGCCGTCGCATCGAGGCCCGCTTCCCGGACCCCTTGATGAACCCCTACCTGGGCTTTGCCGCCCTGCTGATGGCTGGTCTGGACGGTGTCGAGAACAAGATCCACCCGGGCGAGGCTGCCACCAAGGACCTGTACCACCTGCCCCCGGAAGAAGACGCGAAGATCCCGACCGTGTGCCACAGCCTGGACCAGGCTCTGGAATGCCTGGACAAGGACCGCGGCTTCCTCACCAAGGGTGGTGTGTTCACCGACTCGATGCTCGACGCCTACATTGAGCTCAAGATGCAGGAAGTCACCCGCTTCCGCATGACGACCCACCCGATCGAGTTCGACATGTACTACAGCCTGTGATTCCTCCGGGGTCATGGCTTGCCCGAAAGGGCAACGCACCAAAAGGGCGGCGCAAGCCGCCCTTTTTCTTTTGTCCGGCTTTGGGCCATACTGCATACACAAGAATGCATGTGATAAGGCCGCTACCCATGAAGTTCCTGCCCGTCCTCCTGGTGGCTGTCGCCTCCTTGGCGGCCCACGCCCAGGGCGCTCCCTCTGGCGGCACCCGCATCTATCGATGCGGCAACGCCTATACCAACGATGCGGTCGAGGCCCAGGCCAAGGGCTGCAAGCCGCTTGAGGGCGGCAACATCACCGTGGTGCCCGGCACCCGGGTGCAGCAGGCGCCGCCGCGTCCGGCCGTTGCGGCCGCCGGCGCAGGGGCCGGCCCAGCCCCTGCCCCCGCCTCCAGCGGATCGCGGGTGGACAGCGCCGAGCAGCGCGCGCGCGATGCCGACGCTCGCTACATTCTGGACAGCGAACTCAAAAAGGCCGAGGGCCGCCGCGCGGAATTGCAGAGGGAATACAACAACGGCGAGCCCGAGAAGCTCGGCCCCGAAACACGCAACCACCAGAAGTATCTGGACCGGGTCGCCGAGCTCAAGGCCGCGATCGCTCGCAATGAGGCCGATATTGCCGGCATCCAGAGGGAGTTGTCGCGGCTGACTGCGTCAAAATAGGTGGCTTGAAGCCCTCCACCTCGACCCCTCCGCCAGCCCTCCGATTCGCGCCCTTTGACTTGCTCGCCACTTTGGTGGCGGTGGTCGATCCGGGAGGGCGTGTGGTGTTCGCCAATTCGGCCCTGGAAGATGCGCTGGGAATTTCCCGCCGCAACATTGAAGGGTCCGACTTTCCCCAATCTTTCTCCGAGCCGGGGCTGCTGCACAGCGCCCTGCAGCGCGCTGTGCAAAACGCCTCTGGCGCGTTGCGCTACGAAGCCCAATTGCAGCGGACCATGGATGACCCCTTGCCGGTGCATGTGGTGGTTGCTCCCGGAGACCGGGAGGGTGAGGTGGTGGTGGAAATGCTGCCGCAGGAGCAGTTGGCCCGGCAAGAGCGTGAGGAGCGCCTGCTGGACCAGGCCCGCGCCAACAAGGAGCTGATTCGCAACCTTGCGCATGAGATCAAGAATCCCTTGGGTGGCCTGCGCGGCGCGGCGCAGCTGCTGGAGATGGAGCTGGAGGGGCGTGACCACCTCAAGGAGTACACCCAAGTCATCATCCGTGAGGCCGACCGGCTTCAGACCCTGGTCGACCGCTTGCTGGCGCCGCACCGCCGGCCGCATGTGGTGGGCGATGTCAATATCCACGAGGTGTGCGAGCGGGTGCGCGCCCTGATCGAGGCCGAGTTCCCGCGCGGCCTCAAGGTCGCGCGTGACTACGACGCCTCGCTACCCGAGTTCAGAGGCGATCGCGAGCAGCTCATCCAGGCCGTGCTCAACATCGCGCACAACGCCTGCCAAGCCCTGACCGAGCGCATTGCTGCAGGCGATGCGCAATTGATTTTGCTCACTCGCATTGCCCGCCAGGTCACCTTTGGCAAGCAGCGGTATCGCCTGGCATTGGAATTGCATGTCATCGACAACGGACCTGGCGTGCCCCAAGCCATCAAGGATCGCATCTTCAACCCCCTGGTTTCAGGGCGTGAAGGCGGTTCAGGCCTCGGGCTCACGTTGGCGCAGACCTTCGTCCAGCAGCATCACGGACTGATCGAATGTGACAGCGTGCCAGGCCGGACGGATTTCAAAATTTTGATTCCCTTGCCCTGACCGCTCGAACACAACCCGAGGTAGAAACCCCGATGAAGCCGATCTGGATCGTTGACGATGACCAAAGCATCCGCTTCGTGCTCGAGAAGGCGCTGTTGCGCGAGGACCTGCCCACCCGCAGTTTCACCAGCCCACGCGAGGTGCTGCAGGCGCTGGATGCGGCCAATGACGAGGACGGCCCGCAGATCCTGGTGAGCGACATCCGCATGCCGGGTGGCTCAGGCCTCGATTTGCTCGCCAAGGTCAAGGAGCGCCACCCAGGCCTGCCGGTCATCATCATGACCGCCTTCTCCGACCTGGACAGCGCAGTCTCTGCCTTCCAAGGCGGCGCCTTTGAATACCTGCCCAAACCCTTCGACTTGCCCAAGGCCGTCGAGTTGATCCGCCGCGCGGTGGAAGAGAGCCAGCGCGAGGAGGTGGGTGAAGAGCGCATGGTGGCCGCGCCCGAAATGCTCGGGCAGGCGCCGGCCATGCAGGACGTGTTTCGCGCCATCGGGCGGCTCTCGCAAAGCAATGTCACGGTGATGATCACCGGCGAGTCGGGCACCGGCAAGGAACTGGTGGCGCGCGCACTGCACAAGCACTCGCCGCGCACGAACGGTCCCTTTGTCGCGATCAACACCGCGGCCATTCCGAAAGACTTGCTCGAGTCAGAGTTGTTCGGCCATGAGCGCGGCGCCTTCACCGGCGCGCAGACCATGCGCCGCGGCCGGTTCGAGCAGGCCGATGGCGGTACGCTTTTTCTCGACGAGATCGGCGACATGCCCTTTGACTTGCAGACCCGTCTGCTACGGGTGCTTTCCGACGGGCATTTTTACCGAGTGGGTGGGCACAGTGCGGTCAAGGCCAATGTGCGGGTGATCGCCGCGACCCACCAGGACTTGGAGCAACGCGTCAAGGCCGGCGCATTCCGCGAGGACTTGTTCCACCGCCTCAATGTGATTCGCCTGCGCTTGCCTGCCTTGCGCGAACGGCGCGAGGACGTGGCCATGTTGGTGCGCCACTTCCTGCAGCAGTCAGCGCGGCAACTGGGCGTGGAGCCCAAGCGCATCTCCGACGCGGCCCTGGCCCGTTTGTCCCTGTTTGATTTTCCGGGCAATGTGCGGCAGCTCGAAAACATCTGTCACTGGGTGACCGTGATGGCGCCATCCCAATTGATCGAGCCCAAGGATCTGCCGCCCGAGGTGGGGGAGACCCTGTTGTCGGCCGGCGCGCCCTTGGCCGCTCAGGCCGACGCAGTCAGCCCGGCGGCCATCGCTGACGCCGGCCCCGTGGGTGCGGCGTCGGCGCAGTTTGCCGACGGTACCTCTGCTTCGCCCCTCATGTCCCAAGCGTACGGGCCGGTTGACGAGGCCGGTACCTGGGAGCAGGACCTGGAACGCGAGGCTCAGGCCTTGCTGGCCGCAGGCCGCACTGACGTGTGGGACGTGCTCACCCGGCGCTTCGAGTCTCGTCTGATCGTGACCGCTCTGACCAACACCCGCGGGCGTCGCATCGAAGCCGCCCAAAAGCTGGGCATCGGCCGCAACACGATCACCCGGAAAATCCAGGATCTGAAGCTCGATTGATCTCTCAGAGCGTGAGCACCACCGGTGCGTGGTCGCTTGGCTTTTCCCACTTGCGCGGCGCGCGGTCCACCGTGCAGGCTTGCACCTGGCCGAGCAGCGGTGCGCTCACCAGAATATGGTCAATCCGCAGGCCGCGATTTTTCTGGAAGCCCAGCATCCGGTAGTCCCACCAGCTGAAGCTTTTGGCTGGCTGCTCGAAGAGCCGGTAGGCGTCGGTGAGGCCGAGGGCGAGTAGCGCCTGGAAATGGCGGCGCTCCTCGGTGGTGTGGTGGATGGTCTCGCGCAGGCCCTCCGGGTCATACGAGTCGCGGTCTTCCGGCGTGATGTTGAAGTCGCCTAACAGCACGAGCCGCGGGTGGCGGGCGAGTTCGGCGCTCACCTGACGGTGCAATGCGTCGAGCCAGGCCATCTTGTAGACAAACTTCTCGCTGCCTGGCTCCTGGCCATTGACGAAGTAGCCGTTGATGACCCGCAGAGGCTCAGCCCCGGGCGATTGCACGGTGGCGGAAATCACCCGCGACTGCTCGTCGGCGAAGCCCTCGACATTGCGCGTGACCTCGGACAGCGGATGGCGCGAGACGATGGCCACGCCGTTGTATGTTTTCTGGCCGAAGACCGCGCAGTGCGGGTAGCCCGCGGCGGCCAGGGCCTCCAGCGGGAACTTGTCTTCGGTCATCTTGAGCTCTTGCAGGCATAGGGTGTCAACCGGCGCGTCCGCTGGCTGGCCAGCCAGCCAGTCAAGCACATGTTGGTGGCGTGCGGTCAGGGAGTTGACGTTCCAGGTAGCGATCTTCATGCCGGGCTCAAGAGGGTATGCAGCAAGTGGCTGGGTGCGCGAGCGTATCCGTCCAGGGAGCTGTTGCGTTCACGGATACAGGCAGGCCATTGGCCCCATGTCTGTAGCCTTCAGCCGCCCGCTGCTGGGCGCGCTCGAGTCTGTAGTCATTCGGACCATGGACATCAAAACCGCCTCCGGACATGCTGTGGTCTCCTCAGGTTGTGCTTACGTAGGGGCATGTTGGTAGCGGATGAACTCATAGCCAAGCCCCGTCGCTGAGGTGTGAGCGCTGCGGGCCGACTCGGTCCAGCCCGGACCCAGCAGGGGAGCGAAGGCGTCACCCGGGTAGTCGGCGTTGATTAGGGTGACCTCGGCCACCTGGGCCAGCGGAGCGGCCTGCGCATACAACTCGGCGCCACCGATCACCCAGGCCACAGGCGCGCCCTCGCACAGTGCCAGTGCCT
>NZ_JARXAB010000046.1 GCF_029866045.1 Ramlibacter sp. | reverse complement strand
TGGCCGTCGCGCTGGCACAGACCCCTGCGGCGAGTCAGGTGCCTGCACCTGCCCAATTGCCCCTGCGCAACCTCGCACAGCCGCCGGTCAAGCCCAACCTGATGGTCATGCTGGACGACTCTTCCTCAATGGGGCAGCAGTCCCTGCTTGAAGGCGGGTCGGCGAAGGTTGGCTCTTGGACCGTTACCTTGCCAAGCACTGGACGTATGGGCGCCCTCCACCCGAGCGATGTGGCGGTCACGAACATGACCTTCTCCGTCGGCCTTGTTCCCTCCGATCGCCAACCGCTTTCTTGGCAGCAGCGCGCGATGCGCTCACCGGACATCAATTCGCTTTATTACAACCCCGAGATCCGGTATCGCCCCTGGTTGAGGGCCGACGGCTCGCGCTACCCACAGGCTGATATCACCCAGGCCGCCGTGAACCCTAACTACCCGACCGGTGACCCTGACAAGCCACCCAACAGTTTGGGGGTGCCGGATTCGAACCGGATTGACCTCACGATGCCCCTCGTTGACTATTCCGGTCAGTGGTGCATCGGCGAAATGTTCGATTGCAGCCAAACCAGTGTCCGTTCCTATACCCCGGGTCTGTACTACCGCCTGCGGCGTGACGCGACGGGCTTCTTGGATCCGAGCCAGGCCGCCAGCTACCTTGAATTCGATATCAACGCCAGCCAGGGCCCGTTGCGAGGCCCCGGGCGCACCGACTGTGCCAACGAGCGATGCACACAAACCGAGGAGCGGCAAAACTTCGCCAACTGGTTTGTCTATTACCGTTCGCGCCATTACCTCGCCCGCGCCGCCCTGGGCGAGGCCCTCTTGTCCCAGAGCAATCGGGTGCGCGTCGGCTACGCACGCCTGTCGACCCGCGTGACAGGCGTATCCGTCGACGGCGCGGGCGACTACAAGATGATCAAGTCAGGTGTACGCGATTGGGACTTGGCGCAGAAGCAACGATTCGCCGATTGGCTCTATCAGGCGCCTATCGTAGGGGGGAGTACGCCGCTGGTCGCCGCCACAAAAGAGGTGGGCAGCTATTACGAGCGCTCGGACAGCGAAGGGCCTTGGGGCGAGACGCCGGGGAAGTTCTCCAGCGCGGTCCAGGCCAGCTGCCGGCGGTCCTACCTGCTCATGATGACCGACGGATTCTTTACAGACGGTACTGCGACCAACAAAAACATTGACAGCGAAGACGGGCCAGTGATCACGTTGGCGAACGGCAGCACCTGGCAGTACAAGCCCACACTGCCCTATATCGGACCCAACATCGACGCTCCCTCGGACGCCGCCCTGTCCTACTGGTACAGCGACCTGCGGCCTGACCTGCCCAACAAGGTGCCCGCCCGGCCGGACAACGAGGCCACCTGGCAGTCCATGAGCACCTACATCGTGGGCCTGGGCTTGCGGGGCCTGCTCGACCCAGCGACCGACCTGCCAGCCCTCACGAATGGCACCAAAGGCTGGGGCGGTAACCGTATTGACGACCTCTGGCACGCGGCTCTCAACAGCCGGGGCGCGTATTTCAGCGCCTTCGACACCGAGACCCTGGGCAAGTCCTTGCGCGATGCCTTCGCCAGCATGACCCGCCAAGACCAGAGCCAGGCCGGTGTGGTGGCGGCAACCGCCGATGCGGGTGCAGGCAATCGCCGCTACGCCACGGTCTTTCGCGCAGGCGACTGGAGTGGTGACCTGCTGGCGTACCCGCTTGGTGGCAGCAGCCCGCCGGTGACGCCGGCTTGGTCCGCCGAGCGCGCGCTGCCTGCCTGGGATCAGCGCAGGATCTTCATCTGGGACGACGGCCTGAAGTCGCCGGCGGCGGTTTCGTTTTCCCCTGAGGGCCTCAGTGCGACGCTGAAGTCTGCCATCGCTGCGGAGGAGGTACCCGCGCTTGTGAACTACCTGCGGGGCGACCGCATTCGTGAGGGGGACAGCGGTTGGCGGGTTCGCGGCGGTCTGCTCGGTGACTTCATCAACAGCACACCCGTGGTGGCCGGTAATGCGGCCGACCCGGACGCGGAGGCGATGCCCGACACCGACAAGTCCTATGCAGCCTACCTCGCGGGGGTGAAGAAGACCCGGGCGCGCGTGGTCTACGCCGGTAGCAACGGCGGCATGCTCCACGCCTTTCGCGACACGCCTGGCGCGAACGCAAGCCCCGAAGGACACGAGATCTTTGCCTACATTCCCCGCGCGGTTGCAGACGACCTCAAACGCCTGCGTGATCCGGAGTACGCCGTTTCGCTGGCGCAGCACCGCTACTTCGTCGACGGGCCGCTGCGACTGGCCGATGTGAAGGTCAGTTCGCCCCAGGCCAGCGGTGTGGGTTGGCGCAATTACCTGCTGGGGTCGACCGGGGCAGGAGCCCCGGCCGTCTTTGCCCTGGACGTGACCGACCCGTCGTCTTTGGGGCCGCTCACCCCGCGCTGGGAGATTCGCAATGCCACCCAGCCGAAGCTGGGCCATGTGCTGGCCCCAATCGCCACCGGCCAATTGCCCAATGGCAAGTGGGTGGCGATGTTCGGTAATGGCTATCGCAGCACCTATGACAGCCCCATGCCGCAGGCCCATTTGTTCGTGGTGGAGGTAGAGACCGGCGTGGTGCGAACCCTGGCGCTGCCAAAGACCACTGAGGCCAATGGCCTGGGCGGCGTGGCCTTGCGGCGCAACGAACAGGGGCTGGTCATCGGCGCCTACGCCGGCGACTTGACCGGACGCCTGTGGCGCTTCGATTACGACGAGCAAGACGCGGCCTTCTTCCGCGTTGGCCTGGGTGGGGAGCCCCTGTTCAAGGCGGCGACGGGCCAGGCCATCATGCAGGCGCCCTGGGTGCAGGTCTCGGGTCAGACGGTCCGGCTCGCTTTTGGCACTGGCCGGCTGATCACGGACCAGGATGCGAATGGCAAGACCGTCCAGGCGGTCTACGTGGTCGAGGACCGGGTCAATGAGACATTGAGCCGCCCTCTGGGGCCTGACCAGTTGGAGGCGCGGGAGCTCTCCCTCCTGACCTTGGCGGATGCCAAGGCGGGGAGTACCTTTTTCCAGGTCTCCACGCCGACCATCGACTGGGCCCAGAGGCGCGGCTGGCGTCTGCCACTCACGGGCGAGGGCGTGCCGGCGGGCCTGCGTGTGCTGCAACCCCTGCAGCCTCTGGTTAAGGGCAACGATTTGCTGCTCATCGCCGCCGAATCCCCCGCCGTCGCCGGCGATCCCTGCGACCTGGCGCAAGGCAAGGGCGTGAACCTGCTGCTCAAGGCCTCCGGCGGCCCTGCGCCCACGCGCCCGATCTTGGACACCACCGGCGATGGCGTTGTGAACAGCTCGGATTCCGCGCTGGCGGCTGGTTACCAGACGGTCGCGGATGGAGCCGATGCCGTTTTACTCCCCCAGTCGTCCTCGGGGACCAACTCGGGGGGGACATCGGGGACCGGATCGACCACGGGCGGTTCGGCAACGAAGTGCGCGAAGCAACTGCAAATCTTGGGAAGCAACGAGAGCATGGCCGTTTGCGCGTCTGGCAGCGGTGCCCTCAAAGCCCGCGTGTGGCGGCGGATCCTTCAGCCGCCGTTCTGAAGGCGTTCCCGTCGACGTTCGCATCCGCCCATCCCATGCTTTACCAGACGCCACGCCACATGCAAGAGCAAATACAAGAGCAAACACACACGCTCAGGTCAACACCCGCGCACAAGCCCGTTCAGAAAGCCGTTCAGAAAGCCGTTCAGAAGCCTGTGCAGACGGAAACCCGAAAACCCCGGCACCATGCCCCGTCGCGCGGTTTCTCGCTGACCTTGTTGGGTGGGTTCTCGCTCATCGAACTGTTGATCGCGGTGGCCTTGGTCGGCATCTTGGCAGGCATTGCCTACCCCGCCTACACCAGCCATGTCCAGCGCGCCCACCGGGCCGAGGCGCGGGCTGTCCTGCTCGAGGCCGCGCAGTACATGGAGCGTTACTACTCAGCCAAGACGAGCTACGCCTCTGCCAGCCTTCCCGATCGCCTGATTAATTCACCCGCAGGGTCTACTGCAGCGGATGCCCGCTACACGCTGGCTGTTATCTCCGACGCCACCTCGTTCACGCTCACCGCCACGCCCAAGAAAGCCGATGGCTGCGGTGCGCTCACCATCAATCAGCTTGGGGTGCGCGGGGCCCCGAGCCCAGTGTCTGGCATGACGGCAGAAAGCTGCTGGCGCTGAAGGCCATGCCGGCCTGACCCCGCCTATGCATAGGCGAGCCGCAACCTTGTCTCAGCGCCGCACTTCCTCGACCAGGGTGCGGAACTCGTCGATGTCTTCGAAGCTGCGGTAGACGCTGGCAAAGCGCACATAGGCCACCTTGTCCAGGCGCTTGAGCTCACGCATGACCAACTCGCCGATGCGGGTGGACGGCACTTCACGCACCCCCATATTGAGCAGCTTTTCCTCGATGCGCTCGATGGCCGAGTCGACCTGCTCGGTGCTCACCGGCCGCTTGCGTAGGGCCAGGTTCATCGAGCCCACCAGCTTGCTGCGGTCGAACTCGATGCGCCGTCCGTCTTTTTTCACCACCGCAGGGAAGGTGACGTCCGGCCGCTCGTAGGTGGTAAAGCGCTTCTCGCAGTGGGCGCACTGGCGCCGCCGGCGGATGAACAGCCCGTCTTCGGCCACGCGGGTCTCGACCACCTGGGTCTCGGCGTTGCCGCAGAAGGGACATTTCATGGGTTTGCTCCTGGGCGCCGGCGATGCAAGTGGCGAGGGCTTTAGCCGTAGACCGGGAAGCGGCTGGTCAGCGCATGGACCTTCTCGCGCACCGCGGCGATGTTGGCCTCGTCGCGCGGCTTGTCAAGCACATCGGCGATCAGGTTCGCGGTCATGCGCGCCTCTTCTTCCTTGAAGCCGCGAGTGGTCATGGCCGGAGTGCCGATGCGCACGCCGCTGGTGACCATCGGCTTTTCGGGATCGTTGGGAATAGCGTTCTTGTTGATGGTCATGTGCGCATTGCCCAGCACTGCCTCGGCTTCCTTGCCGGTAATGCCCTTGGCCCGCAGGTCGACCAGCATCACGTGGCTCTCGGTGCGTGCGCTCACGATGCGAAGGCCGCGTTGGGTCAGGGTCTCGGCCACGGTCTGAGCGTTCTTGATCACCTGTTGCTGGTAGATCTTGAACTCAGGGGCCAGCGCCTCCTTGAAGGCCACCGCCTTGGCGGCAATGACGTGCATCAGCGGGCCGCCCTGCAGCCCCGGGAAGATGGCGGAGTTGATCGCCTTCTCGTGCTGGGCCTTCATCAAGATGATGCCGCCGCGCGGGCCGCGCAGGCTCTTGTGGGTGGTCGAGGTCACCACATCGGCATGCGGCACTGGGTTGGGGTAGACGCCGGCGGCAATCAGGCCGGCATAGTGGGCCATGTCGACCAGGAAGATCGCGCCGACATCACGGGCCACCTTGGCGAAGCGCTGGAAGTCGATGCGCAGGGAGTAGGCCGAGGCACCAGCGATGATGAGCTTCGGTTTGGACTCGTGGGCCTTGCGCTCCATCGCTTCGTAGTCGATCTCTTCCTTGTCATTCAGACCGTAGGAAACGACATTGAACCACTTGCCCGACATGTTCAGCGGCATGCCGTGGGTCAGGTGGCCGCCCTCGGCCAGGCTCATGCCCATGATGGTGTCGCCCGGCTTGAGGAAGGCCAGGAACACCGCCTCGTTGGCCGAGGCGCCGCAGTGCGGCTGCACGTTGGCGGCGTCGGCGCCAAACAGTTGCTTGACCCGGTCGATGGCCAGTTGCTCGGCGATGTCGACGTTCTCGCAGCCGCCGTAGTAACGCTTACCAGGGTAGCCCTCGGCGTACTTGTTGGTCAGCTGGGTGCCCTGGGCCGCCATCACGGCGGGGGAGGCGTAGTTCTCGCTGGCGATCAGCTCGATGTGCTCTTCCTGGCGGCGGTTCTCGGCCTGAATGGCGGCGAACAGCTCAGGGTCGGTTTGTTCGATGAGGTGGTTGCGGTGGAACACGGCGGCGGTCCTGTAAGAGGTGGCTCCCTGAGGCCGGTCGGGGTGGTCGGCAGGGCGGCGGCAGGCGACGCCCGGACGATGTCCGGCCGGATCAGGGCTGCCCAGGCGAACGGCTGAACCGGCGTGAGCCGGGGCACGCTCCCCCGTGGTGACCCACGTCGGCCAGGGCATGCCCACCGGGGGCAAGCCGCGCCTATCGCCAGTCGCGTGCACCCGAAGTGTAGCCCAGGGCCCGTGCGATTCGGCCCGGACCGATCAGGACGGTGGCGGGGCGGAAGGGTTGTTGCTGCGAGCTGCCAGCGGCACTGTCTGACCAGCGGCGACCTGCCGCAGCCGCTCGTGCTCGGCCAGAACCTTCTCGACATAGCCGCCGTCTTCGGTTTCCGGGCCAGCGCCCACATACAGACGCAGGCCGCCTTCGACCGAGCCACCACGCGTGATGCAGTCTTGCAGCACCTTCACCCCCACCCGCAAGTTGCTCACCGGGTCGAAGGCGGCGAGCTTGCCGCCGAACAGACCGTACTTCTCGGCATGCACCTTGGTCATTACCTGCATCAGGCCCTGGGCGCCCACCGGGCTCTGGGCGAACGGATTGAAGCTCGACTCGACCGCCATCACCGCCAGGATCAGGGTCGGGTCTATCTTGTACTTGCTGCCCAGCTCATAGGACTCGGCCACCAGGGCGCTGATCGGCTCAGGCGCGACCCGGTACTTTTTGCTGAGCCAGTAGGCGACGGCCGCCTGCTGCTTGGGCAATTCCCGCGGATCGGTCGCGGTGGCTCGCTCGATCCCGGTGAGGTCGGCCACGATGCCCATGGCGTCTGCCTGCCGGGCCTGCAGCCAGGTCATCAGCTGGGCCTCGCCTGAGCTGCGCAGGTCTGGCTTGAAGGCGAAGGCTGCGGCGACAAAGACCACCACCACACCCAAGAGGGCGAAGCCGTTGTGGGTGATTTCGAAAAAGCCCTCGGCGACGTCGGTGGCGAAGGTGCGAAGCCCGTCGCGGAATCTTTCAAACGCGGTCATGGCGTTTCCTTTTTTGTACGGGATGGCCTCGTCGTCCGCTCCTGCTTGGAAGTCGGGGCATCGCCAGGGTCGCGTCGCGCCAGGGGGCGCTGCGACTCGTCTCATCGCCGCGGGAGTTCCAGCGCCGGGGGCGCAGGGTGGACTCGGGTCGTGGCAGTGGGTGTGCCCGCCGGTGCGGTTACTTCGGGTTTATCCGGTGGGGGCGGGCGGATTCTAGGAAGCTCTCAAATACCTGGTCAAGAATAAAAAGCCCTTTCTTTATGCGAATAAAGGGCGCATCCATCCTGCCCTGCAGTCGGGTCAAGGGCTTGCAGGCCCGGTTTCCCGGTGAAAATACGCGTTTAGCCCTCAGTCTGGCCGGCGCCTCCTGCCCGGCCATTTGACCATGGGCCCTGCTGACCCTCCCAGACCTGTGAGTACCTTGTCCTCCAACCCCCAACTGCAGGCCCTCGACGGCCTGACCGGTGGCGTGTTCACCGCCCCGACCTCCGGCGAACGCGCCGCCCGCCTGCGCCAGTGGCTCGACTCCGACCCCGCGCCCGAGCGCCTGCAGGAGGTCTTCAAGGAACTCAGCGCCCGCGACAAGGGCGCTGCCCGTGTCCTGCGGGAGCGGCTCGACGAATTGCGGCGCGCCCGCGACCAGGAGGCCATCGCCGCTGATTGGGCCGCGCGCGGCCAGACCTTGCTGGAGCAGGTCAAGCTCAACATCGCCGACGCAATGGCCTGGCAACGGGACGCGGCCAAAGCCGGCGCCCCCCTGAGCCGGGAGCCACTGGCCAGCCTCAAGGTTCGCCTGGCGGACCGGGTCAAAGGCATCGAGGACCTGCAGCACCGGGTACAGGTGCAGCGCGAGGCGGCAGTGTTGCTGGCCCAGCGCATCGAGGTGCTTTCTACCAAGTCCTGGAAGGACGCTCTGGCGGCTTCCGACGCCTTGCGCGCCGACGTGCCAGCGTGGCAGACCCAGGCCCAGGCGCTGGTTGAAGACGCGGCCTGGCCCAGCATCGACATGCGCTTTCCGCCGCAACTCGACGCCTCGCGCGGTCAGTTGCAAGTGGTGTGGGAGGCCTTTCAAACGGTGCTGGCGCAGGCCGTCGCCGCGGCGGCGGATTCCGCCGCGCCCCTGCCACCGGTGCCGGTTTGGGCTGATGAGTTGCGCCAAGGACGCGGCCAGTCAGCCGAGGCCGGCGCGGGCGCCGCGCCGCGTCCCCCGAAGCCGCCAGTGGATCCGCAGCGCAAGGCCCAGGCTGATGCTGCGGTGGGTGCCGCGCTCGAGCGGCTCGAGAAGGAAGTTGCCGAGGGCCATGGCAAGGCGAGCACCGGCGCCGCCGCTGCGTTGCGCCAGGCGCTCAAGGACCACGGCCGCCTGATTGATTCGGCGCTGGACCAGAAGGCGCAGTCCGCGCTGGCCGCCGCAGGCGAGCTGGAAGGGTGGCAGCGTTGGCGCACCGACCAGCTGCGCCAGGAATTGGTGAACAAGGCCGAGGCCCTGTTCGAGACTGTGCCGGGGGCAGCACCCGCCACGGGCCGACGCAAAGCGGCCAAGCCTGCCGAGCCCGACGAGGGGCAGCCTGTCTCCGAGGGGGCGCTGTCAGAGTCGTTGCCGGCGCCTGCGCCGGCCCCCGATGCGGGCGAGCCCGTTGCAGTGGCCGCAGAGGCGCTGAGCCCCGAGGCGAACAGCACTGAGGCCAGCAGCCCCGAGATCGTCGCTTCCGAAGTGACTGCGCTTGACGCAGCCGCGTCGGAGGCAGTTGCTTCTGAGGCAGCTGCTCCTGAGGTCGTCGTTCCCGAGGCTGTCGCTCCCCAGGCGATCGCTTCAGATGCCATATCCCCCGAGGCCACAGACACTGACGTCTCCGCACCGCAGGCCGCTGCCTCTGAGGCCGTGTCGACCGAGTCGGGCGCCACGACAGAAATCGGGTCAGAGCCACAAACCCGCGCCCGCCGTCCGGCACCCAAGGCGCTTGCCCAGCCCGTTCAAAGGCGGCCGCGTTTCGGCGGCCGCAAGATGCAGGAAGAGTTGCGTCAACTGCGCGAGCAATGGAAGCAGTTGGACAAGGGCGCGGCCCCCAACCACGGTCTTTGGAAGCGGTTCGATGAGGCCTGCAACCGCGCCTATGCTGTGGTCGAAGAGTGGCTGCAAAAGGTCAAGGCCGAGTCGGCTGAGCAGCGGGCCAAGCGGCTGGCCCTGATTGAGGAGCTTCAGGCCTGGGCGGGCGCTCACGCCGGCGCGTCGACTCCCGACTGGAAGGCTCAGGTCCGTGCCCTGCAGCAGTTTGACTCCCGCTGGCGCGACGCGGGTCATTTGAGCGAAAAGGCTTTCGCCGAGCTGCAACCCCAGTGGAAGCAAGCCATGCACGCGGCGTACGGCCCGCTGGCCGAGGCCCAGAAGCAGAGCCTGGCGCGTCGCCAGGCGCTGGTGGCGGAAGCGCAGGCCCTGGGCGCCGCGCCGCAGCTGCGCATCGACGCGGTCAAGTCATTGCAGCAGCGCTGGCAGGCGGAGGCCCACACGGTGCCGCTCGATCGGCGCCAAGAGCAAAAGCTGTGGGACGCATTCCGCCAGCCGATCGACGAGGCCTTCTCCCGCAAGGGCCAGGAGCGTGAGCGCGCCGCTTCCGCCCTGAGTGACCGGGACCGCACGGTGCTCGAGGCTTCGCGCGCGCTGGAGGCCGCGAATGCGTCCGGCGACGCCAAGCGGATCCGGGATGCACTGGCTGCGCTGGAGGCTGCGCTGAGTGGTCAGGCCCAGGCGCGGGCTGAACTGGCGGCCACGCCGGCTGTGCAGGTACCTGCTGCCGGCGCGGGTCCCGCCAGTGCTTCGGCACCTGCCTCCGAGTCTGGTGAGCCGGCCGGTGTCGGTTCGGACGCGGCAGGCGCAGAGGGCACAAGCCCCGACGCTGCGGCAGAGGCCCCCGCGGCCGATGCCGCCCCGGCAGCGCCTGCGCCCGCACCCAAACCCGCCCCGCGCCCGGTGGTGGCCATGCGCGGTGACGATCGCCCCGGCATGAAGCGGGCCGAACCCCAGGCACCCGGCAGGCCCGGCCGACCCGGCGAGCGTGGCCAAGACCGAGGCCGCTTCGGCGACCGAGGGCGTGATGGCGGACGGGACGGCGGACGAGATGGCGGACGAGATGGCGGTCGCGACGGTGGTCGTTTTGGCGCGCCCCGCGAGGACCGCGGCCCGCGCTTGGGCGATGTCGCCTTCCGTGCCCAGCGAGATGCGATGGAGCATGCCCAGGCAACCCTGCGCAAGCTGGCTGCCCAGGCTCACGGCGAGTCCCTGGTCCAGCTGCTCACGGCCTGGGAGCAGCGCGCGGGCGACCAGGTGCCGGCACAGGCGGCCTTGGGCAAGTCGGTCAACCCTGCGGTGCGTGGCAGCTGGGTGCAGGCCTTGTCGTCGGCGCCGGCGGGCGACGCCAGCGAGGCTTTGTTGCGGCTGGAGATGGCGGCCGAAGTGCCGACGCCGGCCGAGCAACTCTCTGCGCGCCGGATGCTCCAGCTTCAGCTGCTGACCCGACGCAACGACCCGTCCCCGGCCCAGACCTGGGGGCAAGACGCCGCCCGGGTTCTGGCCAGTGCGCACCAGCCGCAGGCGGCGCGCCGCCTGCAGAACGCACTCAAGGCGCTGATGCGCGGATGACGCCTGCCCGCTTCAAGCCTGTGGACGGAAGAACCCGTCGAACAGCGCTTGCAGCGGCGGAAACTCCTGCGTGAAGCGCTCGGGGTTCACGAAGTAGGCCTCACACGCCACTGCGAAAAATTCGTCCACCCCCTCGGCGCCATAGGGGTCGAGCCAGGTGGGCTCGCCGCTGAACCGCTCGGCCACCAGCACCCGCTCCCGAAAGGCCGCGTGCTCGGCCTCGATGCAGGCCCGCCAGGCCTCCCGTGCTTTGCGCGAGGGCAGAGGCGGGCAGCCGTCGGGTACGCCGTCGCGCATGTCGATCTTGTGGGCAAATTCATGGATCACGACGTTGTAGCCCTCGGCGAACCGGTGGCCGGCCTCGCGCACATCCTCCCAGGACAGCATCACCGGCCCTTGGTCCATGGCCTCGCCGGCCAGTACTTCGTCCCAGTCGTGGACAACACCGGTCTCGTCGGCCTGGCTGCGCCGGGCCACCACCTGCCCGGGATGGACCACGATACCAACGAAATCGTCGTACCAGTGCAGGCCGAGATGCAAAACCGGCAACACCGCCTGGGCTGCGATCGACAGCGCGATCCGGTCGGTAATGACCAGACCCTGCCCGTGAAACTCTTTCTCGCGCAGAAAGCGGCCTGCGAGATCCCGCAGCCGCTCGCGTTCCGCGATGGGACGCGCCGCCAGAAAGGGAAAGTCGGCCAGCACCTCCTCCCACAGCGCGTCGGGAATGGGCGCCTGCTGTCGCTGCCTGCGCCAATTGCGCCAATTGCGCCAGTGATCGAGGAGTGAGGCCATGGTGTCGGTGCCGGTTCCGTGCGGGAGGCAGGACCTGCGCCGCCTCAGGCGCCAGAGTCTGCCAGTCTGAGGCGCTGGAACTGACCTTGCGTGTCCAGACGCAGGACTTCGGCGCGCGGTGGCTGGGCCCCGGCGTCCCAGTCGGAGAGCACCCGGCGCACAAGGCCATCTCCGAGCTCGTGCTCCGCGGGTCGGTGGGTATGCCCGTGCACCAGTGTGTCGGCACCGGCCTGGTGCAGCCACTGCCGGGACATGTGCGTGTCGGCGTCGGCATAGGTTGGCTGCTCGCGATGGCGCGCTTCACTCTGGGCGCGCAGGTCACGCGCCAGGGCCTCGCGCTCGGCCAGGGGCCGACTCAGCAGGGCCTCAATCCAGGCCGGGTCCCGCACCTGGGCGCGAAAGCGCTGGTAGTCGACATCGTCCAGGCACAGCGCGTCGCCGTGTGAGAGCAGCACCTTGCGCGGGCCGAACACCAGTAGCGCCGGGTCGGCCAGACGCTGCGTACCGGTAGCAGCGGCGAAGCCCTCACCCAGCAGAAAATCGCGGTTGCCGTGGAGAAAGTAAATCGGTCGCTGTCGGCTGGCCGCGCGCAGCATCTGGGCGCAGGTGTCGGCGAAGCTGTCGGCGAAGGTGTCGTCGAAGGAGCGCGCCCGGTCGACGGAGCCCTCAGTTGTGGCTGTGTCCGCGTCAGTGTCAACGCCCGCGCCATCCGCGGGGCGAAGGCCCGTCAGTCCTGTGTCTTGGGCGGCAGCGGAGGACCCCAGTGCTCGCAAGCAGTCATCGCCCGGCCAGACCTCGAACAGGTCGCCGAGGATGAAGACCGCGTCGGCCGGGGTCTGCGCCAGATAGCGGCCCCAGGCGGCCAGCGTCGCCGGGTCGCCGGCATGCAGGTGCAGGTCAGAGACAAAGTCGACCTGGCGCCAGCCAGGCGCGGCGCGGACTTCGCCGAGCGCTGGGAGAGGGCCGGCCTGCACCATGGGCCGCAGGGCTTAGAGCGCGACGGCCTTCTCGATCACGATCGGGTCGACCGGCACGTCGCCGTGGAAGCCGCGCTTGCCGGTCTTGACCTTCTCGAGCTTGTCGACGATGTCGGTGCCGCCCACCACCTTGCCAAACACCGCATAGCCCCAGCCTTGGGCGCTCTTGGCAGTGTGGTCGAGGAAGTCGTTGTCGGTGGTGTTGATGAAGAACTGCGCCGTTGCCGAATGCGGGTCGCTGGTGCGCGCCATCGCGATCGTGTAGTGCTTGTTCTTCAGGCCGTTGTCGGCCTCGTTCTGGATCGTCGCGTCGGTGCCCTTTTGCTTCATCTCGGGGTCAAAGCCGCCGCCCTGAACCATGAAGCCGCGGATCACGCGGTGGAAGATGGTGCCGTCGTAGTGGCCCTTCTTGACGTAGGCGAGGAAGTTGGCCGCGCTCTTGGGTGCCTTCTCGGCGTCGAGCTCGAGGGTGATCACGCCCTGGCCGGCAATATGCAATTCGACCTTGGGTTGGGTCATGGTTTTTCCTTTGGGGGTTGGGTTCCTGGAGGCAGCAGGCGCAGCGGGCCGCGCCGAGCTGCTCGTGACGGTTTGGGCAAGAGCGGGCGCCAGGCTCAAGCCGCCTGCAAGCAGGCCGGCGCTGGTCACCAGGCTGCGGCGTAGCTGTGAAGGCTGGCGAGCAGACGTGCCTGTGGGCTGGTCCGATGACTGGCCTGCGGGCCGGTTTGTCATGGAGGGGGGCTTGGAGCTCATTTCAGTGCCTCGCTGACCCGCGCTTGCTTGGCGGTGTTACGCACCCGAAGCGCGGGGTCGAGTGCCTGTGAATCACGCCAGGCGCGCAGCGCCAGGCGGGCGTGGACATCGCCGAGGTTGTCGAGGGCGGCGGCGTAGTTGGGGCGGACCCGCAGCGCTTGCTGGAGCAGGGCCAGGGCCTCGTCGAGGCGACCTTCATCAGCTTTCAGCACCGCGAGGTTGTTGTAGGGCTCGGCCAATTCGGGGTAGGCCTGGGTCAGCGCGGTGTAGGCGGCCATGGCCTCGGTGCTGCGGCGGGCATCCTGCAGTGCGACGCCGCGCAGGAACAGCATTTGCGGATCACGTTCGTTGGACTGCAGATAGCTCTCTGCGCGGGTGAGCGCCCCGGCCGGATTGCCGGCGCGCAGGAGTCGGCTCACCTCGTCGTAGTCGGCCTGGTCGGCGAATGCGACGGCAGGCACAAGCAGCAAGGAAAGCAGGGCAGCGGAGAGGGAGGGCAGTCCGGCGGGCATCGGGCGGTGAGTGGTCGCTCGCGCGACGGGAGGTCAGCGCAGGGCCTTATACTGACGCTGATTGTAGCCTTGGCAACCCTGCAAAAAGGCCTGCACAGGTTTCCAGCCAGGGTGACTGCCGCCGCCGGATAACCCGTCCGCCAGCCCCGCAGCCCGCCCGCCAGAGGCACACACCCCGTTCACATTCATGAGTCTGCGCATCTACAACACGCTGTCGCGTGCGCTGGAGGAGTTTTCGCCTCTGGAGCCTGGCCATGTACGCATGTATGTCTGCGGGATCACGGTCTATGACCGTTGCCATGTCGGCCATGCCCGAGCCAACGTGGCCTTTGACATTGCCCAGCGCTGGCTCAGGGCCAGCGGCCTGCGCGTGACCTTCGTGCGCAACATCACCGACATTGACGACAAGATCATCCGTCGTGCGGTGGAAAACGGCGAGACGGTGCGCGGCCTCACTGACCGCATGATCGCGGCCATGTACGAGGACTTCGACGCCCTGGACATTGAGCGCCCCACCCACGACCCGCGCGCCACCGACTATGTGCCCCAGATGCTCGACATCGTTCGTCGCCTGGAGGACAAGGGCCTGGCCTACCGCACGCCCTCGGGGGATGTGAACTTTGCGGTGCGGCGCTTTCCGGGTTACGGCAAGCTCTCCGGCAAGTCGCTGGACGAACTTCAGGCCGGCGAGCGGGTGGCCGTGGCCGACGGCAAGGAGGACCCGCTGGACTTCGTGCTGTGGAAATCGGCCAAGCCCACCGAGCCTGCCGATGCCCGCTGGGACAGCGCCTACGGTGCCGGCCGGCCAGGCTGGCACATCGAGTGCTCTGCGATGTCGTGTGCCCTGCTGGGGGAGACCTTTGACATTCATGGCGGTGGCGCCGACCTCACCTTCCCCCACCACGAGAACGAGATCGCGCAAAGCGAGGGCGCCAACGGCGTGCCCCTGGCCCGCTGGTGGATGCACAACGGCTTTGTGAATGTGGACAGCGAGAAGATGTCCAAGTCGCTGGGCAACTTCTTCACCATCCGCGAGGTGTTGGAAAAGTTCGACGCCCAGACATTGCGCTTTTTCATTGTTCGCACGCACTACCGCAGCCCGCTCAATTACAGCGACGTACACTTGGACGACGCGCGTGGTGCGCTGCGCCGCCTCTACACCGCCCTCGACGCAGTGCCGCCCGAGGCGGTGCAGATTGACTGGGCCGAACCCCATGCCGCACGCTTCAAGGCGGCGATGGACAACGACCTGGGCACGCCCGACGCGGTGGCCGTTCTCTTTGAACTGGCAGGCGAAGTCAATCGCAAGCGTGACCCGAAGCTGGCCGGGCTGCTGCGCGCGCTTGGCGGCTGCCTGGGCTTGCTGCAAGGCAATCCGCGCGATTTTCTGCGTGCCGGCGCGACGCTGGACGAGGCCACCATTGCCAGCCTGATCGCCGAGCGCGCTGCCGCCAAGGCCAGCCGCGACTTTGCCGGGGCCGACCGCATCCGCGCCGACCTGCTTGCGCGCGGCATTGTTCTCAAAGACTCCGCCGCTGGCACCACCTGGGAGGCTGCCGCATGAGCGTGGACGCATCAAGAGGAGTTGCGCAATGAGCCAGACGCCTCCACTGGCCACGCCCGACTACTGGGAGGAGGCCTGTCGCCATCTGGCCCGCAAGGACCGGGTGATGAAGCGCCTGATTCCGCAGTTTGGCAACGCCTGCCTGCAGTCCCGGGGCGACCCCTTCACCACCCTGGCCCGCAGCATCGTCGGCCAGCAGATCTCGGTGAAAGCGGCCCAGAGTGTTTGGGACCGCTTTGCCAAGCTGCCGCGCAAGGTGAGCCCCGGCAATGTCTTGCGCCTCAAGGTCGACGATATGCGTGCGGCCGGCCTGTCGGCCCGCAAGATCGAGTACCTGGTCGACCTGGCGCTGCACTTTGACTCTGGCGCGATCAAGGTCGACTCCTGGACCGCCATGGAGGACGAGGCCATCATCGCCGAGTTGGTGGGCATCCGCGGCATCGGCCGCTGGACGGCCGAGATGTTCCTGATTTTTCACCTGATGCGGCCGGACGTGCTCCCGCTCGACGATGTGGGCCTGATCAACGGCATCAGCCAGAGCTATTTTTCTGGTGACCCTGTCAGCCGCAGCGACGCTCGGGAAGTCGCCCAGGCCTGGGCCCCTTACAGAAGCGTCGCCACTTGGTATATTTGGCGCTCGCTCGATCCCGTGCCTGTCGACTACTGACTGGCCCGGCGGGCACCGGGCGGCATGCGTCCAGAGGAGAAAAATTTGGCCAAGAAAAGCTTCCTTGATTTTGAGCAGCCCATCGCCGAGCTCGAGAGCAAGATCGAGGAACTGCGCTACGTGCAGACCGAGTCGGCCGTCGACATCTCCGACGAGATCGACCAGCTGTCCAAGAAGAGCCAGCAGCTCACGAAAGACATCTACAGCGATCTCACCCCCTGGCAAATCACCAAGATCGCCCGCCACCCCGAGCGTCCCTACACCCTGGACTACCTCGGCGAAATCTTCACCGACTTCATCGAACTGCACGGCGACCGGCACTTTGCCGACGACCAGTCCATCGTCGGCGGCCTGGCCCGCTTCAATGGCAATGCCTGCGTGGTGCTGGGCCACCAGAAGGGCCGCGACACCAAGGAGCGCGCCGCGCGTAACTTCGGCATGAGCCGGCCCGAGGGCTATCGCAAGGCGCTGCGCCTCATGAAAACCGCCGAGAAGTTCAAGCTGCCGGTGTTCACCTTCGTGGACACGCCGGGCGCCTTCCCCGGCATCGACGCCGAGGAGCGCGGCCAGTCCGAGGCGATTGGCCGCAACATCTACGAGATGGCCCAACTTCAGGTGCCCATCATCTCGACCATCATCGGCGAGGGCGGCTCCGGTGGCGCATTGGCCATCTCCGTCGCCGACCAAGTGCTGATGCTTCAATACTCGGTCTACTCGGTGATCAGCCCTGAGGGCTGCGCCTCCATTCTCTGGAAGACGGGCGACAAGGCGCAGGAGGCCGCCGAGGCCATGGGCATCACCGCGCACCGCCTCAAGGCGCTGGGCGTTATTGACAAGATCGTGAGCGAGCCGGTGGGTGGCGCCCACCGCGACACCAAGCAGATGGCTGCCTTCCTCAAGCGCGCGCTCGGCGACGCCTGGCGCCAGGTCGCCGACCTCAAGCCGAAGGAACTGCTCGATCGGCGCTACGAGCGGCTGCAAAGCTATGGCCGCTTCACCGACACCAAGTCCGGCGGACGCTGAGCCTGCGGGTCTGCCTGCCGCCCTGGCTGCGGCAAGAAAGTCCGCCCTCATTGCCCTCGCCGAGTTGGCGGGGTCCGCATCATCTGCGGCAAATCCGGCAAATCCGGCATATCCGGCATATCCGGCAGGTACGGTCAATGCGGGCGCTGCGGCCCCTGAGTCGTCTTCCGCTGGTTCCGACGCCAGCCGAGGGCCCCGTCCGCGGGCCCCAGCAACCGAAGCCCTCCATCCCCTGGCAGTCGCCTTCAGTGGCGGCGCCGATTCCACCGCTTTGCTGCGGCTGGCCTGTGACATTGCCCCGGGCCGGGTGCAGGCCTTTCACATTCACCATGGCCTGCAGGCCGCAGCCGACGACTTTGAGCGCCATTGCGTCACCCTCTGCTCGGCCTGGCAGGTGCCGCTTGCGGTGGTTCGGGTCCAGGCCCGGCATGCCCCCGGCGAGAGCCCGGAGGACGCGGCCCGCCGCGCCCGCTATGCGGCCCTGGCCGAGGCCGCCCGCACACACCGGGCACAGCGCGTCTGGCTGGGCCAGCATGTCGACGATCAGGTCGAAACCCTGCTCTTGGCGCTAAGCCGCGGTGCCGGTCTGCCGGGCCTGGCCGCCATGCCGGCGCGCTTCGAGCGAGACGGCGTTCACTTCGAGCGGCCGCTGCTGTCCGTGCCCTCCGCCGACTTGCGCGCCTGGCTGAAGGCTCTGGGTGTTGGCTGGGTCGAGGACCCGAGCAACCAGAACGCCGGCTTTACCCGCAACCGCATCCGCCTGCAACTCATGCCCGCTTTGGAGGCTGCCTTCCCGCAGTTTCGTGAGACCTTTGCCCGTTCCGCCCGCCATGCGGCCCAGGCCCAGGTCCTGCTGGAGCAGGTGGCCGCGCAAGACCTGGCCACGGCTCTGGCGCCGACTGCAGAGGGAGAAGGGGGCAGGAAGGGCGGGGAGGGCGCAGGCCTGCCGATTGCAGCGCTGCACGCGTTCACGCGGGAGCGCCAGGCGAACCTGCTGCGGTATTGGCTGCGCGCAGTGCACCACACCGCGCCCACCGCCGCCCAGCTCGAGGAGGTGCTTAGCCAGGTGGCGGCCTGCCGCACCCGG
>NZ_JARXAB010000038.1 GCF_029866045.1 Ramlibacter sp. | reverse complement strand
GCCCGCGGGGCGGAGGGGGCGGCCGACGCCGAGGGCGGCGCAGCCCAGGTCCCGCTGGCGGTGAGCGTGGCCTCGGGCATGGCCAGCACCAGTCGGTTCAGACGCCACTCGGACCCGCTGCCACTCGATGCGGCGCGGTTGACGGCCTCCATCTCCAGCCGGCCCAGCTTCTTGCCACGCAGCTCGAAATCCTCCACCACCGCGTCGATCGCCGGCATGCTTGTGGTCTGCGTGTCCAGCAGCGCCTCAACATCGCCGGCGGCGCTGGCTGGGATGGCCAGCCGGTTCAAGCGCGCCACCAGGCGTCCGGCGCCGGCCGCGGGGTTGGCGGGCTGGCGGTACTCGAAATTGCCCAGAACCTGGCTGGCCTCGACCACCGCCCGCCACGTCAGACCGTCGCGGGTGCCGGTGGCCGCCAGGTTGTTGACTGTGCGGCCGGAAAGGGTGAGCTCGCGCGCGCGCAGGCTGAAGGTGGTCGGCAGGTAGGACTGCAGGACAGGGTCGGCCAGGCCCCGGTTTGCCGCCGGGGTGGTGGGCAAGGTCAGAGCCTGCTCCCAGTCGTCCAGGTTGACGCCAACCAGGCGCAGGGTGGCCGCGACGCCCTGCTCCGGCAGGGATACCGACTCGCCAGGGGCCAGACCCAGACCGATGGCGCCGCGCAGCACCTGGGGCTCGGCTGCCGAAAGATCACGGACATAGTGAACGCTGCCCAGGCGGCCCAGCTCCACGCGCAACTGGTCCTGCGGCCGGGCTGCGGTGCCGCCGAAGCTGCGCTCAAAGCGGAGCGGAAGGACGGTGTCTGCTGCCTTGTTCAGGGGAGCTGGCAGGGACAGCGACAGCCCCTGCAGCGTGCTGGTGACGGTCACATCGGCGGAGCCTGGGCGCAGGCCGATGAGGGCGGTGTAGGGCGCGCTGCCGATGGCCTGGCGCGCCAGCCGGGGTACCGGACCGAGCTCGCGCGCCTGGCGCAGGCCCTCAGCCGAGGCGGTGCCTTGGATACGCAGCTGGATGGGCGCCTCACCGGCGGGTACCGGCGCAGGCCGGGAGCCGCCATCCATGCGCAGGTCACCGCCCAGGGCGCGCGCCTGCACCCCGGCCAGGCTGAAGCCGCGCTCGGTGAAGGCCACCGTTCCCCGGGCGCGGGCCAGGGCTGGCACCCCGGGCATGGCGAAGTCGTTACCGGGCAGGATGACACTGCCCTGCACCTTGCTGCGGTCCAGACCGGCCAGGGGTAGTGACAACTGCAGCTTTACCTCGGCGGGGCCATTGACCGTGGCCTGGGCCAGTGGTTGGCCCAGTGTGAGGGCGACAGGCGAGGCGTTAAAGACCGCCAGTGACTCGGCCAACGGGCCGCGCACCGTGCCGGTGACCCCGACCACCCCCTCGGCAAAGTTAGGGATGGCAGCATCGGCCTGCACCTGCAGCCCCGGAACACCGGCAAACCGGCCCTGGGCCTTGTTCACCTGCATGCCGGCGCGCTCGAACACCAGCTCGCCCGACAGACCCGTCAGCGCCGGCCAAACCGGCCCACCCGGCGGGCGCGCACTGCTGCGCGGCGCGTAGGCGTATTGCAGGTCACGCACCTTGGTGGCAATGCGGAACTCGCCGCTCTTGGGGTCTCGGAAGGGGAAGTCCCGAAGATCGCCGCGCAGAGTGACCCGAGCGTCGTAGGCCTGGCCAGCGGAGATGGCTTCGCGCACATAGTCGCGCGTCTGCGGCAGCGACAGCGGCAGGTAGCGCCAGACCCGGTTGGCCTCGGCCCGCGCGATCGTCATCTGCAGGTCGAGGTTGCCCGGCCCGCCGCGCGCCGGGTCTGCGCTGCGCCAGGTGGCCTGACCCTCGGCCTGCAGGTCGGCGTTGGCCAGACGGATACCGGTGGCGCTGACGCTGAGGCGGCCATCGGACCGCTTCCACTGGAGGTCGGCCACCAGCCGGTCGAGGCCCACTTGGGGCTCGGCCAACACGCCTGGCAAGGAAAGCACGCTGCCCGGAGCCTCGAGATGGGCCTTCCCGCCCGCCTGGTCGAATTCGCCCTGGAGCGTCACCCCACGCAGCCCGGGGCGGCGGCTGGCCGGATCCGCCGGAAGGACCAGACCGCTGGCGCGGGCACTGACCTTGTACTTGGCCGGGGCGGTGGCGGGCAGCTCCCAGCTGGCATCCAGGCGCTCGATCAGGCCGGCCAGGCCGTCGGGGCCCCGGGGAATCTGCGCCAGCAGGCCACGCTGTTCGTCGGTGAGAGGTAGACGGTCGGCCAGCCGGGTCAGGGCCTGCAGGTCAAGCCGGTCGGCCCGCAGGCGGCCCCGGCCAGGCTCCTTGGCGGCCGCCGGCTCCCAGGCGAGCGACAGGTTGCCGCCGGGCCAGCGCTGACCGTCAGGGGTCTGGAATTGCAGGGCCTGGGTTTCGAGTTGAAAGCCCTGGCCAAGCCGCTTACCAATCAGGCGACCGGCGACCGATTCCAGGGCCAGAGGGGGGCGGCCGGCGACCAGCACCGCATCCACCTGCCGAAGGTCGATCTCGGCCTGGCCACCCAAGAGGCGGCCGCGGTCGAGGTCGGCCCAGGCGCGCAGCCGGCCCTGGCCGCTGCGCAGGTCTACCCCCAGATTGGCGTAGGGGCGCAAACGGGACAAATCGACCGCACTGAAATCGGCGTGGAGCTCGCCCTGCCAGTCCTGCCAGCGGCCTGGGTGCTGGGACAGCAAGGGAGAGCGCAACTCCCCCATCAGGGTGAAGGCACCGCCCCAGTCGGCGGGCGGGCTGGCGTCGAGCCGCAGGTCATGGCGGCGCGGGCCGTTGCGGGCGACAAATCGCACGTCGGTCAGGACCAGGGGCGGGGCGCTGCGCTGCTCGTCGACCCAGCGCAGGGCGCCCCCGAGGACCACGACCTCTTTTTGCCGGAAGAACCAGTTGGCCGCCGGGCTGGCCTCACCCGTGGCGGGGGAGACCTCCAGCCCGGCCACCCAGAGCCGGCCGGTCGCGTCGCGACGCACCTCCAGCTGCGGCCCCTCGATATAAAGCTGCTCCATGCCCAGGTTCAGCAGGGAGCGGGGCGAGAGCGCCACTACGACCCGTTGCAGCCGCAGGGCATCGCGCGCCTGAGCGTCCTGCAAGACCACCTCGGACAGCTCGAAGGAGGGCATGAGCGCGTTGCTGTGGGCGGTGATCGCACCGATGCGCACGGGCACCCCCAGAACCCGCGAGGCCTCCCGCTCCAGCGCAGGACGCCAATCGTCGATACGCGGCACAATCCAGCCGTGCAACGCGCCCCAGGCCAATGCCAGCGCCAACCACAGGGCCACGAGCAGCCACCAAAGGGCTGAGGCGGCGATGGAAAGCGCCCGGATCCAGCGGGGGGGCGTCGGCGATTCGTTCATGGAAACACAGCAAGTGGCAGGAATTATCACCCCCGGGCTGGCTGGCCGCTCGCGCTTTGTTCAGCGCCTGCGGCGGCGCTACGCGCAGGAGCTGGGTCTGCTGCCGGCGGGTGTGCCCACGCGCGCCGGCATGGAGGCCACCTACGAAGGGCTGCGCGGTCGCGGCCACGACACCGGCGCTGCGCTGCGCGTGCTGCGCCAACTGGTGCTGGAACGCCTGGTGACCCTCGACTGCGAGCAGGGCGCGCCGCTGGCCGATGTCACCCAAACCGTCACCGCGCTGGCCGAGATCGCACTGGACCGCGCCTGCGAGGAGGCCTTCGGGCAACTCAATGCCGTACACGGCATGCCGGTGGCTGCCGGCGGTGGCCGCGCCCGACTCTGGGTGGTGGGCATGGGCAAGCTGGGGGCGCGCGAGCTCAATGTCTCGAGCGACATCGACCTGATCTACCTTTACGAGGAAGACGGCGAGACCGCAGGAGACGCCGCAGGCCGCGCAAGCATCTCCAACCATGAATACTTCGCGCGTTGCGTCAAGCGAATCCACGCCCTGGTGGCCGATGTCACGGAACACGGCTTTGTGTTTCGCATCGATCTGGCGCTGCGGCCCCACGGCAACTCCGGACCGCCGGCGGTGCCCCTGGGGGCGCTGGAGGACTACCTGCAGGTGCAGGGGCGCGAGTGGGAGCGCTTTGCCTGGCTCAAGAGCCGCGTGGTCGCACCGCGCGCGGCGGTGGCAGATGGCAGCGCGCGGGCCCTGCGCGGGGTGGTGCTGCCCTTCGTCTTCCGTCGCTACCTGGACTACGGCGTGTTCGAGTCCTTGCGCAGCCTGCACCGGCAGATCCGCGAGCATGCCAGCCGGCGCAGCGCCGGCCGGCCCGAGCGGGCCAATGACGTCAAGCTCTCGCGTGGGGGCATTCGCGAAATCGAGTTCATCGTGCAACTGCTGCAGGTGGTGCGCGGCGGGCAGTTCCCGGAGCTGCGGACTCGCCCCACCCTCGACGCCCTGCCCCGCCTGGCCGCCGCCGGACTGATGCCCGCGGAGACGGCCCAGGCGCTGGCACAGGCCTATGTCTTTCTGCGCCGGGTCGAGCACCGCATCCAGTACCTGGACGACCAGCAGACCCATGTGCTGCCGACGGACTGCAGCGACGATCCGTGCGCGGATGCCGCCGACATGCCGGAGGGCGGCGGCGCCGGCTGTGACTTGGCCTGGATCGCCCGCACCATGGGCTTTGACCAATGCCGCGACTTCCTCAGCGCCCTGGACGCCCACCGTGAGCTGGTGGCCCAGGAGTTCGACACCCTATTGGGGCCCTCGGACGACTGCAAGGGCTGCCGGGTGGCCACCGGCAGCGAGGGCAGCTTTGGCGCTGGCGCCGACATCGACCTCGATGCCATCGCCCTGCAGCTGCCCCCCCAGCTGGCCCTGCGGGTCGCCGCCTGGCGCGAGCACCCGCGGGTGCTGGCCCTGCGGGACGACGCGCGGTCCCGGCTCGCCCGCCTGGTGGCGCGTACCGCCCAATGGCTGATGGAAGGCCGGGTGACCGAGGAGGCGGCCCTGCGAATGGCCGACTGGATCGAGCCGCTGCTGCGCCGCGAGAGCTACCTGGCGTTGCTGGTCGAGCGGCCCGCGGTGCACGAGCGCCTGCTGCGGGTGCTGGGTGCCGCCAAGTGGCCAGCACGCTACCTGCTCAAGCACCCCGGCGTCATCGACGAGCTTGCCGGCGACCGCCTGCTGGAGGAACGCTTCGAACCCGAGGTCTTCGAGCAGGAGCTCGAGCAGCGCCGGGTTGCGCTGGCCCGCACTGGCCAGGACGATGAGGAGGCCCTGCTGGACCTGCTGCGGCGCGCCCACCACGGCGAGGTGTTCCGCACTCTGGCCCGGGACACCGAGGGCTGCCTCACGGTGGAACAGGTGGCCGACGACCTCAGTGCCTTGGCCGACGCGGTGCTGCGCGTCACCGCCCGCTGGTGCTGGGCCCGCCTGCGCCATCGGCACCGCGAGGTGCCCCGCTTCGCGGTCATCGCCTACGGCAAGCTCGGCGGCAAGGAGCTGGGCTACGGCAGCGACCTGGACATCGTCTTTGTCTACGACGACGAAGACGAAAACGCGCCCGAGGTCTATGCCGGTTTCGCCCGCAAATTGATCAACTGGCTCACCACCAAGACCGGCGAGGGCGAGCTCTATGAGATTGACACCGCGCTGCGCCCCAATGGCAACTCCGGCCTGCTGGTGACCCGCATTGGCGCCTATGCCGACTACCAGCAAAACCGAGGCAGCAACACCGCCTGGACCTGGGAGCACCAGGCCATGACACGGGCCCGCTTCGTCATGGGCGAGGCCGCGCTGGCGGCGCGCTTTGACGCGGTGCGCGAGGCGGTGATCACCGCCGACCGCGACGAGGCCGCGCTGCGGGCCGAGATCGTCGGCATGCGCAAGCGGGTGGCCCAGGCGCGGCCGGTGCCGGAGGGACTGTTCGACGTCAAGCACAGCGCAGGCGGGATGGTCGACGCCGAGTTCGCGGTGCAATTCCTGGTGCTGGCCCAGGCCAGGCGTTACCCGGAACTGGTGCCCAACGTCGGCAACATTGCCCTCCTGCAGCGCGCCGAGGCCGCAGGGCTTCTGCCAGAGGGCGTGGGCCGGGACGCCGCCGACGCCTATCGCAACCTGCGCCGCGCCCAGCACGAGGCGCGCCTCAACGAACGCCCCACCCAAGTGCCCCAGGTCCAGCTGGCCACCGACCAAGCGGCGGTGCTGGCCCTCTGGCAAGCGGTCTTCGATGTGCCGGCCGGAAGTGCCACACACACAATTGCTTGATTCCCCCGAATAATCCGCACCCCATGACCCTTCGACGCCGCGGCGACGCCGCCCTCGCGCACTCCGCAGCGCTGTCCGCCACACTATGCGCGGCTCTTTCGGGCTGCGCCTCGCTCACTCCGCCCGCCCCGCCTGCAGCAGTCAGTCCGCCCACACGGTGGCAAACCGAGCTGCCGCCCATGCCCCACGGCGGCCAGGTCGGCCAGTTGTCTGCCTGGTGGAAACAGTGGAACGACCCGCTGCTGTCTGAACTGGTCGACGCTGCGCAGCAGGCCTCGCCCAGCCTGGCCTCTGCCCGCAGCCGTCTGGTCCAGGCCCGCGCCACGCGGGTGGCAGCGGGCGCCGCCAATCAGCCGCGAGTAGACGGCAGCGTCTCGGCCACCCGAAGCAACACCAACCTCCTGCTGCCGGCCAGCACAGTGGCCCAAGCGGGCCTGCAAGCCAGTTGGGAGATCGACCTGTTCGGCGCTAGCCGCGCCGGTCGCGAAGCAGCCGACGCCCGGCTGGCCGCGGCCGATGCCAGTTGGCACGAGGCCCGGGTCAGCGTGGCCGCCGAGACGGCATCGGCCTACCTGGGCTGGCGCAACTGCGAAAGCCAGCGCGCGCTGGCCGTGCGAGACGCGGCCTCCCGCACCGAGACGGCGCGGCTGGTGCAGGCCTCGGCAGCAGCCGGCTTTACCGCGCCGGCCACTGCCGCCCTGGCCCGCGCCAGCGCCGCCGAGGCCGCCGCCCGCCTGCGCCAACAGCAGGCGCAGTGCGACAGCCAGCAGCAGGCCCTGGCGGCCATGACGGCGCAGTCGCCCGAGGCCTTCCGCGCGCGCCTGGTACGCCAGGCCGGGCCGGTGCCGGCGGAGCCGGTCGCCGCCATGACCGCGCTGGCCAGCGCGCCTCTGTTCGCGGTGTCAGCCGTCCCGGCCCAGGTGCTGGCGCAGCGGCCGGACCTGGTCCAGGCCGACCGCTCAGTGGCCGCCGCCGCCGCCGACATCGGCGCGGCCCAGGCCGACCGCTACCCCCGACTGACGCTGGGCGGCAGCGTCGCCGCTGGCGGCGTGCGCATGTCCGGCAGCGAAACCAACGCCCAAACCTGGTCGCTGGGCCCACTCAGTCTCACCCTGCCCATCTTCGACGCCGGACGGCGAGTGGCCAACGTCGAAGCGGCCCAGGCCCGCTACGAAGAGGCGGTATCGCACTACCAGGCACAGACCCGCCGCGCAGTCCAGGAGGTGGAGCAGGCCCTGCTGGCACTGGAAGCCGCGCGCGGCCGCAGCGCGGATGCCCGCGCCGCCGCCGAGGGCTACCGCGCCTCCTTCGAGGCCACCGAGACCCGTCACCGCAACGGCCTGGCCAGCTTGGTCGAGCTGGAGGACGCTCGCCGCAACCTGCTGGCCGCCGAAACCGCCCTGGTGCAGTTGCAACGTGAGATGCAAGACGGCTGGATCGCCCTGTACCGCGCCGCTGGTGGCGGCTGGGAGCCGGCATCCGCTGCATCGCCCTCGCCTGCTTCTGCTTTGGCGCCTTCCAAGCCTTGATCCAAGGCTTGAGCGTCGCCTGCCCGGACCCCCGAATGCCGAATCTCCAGCACCCGCCCATGAAACCCGAGCCCTTCTTCAACGCCACCTCCAACGCCTTCTCACGCACCCGCGCCCGTCGCCTGCTGGTGCTCGGCGCCGCCGGCTTGGCTGCGACGGCCGCCGCTTTCCTTGCCACCGCCCAGGACAAGAAAGCGGGCGCGTCCGCCCCCCGGCCTGCGCTCACCGTGAGCGCGGTCACGCCCCAGCGAGGCAGCGTACCGATTGCACTGGCGGCCAACGGCAGCCTGGCGGCCTGGCAGGAGGCCAGCATTGGCTCCGAGGCCGGCGGGCAGCGCCTGGTCGAAGTACGCGCCAGCGTCGGCGATGTGGTCAAGAAAGGCCAGGTCCTGGCGGTGTTCGCCACCGAGAGCCTGGACGCGGCCGCAGCCCAAGCCCGCGCTTCGGTGGCCGAGGCCGAGGCCGCTGCCGCAGAAGCCGCCGCCAACGCCGAGCGGGCCCGGGTGCTGCAGCCCTCGGGCGCGATGTCAGCGTCGCAAATCAACCAGTACCTCACCGCGGAAAAAACGGCCCAAGCCCGGGTGCAGGCGGCACGGGCCAACTACGAGTCCCAGGCGGTGCGCCTGTCGCAGTCCCGGGTGCTCGCGCCCGACGACGGCATCATCTCCGCACGCAACGCCACCGTCGGCGCGGTGGTCGGAAATGGCACCGAGCTATTCCGCCTGATCCGCCAGGGGCGTCTGGAGTGGCGGGCCGAGGTCACCAGCGCCGAGCTGGGGCGGATCGGCCCGGGCACGTTGGCCACTGTCATCGCCGCATCTGGCACGCAGCTGCGCGGCCGGGTGCGCACCATCGGCCCCACCGTCGACCCGCAGACCCGCAACGGCGTGGTCTATGTCGACGTCACGCCGGTGGCATCGCCGGGCCAGCCGGCGCGCGCCATGGCCGGCATGTTCGCCCGCGGCGAGTTCCAGCTGGGCGCCAGCAACGCGCTCACCGTGCCACAGACCGCGCTGGTGGTGCGCGATGGCTTCAGCTACGTGATGCGCCTGGGCGAGGGCGACCGGGTCGCCGCCGTCAAGGTGCAGGTAGGCCGCGTGGTCGGCGACCGGGTCGAGGTCACCAGCGGACTCGACGCCAGCGCCCGCATCGTCGCCTCGGGCGGCAGCTTCCTCTCCGACGGTGATCTGGTTCGGGTGGCACCCGCTGCGGCCTCGGCATCTGCGCCCGTGCCCGCGAGCGCCACCAGCGCCGCTCCGGCCTCCGCCGCACGCGCCAGCGCGCCGCCAAGCCCGCCGCGCGCCGCTCCGTCGGCCGCGTCCAAGTGACCCGCCGGAGCCTCTTACGATGAACGTCTCCGCCTGGTCCATCCGCAACCCGATTGCGGCCGTGATGCTGTTCGTGCTCCTGACTTTCGCCGGGCTTCTCGGCTTCAAGGCGATGAAGGTGCAGAACTTCCCCGACATCGACCTGCCCACGGTCAGCGTGACCGCCGTGCTGCCGGGCGCCTCGCCCGGACAGATGGAAACCGACGTCGCCCGCAAGATCGAGAACGCCCTGGCCACTATCCAGGGCCTCAAGCACATCACCACCAAGGCCCAGGACGGCACCGCCACCCTGATCGCCGAGTTCCGGCTCGAGAAGCCCGTACAGGAAGCGGTCGACGATGTGCGCTCCGCGGTGGCCGGCATCCGCGCCGACCTGCCCGCCGACCTGCGCGACCCGGTCATCAGCAAGCTCAACCTCGCCGGCCAGCCGGTGCTGGCCTACGCCATCGCCTCCCCCAGCATGGACGACGAGGCCCTGTCCTGGTTCGTCGACAACGAGATCTCGCGCAAGCTGCTGGCGGTCAAGGGCGTGGGCGCGGTCACCCGGGTCGGCGGCGTCAACCGCATCGTGCAGGTCGCGCTCGATCCGCAGCGACTGCAGGCCCTGGGCGTGACCGCGGCCGAGGTCTCCCGCGCGCTGCGCCAGATGCAGCTCGAAAGCACCGGCGGCCGCACCGATCTCGGCGGCGGCGAGCAACCCGTGCGCACCCTGGCCACCGTGCGCTCCGCGCAGGAGGTCGGCCGGATCGAGATTGCGCTCTCGGGCAACCGCCGGGTCGAGTTGCAGGACGTGGCCACCGTCCGGGATACGGTCGCCGAGCCGCGCGCCGCCGCCATGTTGGACGGCAAACCGGTGGTCGGCTTCGAAGTGGCCCGCAGCCGGGGCGAGAGCGAGGTGGAGGTGGGCCAGGGCGTACGCCGGGCACTGGCGGCCCTTCAGGTCGCCCACCCGGACCTGACCCTGACCCAGGCCTTCGACTTCGTCACCCCGGTGGAGGAGGAGTACGACGGTTCGCTCAAGCTGCTGTACGAGGGCGCGATCTTGGCGGTGCTGGTGGTCTGGCTGTTCCTGCGCGACGCCCGCGCCACCTTTGTTTCGGCGGTGGCACTGCCGATGTCGGCCATCCCCGCCTTCATCGGCATGTACTTGCTGGGTTTTTCGATCAACGTCGTCACGCTGCTGGCGCTCTCGTTGGTGGTGGGCATCCTGGTCGACGACGCGATCGTCGAGGTCGAGAACATCGTGCGTCACCTGCGTATGGGCAAGAGCCCTTACCAGGCGGCGATGGAGGCGGCCGACGAAATCGGCCTGGCGGTCATCGCCACCACCTTCACCCTGGTCGCGGTCTTTCTGCCCACCGCCTTCATGAGCGGCATCGCCGGCAAGTTCTTCAAGCAGTTCGGATGGACCGCGGCCTTGGCGGTCTTCGCCTCCCTGGTGGTGGCCCGTGTGCTCACCCCGATGATGGCCGCCTACCTGCTGCGGCCAGTGGTGCACGGTGGCAGCGACCCCGGCTGGATGCGTGCCTACTTGGTGGCGGCGCGCTGGTGCATGAAGCACCGGGTCGTCACCATGGCGCTCTCGTTCCTCTTCTTCATCGGCTCGATCGCGCTCATTCCGCTCTTGCCCACTGGCTTCATCCCGCCGGACGACAACTCCCAGACCCAGGTCTACCTCGAGCTTCCGCCGGGCTCCACCCTCACGCAAACCAAAGAGGTGGCCGAGGTTGCGCGCCAACGCCTCATGGGCGTGGCGCATGTGAAGAGCGTCTACACCACCATCGGCGGCGGTAGCGCCGGTGGCGACCCCTTCACCTCGGCGGGCGCCGCCGAGGTACGCAAAGCCACACTCACCATCCAACTGGCCGAGCGTGGCAGCCGTCCGCGCAAGCAGCCGATCGAGAACAACATCCGACAGGCGCTCGAGGGCGTGCCAGGCATTCGCAGCAAAGTCGGCCTGGGCGGCTCAGGCGAAAAGTACGTTCTGGTGCTCACCGGCGAGGACCCGCAGGCCCTGGCCACCGCCGCTCGCGCCGTAGAGCGCGACCTGCGCACCATCCCGGGCCTGGGCAGCGTGGCTTCGAGCGCCAGCCTGATCCGGCCCGAGATCGTGGCCCGGCCCGACTTCACCCGCGCCGCCGATCTGGGCGTGACCAGCGCCGCCATTAGCGAGACGCTACGCATCGCCACCATGGGCGACTACGACGCGCAGCTGCCCAAGCTGAACCTCGCGCAGCGCCAGGTGCCCATCGTGGTCAAACTGGAAGATGAAGCCCGACGCGACCTGTCGGTGCTCGAGCGCCTCACGGTGCCGGGCAGCCGAGGGCCGGTGATGCTGGGGCAGGTCACGACGCTCGAGCTCTCCGGCGGCCCGGCCCTCATCGACCGCTACGACCGCTCGCGCAACATCACCTTCGAGGTCGAGCTTTCCGGACTGCCCTTGGGCGAGGTCACCGAGCGGGTGCAGGAGCTTCCTGCCATCCGCCAGCTACCCGCCGGCGTGAAGGTGGTCGAGGTGGGCGACGCCGAGGTGATGGGCGAGCTGTTCGCCAGCTTCGGTCTGGCCATGCTCACCGGCGTGCTGTGCATCTACATCGTGCTGGTGCTGCTGTTCAAGGATTTCCTCCACCCGGTCACCATCCTGGCGGCGCTGCCGCTGGCGCTGGGCGGCGCGTTTGTCGGCCTGCTGTTGGCGCAAAAGTCGTTCTCGATGCCCTCCCTCATCGGGCTGATCATGCTCATGGGCATTGCGACCAAGAACTCCATCTTGCTGGTGGAGTACGCCATCGTTGCGCGCCGCGATCAGGGCCTCTCGCGCTTTGACGCGCTGATGGACGCTTGTCACAAGCGGGCGCGGCCCATCATCATGACCACCATCGCCATGGGCGCGGGCATGCTGCCGATTGCCATCGGCTGGGGCACAGCAGACCCGAGTTTTCGCTCGCCGATGGCAATCGCGGTGATCGGCGGCCTGATCACCTCGACCGTGCTGAGCCTGCTGGTGATTCCGGTGGTGTTCACCTATGTGGACGATGTGCTGCTGTTTTTACAGCGCCTGTTCAAGCGCCTCCGGGGGGCAACTTAGCCGCCGCGGATGCGCCGCACCAGGGCGGTCGTCGAGTAGCCGTCGACAAAGGGGATGGCCAGCGCCTGTCCGCCCCAGCTTTGCATCAGCCGGGTTTCGGCCAGGGCGGCCATGTCGTAGTCGCCGCCCTTGACGTAGAGGTCAGGCCGCAGTTCGCCCAGCAACTGCACCGGCGTGTCTTCGTCGAACCAGGTCACCAGGTCGACACTGCCCAGTGCCGCCAGCATGAGGGCGCGGTCCCCTTCGTGGTTGAGCGGGCGCTCGGGGCCCTTGCCCAGGCGGCGGGCCGACGCGTCGGTGTTGAGCCCCACGACCAAAGAGCCGCCCAGCGCCCGGGCCTGTGCCAGGTAGGTGACATGGCCGCGGTGCAGCACATCGAAAACGCCGTTGGTGAAGATCACCGGGCCTGGCAGGCGCGCCACATAGGCAGCCGCCTCGGCGCGCGGGACGATCTTGTCCAGAAAGGCCGGCGGCCCCAAGGGAAGCGCGGGAGGCGCGGGGGGCGGCGAAGGGGGTGTGGCGAGGGCCATGGCCAGAGCCGTTGGCAACAGGCGCCGGCTCAGCCCGGCGGCTGCGTGTCGGTGAAGCTGGGGCGCTGGATCAGCTTCTCGTACAGACGCGCCAGAGTGGGATGGGGGCTGCGCCAGTCGATCTGCGGAAAGCGGAAATCGATGTAGCCGAGGGTGCAGCCCACAGCGATATCGGCCAGGGTCATGTAGTTGCCGGTGCAAAACGGCTTGTCGCCGAGGCCTTGGCTCATGGCCTTGAGGCTGTCGTGGGTTTTGCCGAGCTGGCGATCGATCCACGCCTGGCTTCGCTCACCCTCGCGACGGTGCGGCCAGGTCGCCTCGAGGCGGGCCAGTATCAGGGCGTCCAGCACGCCGTCGGCGAGCGCTTCCCAGGTCTTGACCTCCGCCCGCTCACGGCCCACCACCGGAATGAGCTTGCCCACCGGCGAGAGCGTGTCCAGGTACTCGACGATCACGCGCGAGTCGAAAAGGGCCTCGCCGCCCTCCATCACCAGGCAGGGCACCTTACCCAGCGGATTGGACTGGCTGATGGTGGAGTCTGCCGACCAGACATCTTCGAGTACGAGCTGGTACTCCAGCTTCTTCTCGGCCATCACGACGCGCACCTTGCGCACATAGGGGCTGGTCAGGGCGCCAATCAATTTCATGGACAAGCAGAACTCCAAACGTTCGCAGGAAGGAGCCTGATTCTAGGCGCTTGCGGATCCAGGCCATGGGCCCTGCGGACTCCCGACCTGGGCCAGGGCCACAGCGTGGGGGCCACCTACAATTGACCTCATGACGCTTTCAACGATCGCCGCACTCTCGCCCCTGGACGGTCGCTACGCCGCACGCTTGGCCGCGCTCCGCCCCCTGATGAGTGAAATGGGCTTCATGCACCGCCGGGTGCAGGTGGAAGTGAGCTGGTTCATTGCGCTGTCCGACGCCGGATTTGGCGAATTCAAGCCCTTGTCCACCGGCGCCCGCAGCTACCTGCTGGGCCTGGTGAAGAATTTCTCCGAGACCGACGCGCAGGCCATCAAAGAGATCGAAAAGACCACCAACCACGACGTGAAAGCGGTGGAGTACTGGATCAAGTCGAAGTTCGAGGCCCGCCCTGAATTGCGCAGCGCCGCCGAGTTCGTGCACTTCGCGTGCACCAGCGAAGACATCAACAACACCAGCCATGCATTGCAGCTCAAGCTCGCACGCGAGCAGGTGCTGTTGCCGGGGCTCGATGGCTTGATCACCACGCTGCGCGCCATGGCACACCAATTCGCCGAGGTGCCCATGCTCTCGCGCACCCATGGCCAAACCGCCTCGCCCACCACCGTGGGCAAGGAGATCGCCAATGTGGTGGCCCGCCTGACCGCGGCGCGCGAGCGCATCGCTGGGGTCAAGCTGCTGGCCAAGATGAACGGCGCGGTGGGCAACTACAACGCCCACCTGGCTGCGGCGCCCGATCACGACTGGGAGGCCTTCAGCCGCAACGTGGTGGAGTCGCCCGAGCCGCTGGGCCTGGGCCTCACCTTCCAGCCTTACAGCATCCAGATCGAGCCGCACGACTACATGGCCGAGCTGTTCGACGCGGTGGCGCGGACCAACACCATCCTGATCGACTTCGCCCGCGATATCTGGGGCTACATCAGCCTGGGTTACTTCAAGCAGCAGCTCAAGGCCGGCGAGATCGGCTCGTCGACCATGCCGCACAAGGTGAACCCGATCGATTTCGAAAACGCCGAGGGCAACCTCGGCCTCGCCAACGCGCTCTTGCGCCACCTGTCGGAGAAGCTGCCGATCTCGCGCTGGCAGCGTGACCTCACCGACTCCACCGTCTTGCGCAATATGGGCGTGGCCCTGGGCTACACCGCCCTGGCCTACCACTCGCTGGCGGTGGGCCTGGGCAAGCTCGAACTCAATGCCGAGGCGCTGGCCGCCGACCTGGACGCCGCCTGGGAGGTGCTCGCCGAGCCGATCCAGACGGTGATGCGCCGCTACGGTGTCGAGGGCGCCTACGAGAAGCTCAAAGAGGTCACGCGCGGCAAGACCGTGCGCCCCGAGGACCTGCAGGCCCTGGTGCGCTCACTCGAGATTCCGCAGGCCGAGAAAGAGCGCCTGCTGGCGATGACACCCGCGAGCTACACCGGTCTGGCCGCCACGCTGGCCCGTCGGGTCTGAGCACCCCGTGGCACTCAAGTCCACCGTGTTCAAAGCCAGCCTGCAGCTGGCCGACATCGACCATGCCTGCTACACCGACCATGCGCTGACGCTGGCCCGCCACCCGAGCGAGACCGACGAGCGAATGATGGTCCGGCTGGTGGCCCTGGCCCTCAATGCCCACGCCCTGCAAGACGATTGCGGCGGCGACGGTCAGCTGGCCTTCGGCGCCGGCCTGTCTGACCCCGACGAGCCCGACCTCTGGCTGCGCGATTTCACCGGCCGAACGCGGCTGTGGGTCGAGGTCGGCCAACCCGAGGACAAACCGGTTGCCAAAGCCTGCGGCAAGGCCGACCGGGTGCGCCTCTACTGCTTCTCCCACGCCGCCGACATCTGGTGGCGCGGCATGGAGGGCAAGCTCGCACGGCTGCAAAACCTGGAAGTGTTCCGCCTGCCCACCGAGTCGGTGGTCGAGCTCGGACGGCTGGCCCAGCGCAGCATGCAGCTGCAGGCGACGGTGCAAGAGGGCGTTCTGACCCTCGGCGACACCCAGCGCAGCGTGGACATCGAGCCGATTCGCTGGAAGTAGCACGCCCCGAGGCGCAAGCGTGGGTGCCAGGGGTGTAGGCTGAAGTCGCCGCCGCTCACGCTGGAGCAGCGCCCGCGACTGCGCTGGCCGCCGCTTTGGCTTGAACGCTGGCCCGAGACTCAACCGACCGCTATCGCGATTTTTCGGCGGTCTGCTCGGTAGGCCGTTCGGCGGCCCTCCCCGTGGCTCTCTCAGCAGCCCTTTCGGCGGCTCTTTCGCTGTAGCGGTTGAACCGCCAGGCATCGCCCTGCAAGGTGATGCGCCGCCAGGTGGCGCGCTTTTCGGCCGGGCTCATCGCGGGCCAATGCTGCACCTCATCGAAGCTGCGGCCGCAGCCTTTGCATTCGGCGTCGCCCTGGCTGGTGGAGCAGATGGCAATGCAGGGCGTGTCGGGCGTGGTGTCGTACCAGGCCTGCCAGGCCTCATAGGCCTTTTTTGGAAAGCCCTTGTCGGCCACTTCATCTTCGTGATGGAAGACCATCAGCGCGTACACCTCGGCCAGCGCCCGCAGCTCGGCGGCGAGCGTGATGCCATCGGGCGAGGGCTTGCGCTCCCGCCAATAATTGATGGCGGCTTCGATGTCGGTGATGTGGATACTGCCCATGGCTCTTGAGTCCCTGCTGCGGGGAGGCGGATGATACCGCCCGGCAGGGCCGCCACGCCGGCGCAGGGGCGGGTGCTATTCTTGGCCGCATGAAGCTTGTGCTCCGCTGGCTCCTGTCTGCCTCTGCGCTCCTGCTGGTCGCCCACGTCTACAGCGGCGTGGTCGTCACCAGCTTCATTTCGGCCCTGATCGCGGCTGGGGTGATCGGCTTGCTCAATCTGGTGGTACGCCCGGTACTGGTAATCCTGACACTGCCGGTCACCGTGCTCACCCTGGGCCTTTTCATGTTCGTCATCAACGCGCTGCTCTTTTGGGCTGCCGCAGGGATGCTCGAGGGCTTCGACGTGCGTGGCTTCGGCGCTGCCCTGGTGGGCTCGCTGGCGTACTCGGTGATCGGCTTGGTGATCGAGTCAGCGCTGGGCGGCCTGTTCTCGAAGAAGTGACTCCACCTGGCGGGCACGGGCGTCAATGATCGACGCCTCGATGTGGTCATTGGTGCCACGCCGCGCCAGGTTCTGGGCTGCGCGCAGCCTGTCCATCGCGGCCGAGTAATCGAGTACGGCCACCCGCGCCTCCGACTCGGCCCGCAGCGCGCGCAGCGGCAGGCCGCGCGCCGACTGCGCCTGCGCCAACAGCTCCCAGGCGGCGGCGTCGCCAGGGCGGTCCGTCACCCAGGTCTGAAGCCAGTCGGCCGCTCGGGCGGCGCCCTCGGCGCTCGCCGCCTGTCCCGGTGCCGCCGGCAGCAGCAGGGCCTGGGCGGCCATCAGCAACTCGGGGCGGGCGATGGGGCGCATGCCTGCTGCAGCCAGCGCGCTGGCGATGTCACCCTTGGCCAGGGCGATCTCGCCCCCGAGCAAGCGCACCATCCGGACCGCCGGGGAGTCGGTCAGGTTCAGCCGTGCCAGACGTTCTTGCAGCCGCGCCGCCTGGGCCAAGTCTTTCAACTTGAGGCTGGCCAGGGCACCGCCATAAAGCGCTGCCGCCTGCCGCACCAGGGGGGCGTCTGCCGGCAAGGACTGAGCTTCGCGCACGAGCACCCTCAGGCCGTCGACGCCGACTGAGGAAAGCGCCTTGGCACGAGCTGCGGCCAGACCGTGGGTCAAGTCAATGCGGGCCGGGGTCGAGCCCGCAGCCTGCACCGGTATCCGGGCCCGCATGTCGGCGATGCGCTCGGTGGTCAGCGGGTGGGTGCGCAGGTAGGGAAAGGAGCCGTCGTCGTTCAGGCGCGAGGCCTGCGCCAGCCGCTCGAACATGGCGACCACTCCCTCCGGCTCAAAGCCAGCCTGGGTCAGCACGCCAAAGCCAACCCGGTCGGCCTCTCGCTCCATGTCGCGCGAGAAATTGAGCTGGCTGCGCGCCGCCACCGCCTGGCTGCCGCTCACCACCGCCTGGCCCATGGCTGGGTTGCGTGCAGCCACTGCGGCCCCCAGGATCATGGCGCCCATGAGCATCGGCGAGACACGGCTGTCCTGGCTCATCATCCGGGCGATGTGGCGCTGGGTCACGTGGCTGAGCTCGTGCGCCAACACCGCGGCCACCTCGTCACGGGTGGCGGTGGCCGAGATCAGGCCCAGGTGCATGCCCAGCCAGCCGCCTGGCAAGGCGAAGGCGTTGATCGTTCGGTCCCGCCCGAGCAGGATGCGCCAGGCGAAGCGCTCGTCCATGTCGCCGACCAGCTCACCGCGCTGGCGGGCGGCAGCCAGCAGCGGCAACCACAACTGCTCGACGTAGTCGCCGAGCACCGGGTCATCGAGGTAGTCAGGGTCCCGCAGCAGCTCGCGGGCGATGCGCTCGCCCAGGCGGCGCTCGGCGCCGACGCTCATTTCGCCGGTGTCACCCAGGGTCGGCAAGGTGGCGCTGGTGGCGCGGGGCTGGCCCTGGGCAGCCACGCCAGGCGCCCAAAAAGCCAGGGCCCCAGCGACGGTGAAGATCGCCAGGACACCGGCGGTTCGGCGCGTTGGAGCCTGACCGCGCTTGGCCCGTATCATGAGGCGGATGAGCCGCCCCCCGAACTCCCAACATGAATCCATTGACGCATTTTGACGCCCAGGGCCAGGCCCATATGGTCGACGTATCAAAAAAGTCGCCGACCCATCGGGTGGCGGTGGCAGAAGGCCGCATCCGCATGGCTTTGGCCACCTTTGAGCAGGTGGCTGCTGGCAACGCCAAGAAGGGCGATGTGCTCGGCGTGGCCCGTATCGCCGGCATTCAAGCGGCCAAGAAGACCAGCGAACTCATCCCCCTGTGCCACCCGGTTCCGCTCACACGGGTGGCGGTGGAGTTCGAGCTCGAGCCGCAAGGCCCAGCAGTGCGGTGCCGCTGCAGTGCCGAAACCGTGGGCGTGACCGGGGTCGAGATGGAGGCGCTGACCGCAGTGCAGGTGGCCCTGCTCACCATTTACGACATGCTCAAGGCGATGGACAAGGGCATGGCGATCGGCGATGTGCAGCTGATCGAAAAGCGCGGGGGCAAGAGCGGGACTTACCTCGCACAGGCCTGAGCCGCAAAAGACAACTGGCCAGACCTAGGTCGACAAGCCCCGGGAGCGACGGACCGCCTCCTCGCGCAGCGCCTGAAGCAGGCGAGGGCGGCTGGACGACCGCGACCAGATCATGCCGATGCGCCGCGGCTCGCTCGGGTAGGGCAGCGGCAGGTGTACCAGGCGCACGCCCTCGGGCCAGGGCCGCATCCACTCGGGCACCAGGGACACGCCGAGTCCGCGGTCGACCATCACCGCGATCGCAGCCAGCGAATTGATCTCGAAGCGTTCAAGCGGCGTGATCCCCTGCCGCTGCAGGTAACGCTCGGCCTGCTGGCTGCCCCACTGGTGACGATCGAAACGGATGTAGGGCTCGGTGCGAAGCAGGGCATGCGGGTCGCTGCCCGCAAGGCGAGCGGGCGCCAGCAGACCCAGGGGTTCCTCGCGCAACAGTTGCCACTCGAGTGCCTTGGGCAAGGGGGAGGGGGACTCCATCACAATGGCTGCGTCCAGCTCGCCCTTGAGGACCGCCGGGTACATGTCCACCGAGTAGGCCGGCTGGACGAACACGTTAAGGCGCGGGGAACGCTTCACCATGCCACTGAGCAGGTCAGGGACCAGCCCGGTGAGGGCATTGGGGCCGGCACCCAGGCGCAGCTCGCCGGTGAGCTGCTCGTCATCGTGCGCTGCGGCCCGCAAGGCGTCCAGGCCCGCCAGGACGGTGTGCGCCTTGGCCGCTACGCGCCGGCCCACGTCGGAGGCCACGACTTGCCGGCCTGAGCGGACGACGAGGGGGGCCCCGATCTCCCGCTCCAGGGCGCGCAGCTGCTGGGCGATGGCCGCCGGCGTCAGCAACCGGCGCCGCGCAGCCTCGGCGATGGAGCCGTGTTCCAGGACTGCGAGGAAGTTTTGAAGGAAGGCAGTGTTCACAGGCGAGAGCCCCCTCAAAAGAAAGAAAAACTTTGCATTGAAGAAACATTATTGCTGTTTTTCTTTTTGCTCTACCTGATCAAACTGGCCAGCATCGTTCCGCGTGAACCGTTCGAGCCCGTAGATGCGCAGCAAGCTTTTCGTCCCGGGGTCCCGCCCCGAGTTTTTCCCCAAGGCCCTGGCCAGCGAGGCCGACGCGCTCTCGTTCGACCTCGAAGATGCCGTGGCCGAATCACGCAAAGGCGAAGCGCGGACCACGGTTGGCGACTTCCTAGCCTCGTCCGCCGCGCACCGCAGCGGCAAAACGCTGATCGTGCGAGTCAACCCCGCAGATAGCCCGCATTTCGAAGCCGACCTGCACGCCGTGGTGCGACAAGGCCTGGGCCTGGTGAACCTGCCCAAGGTCGAGTCCATCGAGCAGGTCCGGCAGGCCAGGGCCTTGATCGACGTCGCCTGCCAGGCCAATCAGGTTCGGACACCCCCGCAGCTGTTGCTCAATATCGAATCCCCGCGCGGGCTGCGCTGCGTCCTGGCCCTGGCCAGCGCAGACCCGGCCGTGGCAGGCCTGCAGCTCGGGTTTGGCGACCTCTTCGAGCCGCTGGGCATCAGCCGCTCTGACACGCGCGCGGTGCACGCCTGCATGCTGGCCGTGCGCCTGGCCGCAGCAGAAGCGGGCGTGTTCGTCCTCGACTCGGCGTTCACGAATATCGGCGACGCGGATGGCTACCTCGCCGAGGCCCAGATGGCGCGCGATCTCGGCTACATCGGCAAGAGTTGCATCCATCCGCGGCAGGTGGCCCTGGCAAACCAGGTCTTCAGGCCGAGTGCCGACGACATCGAGCAAGCGCGGCGGGTGTTGAGCGCAGCGCGCGACGCCGCCCGCGAAGGCCTCGCCGCGTTCCAGATCGGCGGTCGCATGATTGACGGTCCCTTCATTGACCGGGCCGAGACCATCCTGGCCGAGGCCAGGCGGCACGGCCTGATCGGCGCCGACGCTTGACGCAAGAAACCGCATTCACCCTCGCCCAGACAACAACCAGGAGACAAGCCATGACCTACTCTTTCCGCCCCCTGCGGCACGTCGGCGGCCTGTGCCTCGCGGCCCTCGCTGCCTTTTCGGCCACCTACGCCTCCGCGCAGGCCCAGGATCTGCCGAAGAACATCCGACTCGTCGTGCCTTTCTCGCCAGGCGGCAGCAACGACGTGTTCGCGCGGGCCCTGGCTCAACGAATGGCCAGCCGCAACGGCATCACCGTGGTCGTCGAGAACAAGCCAGGCGCCGGCGGCGCGATCGGGGCCCAGGCGGTGGCGACGGCGACGCCCGACGGCACCACGCTGTTGCTCAACTCGGTGAGCTTCAGCACCAACGCCGCGGTGCAGGCCAAACTGCCCTATGACCCGATTAAGGCCTTCGAGCCGGTGGCCATGCTCAATCGCGGCCCCATGCTGCTGGTGACGCCAGCCAATGCGCCCTACGCCAACGTAGGCGACGTGCTCAAGGCGATACGCGGGCCGAAAAAGGACGTGAACTTCGGCTCCGCCGGCCAGGGATCGACCGGACACCTCGCGGGCGAGTTGCTCAACGCGATGGCCACCGGCAACGCGGTGCACGTCCCCTACAAGGGCATTTCCAATGCCGCCACCGACATGATCGGCGGCAACCTGCAGATCATGGTGACCACCGCCGCCTCGATCGCCGGCCCGCTCAAGGGCGGCCAGATCCGCGCCATCGCGGTGACCTCGGCGCAGCGCTCAAAGTTCACGCCCGAACTGCCCACGGTGGGCGACGTCCTCCCTGGGTTTGACGTCGAATCCTGGTGGGGCATCTTCGCGCCGGCCAAGACATCGCGGGCCATGGTCGACCGCCTGAACCAGGAAATCCGCGCTATCGCCGACACGCCCGAGATGCGCGAGCTTTTCTCGCGTGAGTCCACCGAGCCGAGCGCCATGACCAGCCAGCAATTCGCGGCCTATGTGCAGTCCGAAATCAACAAATGGCGCAAACTGGTCAAGGACCGCAACATCGCCATGGCCACCGAGTGAGCGGCATGGGACTGCATCGCAAGACATTTGATACCGATGCCCGCGGGCCCCTGCACGGCCTGCGAATCATCGACATGAGTCGACTGGTGGCGGGCAATATGCTCACGCTGCAGCTCGGAGATTTCGGCGCGGATGTCATCAAGATCGAGCCGCCCGAGGGCGATTCGCTGCGAAACTTCAAGACCGATGGCCTGGACATCTGGTGGAAGACCTACAGCCGCAATAAGCGCAGTATCGCCCTCAACCTGAGGCATCAGGCCAGTATCGACCTGATCAAGCAGTTGGTGGCCTCGGCCGATGCGCTGATCGAGAGCTTCCGACCCGGCACCCTGGAGGTCATGGGCCTGGGCCCCGACGTGCTGCTGGCGATCAACCCGAGGCTGATCATCACCCGGATCTCCGGCTGGGGCCAGACCGGCCCCTACAGCCACAAGCCGGGGTTCGGCACCCTGGTCGAGGGCTACAGCGGCTTCGCGGCCATCAACGGCTTCGAGGACCGCGAGCCCGTGCTGCCGCCGATGTTCCTGGGCGATATGACCACCGGCCTTTACGGCGCCAGCGCCACGATGATGGCGTTGTGGCATGTGAAGGCGCACCAGGGCACGGGCCAGGTGCTGGACCTTGCGCTCTTTGAGCCGATGCTGTCCATCCTCGGACCGCAGGCCGCCAACTTCAAATTCACCGGCAAGCTCAAGGCGCGTACCGGTAGCCGGTCGAGCACTACCGCGCCGCGAAATGTCTACCGTACGCAGGAAGGCAAGTGGATGGCGCTGTCATCGGCGTCCAATAGCGTCGCACGCCGGCTCATGGAGACCATCGGCCACGGTGACATGCTGAGCGACCCGCGTTATGCGACCAACGACGCACGCTTGGCGCATATCGAGGAGGTCGACCGGGTGGTGGGCGAATTCATTGGCTCCCACACGCTGGAAGAAAACCTGGCGATCTTCGAATCGGCTGGCGTCACTGTCGGTCCCGTCTACAACGCGCAGCAGGTGCTCGAAGACGCCTTCGTTGCCGAACGCGAAAGTCTGATCGAGGTCGACGACGCAGACCTCGGCCCACTGCCAATGCACAACATTCTCCCGCGCTGGAGTGCCACCCCCGGCCAACTGCGCCGTCCTGCGCCGGCCATCGGTGAGCACGGCGAAGAGATCGCTCGCGAGGTGCTTGGCGAAGACGGCGTCGCTCATCTCAAGGCCTGCGGCGCCATGCTGGTACCCGCAGAGCCCGCCGCAACCGAACCGGCTCCGCAGTGAGCCCCTCTTCGACACCAAGGAGATATACATGAATCGTCTGGGACAACCGATCACCGGCCCCGGCGCCTGGAGGGGGCCCGACATCGACTGGATGAAGGAAGGCCTGCATGTCCTGAGCGACACCGAGCTGCGCGAGATCGACCTCGCCCTCAAGCACCTGCTGTCCCTGGGCGAAGTCGACTTTCCGAACATCACGACCGAGACCTTCCCGCTCGACTCGGTTGGCCGTCTCATGGCGTCGCTGCCCACACGCTTGCGCGATGGCGCGGGCTTTCTGATGCTGCGCGGCCTGCCACGCAGCCACTACAGCGACGACGACATGACCCGCATCTACTTCGGCCTGGGCGCTTACATTGGCAAGACCATGACCCAGTCCTACCTGGGGGACCGCTTGGGACATGTGGTCGACGTGAGCGACTACGAGCCGAAGTCGCGCGGCTACCGCAAGGGTGGTGGCCAGCTGATGCACACCGACTCCTGCGACATCATCGGCCTGATGTGCCTGCGCACCGCCATCTCGGGGGGCAAGAGCCGCATCTCCAGCGCCTTCACCGTCCACAACTACATGCTCGAGCACTACCCCGAGTCGCTCGAGATCCTGCGCCGGGGCCTCTACCTCAAGCGTACCGACGAGGACGGGCGCCGCGCCACACGCACCTACAGCGAGGCGCCGGTACCCTTCTTCGCCGACGACGGCCAGGGCTACATCAGCTGCTACCTGCCCACCGGCTACGCGCGTCTGGCCGAAAAGAGCGGGCAGAGGCCGTTCAGCCAGGCCGAGTCAGACGCCCTCTTCCACGTGCGCAAGGTGGCGGCCATGCCCGAGCACTATCTCGACATGGGCTTCCGCGAAGGCGATATCCAGTTCATCAACAACCGGATGCTGGTGCACGGACGCACCGACTACGAGGACCACAAGGAGCTGTCCAAACGCCGCCACTTGATGCGGATGTGGCTGCGAATCGACAGCTGGCCCGCCCTCCCCAAGGCGCAGATCTTCCACACGGACGAGGACATGCGCCTGTGGAGCGTGAGCCGGCGCCCCTTCATGGAGCTGCCCTCCGTCCACGACCGTGACCTGCTACAGGGCGCCCCCGGCGCCATGGTGGAGTGACGGACCAGACGCAGAGCGTCCCTTCCTCGCTGGCCCCGTTCCGGCAGCCAGCGTTTCGCCTGCTGTCTGGGACAGGCTTCGTGGCGAATGTCTGTCTGTGGATGAACGACGTGTCGGCCGCATGGATGATGACTACGCTGACCCGATCGCCCCTGTGGGTGGCGCTGGTGCAGACGGCGGCGGCCCTGCCGGTCTTCATGCTGGCGCTGGTCAGTGGCGCAATGGCAGACCAAGTAGATCGGCGACGCCACCTGCTGGCGACCCATTGCTGGCTCGCCCTCGTGGGGCTGGCCTTTGGCGCCGCCGTCCTGGCGGATGCCGTTTCGCCGCCGCTGCTGCTCGCGCTTACCTTTGCCCACGGGGTGGGCGTGGCCGTGCGGCTGCCGGCTTTTGCGGCAGCCGTCCCCCACACGGTGAGCCGGACCGACCTCCCGGCGGCCATCACGCTGATCGGCCTGTCCATGAACGCCTCGCGCATCGCCGGTCCGCTTCTGGCCGGGCTCTTGATCGCGGTCGCCGGGGCAGGCTTTGTTTTCCTGCTCAATGGCGTCCTGGCGGTCTGCATCGCCATCATCCTCTTCCGCTGGAAGGGGGATGAGCTGCCGGCACCGACACCGGTGGCGGGCGGCCTCAGGGCACTGGTAAGCGCGATCCGTGTTGGCGTCGCGCATGTGATCGGCTCTCGCCAGCTGAGTGGCGTGATGGTGCGGATCTGGGTGTTCATGTTCCATTCGGCCGCCTTGCTCGGCCTGCTGGCGTTGCTGGCACGCGCAATGGATGGAGCTGATGCGGGCACATTCGCCCTGCTGCTGGGGGGCATGGGCACGGGCGCGCTGGTCGCGGCGCCGCTCATGCCCTGGCTACGCCTGCGAACGCCGGCACCTGCATTGCTGCTGGGCGGGGTCTTCCTCCAGGTGATCGCCATGGCCACGATGGCAATCACCCATCACCTGTGGCTGGCGCTGCCTGCCATGATGCTGTTTGGCATGTCCTGGCTCACGACTGGCAACACGCTGACCGTGTCGGCGCAAATCCATATGCCGGACTGGGTGCGCGCACGCGGCATGGCGATCTACCAGATGTCAACGCTCGGCGCGTCGGCCTGCGGAGCTGCTTTTTGGGGCCAGCTCGCCACCTGGACCAGCGTCCCGACCAGCCTGCTCACGGCGTCAGGCTCGGGCCTGGTGCTCTTCGCAATCGTCAATCGCTGGCGGTCGAGCGAGGCGAACTGACCTGCGCAGCGATCGGGCCGCCGGGCCGGTCGCAGGTCTGCCCGTCACACCCCGCGCCCCGGTCGGCTTCGTTTACTGAGCGGGGCCCGAAGCGGGGCCCGAGGTGCGGCCTGAAGCTCGGTCTGGCGTGGGCCCTGCCGACGGTGAGGAAGCGACTGCAGCGTCCGAGCCTGCGCTCACATCCGGACCCGGGGCGCTGTCCAGCGTGCGCTTCCAGGCCGCGTACTCCTCAGGGAATGCCACCTGGAAGCGGGTGATATGCCACGTAGCACGTTCATGACGTTTGGCCAGCGCTAGCGCCTCCACCAGCTTCTGCGCCACCTGCGGCTCGGGCGAATAGTGCATCACCGACTCGCCCAGGTCAGCCATGGCAGCCGCATTGGCGAAGGTCAGTGGCGAGGTGGTGAATTCTGCGAACTCCACCTGCGATGCGAACAGCCAACTGCCGCGGACCTTGGCCAGCGTGTCGCCGCGATAGGCCGGCGAGCGCGCGTCCTCGGACAAAAACAGCTGGGAGACACGGTGGTAGTCCCACAGCACATAAGCAAGAGCGGCAAGGGCCAGCGCCGACAAGCCCAGGCGCAGGCCGCCAAGCCGCCCCGTTGGCGCAGGCGCCGCCGACACCTCGGCGCTGGCGCTGCCTGAGGCTGCGGCTTTGGCCGGAGCGCGTCCAGTGACGGCCGGCACGATCAAGAGCAGCGAAAGCGCCAGGAGAACCGCCAGTTCGAAAGGCCCGTACCACAAGGGGTACTCGACCTGACTGTGCAGCAGCACCACCGCCAGCGCGGCCCACGCCAGCAAGCGGCCAGGCGAGCGCTCGGCCCACGGCCGGCCGCGCCAGAGGCCCCAGGCGATCACGGCTCCCAGTAACAACGCGGCGGGCAGACCCAGCTCGACGGCGACCTGCAGAAAGAGGTTGTGCGCGTTGTCGAGAATCAGGCAAAAGCGCTCGCCAGGGTAGAGGGTGACGTGATGGGCGTAGTCCATCTCGCCCAGGCCCCAGCCGGCCCAGGGCCGCTCGGCGATCAGGGTGAGTGCGTTGCGCCACAGCACCTTGCGGCTGACGCAGCCCAGATCGGTGGCCATGCGCCCCATCAGGGTGGTGGGGGACTCGCCGGTCCACCATTGGGCCAGTGCCGGCAGCGCCAGCAGAGACAACAGATAGCCTCCCAGCGCCAGCAGGCCCCACCAGCGCCAGCCGCTGCGCCCGCCCAGCCAGGGCACGGCAAGCAGGAGGCCGCCGAGGAGCAGCCACTGCAGCAGCCCGGTGCGCGAGGAGGTGAGTGCACAGGCCGCTGACATCAGCACCACCGCCACAACCAGGCCCGCCCGGCCCCAGGTACGGGCACGAACTGCAAAGTAGAAGGCGGACGCCAGGCCCAGGGCCAGCAGGGTGGCCAATTGGTTGCGCTGACGCAGGTTGCCGTAGGCCTCGCCGTAGGCAGAAGCGCTGATCCACACGGTGGACTGCTGCACCAGGCCAAAGTACTGGGCCAGCGCAATGGCCGCGTTCACGCAGCCACCTGCCAGCCACGACCCGGCAACCACCGCGGCGGCGTGCCCGCGCTGTGCAGGCGGCAGGGCAAACCAGACCAACGCCGCCGCCGCGGAGAGCAACGTCTGCAGCACGATGGGGCTGGGGCCCCAGGAAGGGTTGAATAACCAGGGCAGGAAAAGCAAAAAGGCCAGCACGAAGCTGGCCAGTCCTTGCTCACGGGACAAATGGATGTCGGAGGGCGCGCGGGCGCCTTGGGCATGGGAAGCGGTGCTCACCCCCCGATCATCGCAGGCTGGCCCTTCCGGCCAGCGAGTGCGTCCTTAGTTGGGAGCGGCTTCGCGGCAGGTCGCCGGCAGGTACTTGATCGGCACCGGATCCGTAGCAGCGGGCCCGCAGCCCCAACGGAACACGGCAGAGCCAATGTTAGACGCCAGCTTGAGGTCAGCCGCCGTCTGGTAGGGCCGCATCTGGATCTTCTTGCTGTTGACCTCGGCATTGATGCCGGTGGCTGCAACGGTCACGGTGATGACGCCATTGGCGTCGGTGGCGATAGAGCTCACGTAGGTGCTGGTCGGGGCCGTGCTCTCGCAACCCCAAGCGCCAGCAGCTGGGGCAGTCGTGTTGGTCTGATAAACCTCGGTGATGGTGGTGCGGCAGCTGGAGGCGGCCAGCACCACCTCGCTCATCTTGGCCCGGGCGGTGTAGTCCTGATAAGCCGGCAGGGCGACGGCGGCCAAGATGCCGATGATGGCGACAACGATCATCAGCTCGATCAGGGTAAAACCACGTTGGATTTGGCGTTTCATAAAACCTCCAGGTTGAAAGAAGAAGCAGGTAGACAGTTGAGACCGTCTTGTCAGCAGTTAGACACTGCCGAATCTGACGGAATCGGCTAAAAGTGTCAATTCTGATATTGCCTGACTGACTATTTTTGTCGTCTTTTTGACAAGAGCCTGAGAATTTTTGTTGGGGGGCGTTTGGGGCGGGCCATGGCGAAGACCGCCGGCGCCTGGCCTTACCCCACTCCCAGGTCGGCGATGCCATCCCACGCCGGGTCCGGCGGCTGGTGCCGGCGTAGCGCCAGACGGCGCTCGTACAGGGCGTACAGGCGCGGGCAGCTGCCCTGGCGCGCCAGGGTCTGCAGCAGGGGCGCGGCCGTAGCCCAGTCCTGTCGCCGCCACGCCACCAAGAACGCCTCCCACCCGCGCAGCTCCTGGGCCAGCGCGGTGCTGGCGGCGGCCGCGCCAGGTGGCAGCGGGCGCCACAGGGTGACCGCATCTTGCCGACCACTCAGGCGCACCGTGTCCAAGGCCTGCCAGTCGGTACCGCCGGCCTGTTGACGGGTGGCGTCACTGGCGACGATATCGACCCCATAAACCGTGGTGAGCGACTGCAGCCGGGCGCCCAGATTCACCGCGTCGCCGATCACGGTGTAGGCCCGCCGCAGGCGCGAGCCCATGTCGCCCACACACATCCGGCCGGTGCTCAGACCAATCCCGAAGCCCACGGCCGGCAGTCCACGCGCCTGATGGTCAGCGTTGATGCGACCCACCTCCTCGGCAATGCCCAGCGCCGCGCGAACCGCGAGCGCGGCATGGTCGGCCGCCGGCAGCGGGGCGCCCCAGAAGGCCATCAGGCAGTCACCCATGAACTTGTCGATGGTGCCCCGATGCGCCCGCACCACCGTGCCGAGCCGATCGAACACGCTCTGGAGCAAAGCCTGCAACTGCTCCGGGGGCAGGCTTTCGGCCAAGCGGGTGAAGCCGTGCATGTCGCAAAACATCACGGTGAGCTCCCGACTGTCCGCCCGCATGGAGTAGCGGCCGGGGTCGCGCACCATCTCCTCCACCAGCTCGGGTGGCACATAGGAGCCGAACAGCCCGACCAACGCACGCCGGCTACGGCTCTCGAAAACCCAGAGCCCGCCCAGATGCAGCAGCAGGACAGCCAGCACAGTGGCCAGGGTGGCGGCCAGCGGCAGGGCCAGTCCCGCCCACTGGTAAAGCGCCAGGTTGGACAGCACCGGCAGCACAAGCGCACCGGTCACCGCGAGCAGGCCAGGCAGGGCCGGCAGCAGCGGCAGGGCCAGGGCAAGCCCGCCGCCCATCAGCAGCACCAGGGCGGCCTCGTAGCCGACCGAGTAGTCGGGGCGGACTGGCAACTGGCCGTCCAGCATTGCGGAGAGCAAGTGGGCGTGGATCTCCACGCCGGGGAAGGCCTCGCTCACCGGGGTCGGCCGCAGGTCTTGAAGCCCGGGCGCGGAGGAGCCCACCAGAACGATGCGACCCTGGAGATGGCCGCGGGCTAGGCGACCCTCGATCAAATCGGTGGCAGACAGGTAGCGGAAGGACCCGCCCTGGGGGCCGGGCAAACCGCGGTAAGGAACCAGGGCCACCGCGCCGTCCCCTACCGGCAGCTCCAACGGGGCTCCCGAAGCAGGCCGTAGCCGCAATGCCTGCAATGGGGCCTTGCCCCCAGACACGGTCAGTCCCTGAGCGAACACCGGCTCGACGGCCGGGCGTCCCTGGAGCTCGCGGAACATCGACAGAGTCAGCGACTCATAGACCTGGCCCTGGTACTCGGCCAGCAGCGGCACCGCGCGCACCTTGCCGTCGTCGTCGATCAGTGGGTTGAAAAAGCCCGCCTGTGGCGCCGCCTGGGCCAGCAAGGGCAGGCTGGCGCCGTAGCCGCGCCAGGCGGTGAAGCGCTGGCGCCGGCCTTGCAGGGTGTCGGCGCCCATCACAGGCGTGGGCAGCTGGCCGCTGCTCTGGCCCTGCGGGTCCAGGTTGAAGTAGTAGCCCAGGACCACCGGCCGGTTGGCGATGGCGCGGGCAAAGCGGCTGTCGAAGTCCAACTCGGGCGCCAGGGTCTGCAAGCGCCGCAGGAAGGCCGGCTGGTCGGCCAGCTCGCCCGCGGCCAGTTGCTGAAGACGTGCCAGACCCGAGCTAGTGTCCGGCTCGGCGAACACCACGTCGAACCCCACCAGCGCTACCTGTTGCTGTGCGAGGAGTTCGTCCACCAGACGCGCCAGGCGGTCGCGACCCCAGGGCCAGCGCCCCTGCTCGGCCAGGCTTTTTTCGTCGATGTCGACGATGACAATGCGCGGGTCGAGCGAGTCCGCGCGGGCGATGCGCAGCCGCAGGTCGTAGACGAAATCGTCGATCCGTTGCAGCACCGGCATCGGCAGCCAGCCGCCGAGGTGAGCCAGCGCCAGCAGCACCGGCAGGAGCAGCGCGAGCCGGCGCGCCCGGGCGGCCCAGACCGCGGTGGAGCGGCCTGGCCTGCTGTCGTCACGCCCCGTGGGGAGCCTTGGCAGCCCTTTCAAGGGAAGCCTTCTCAATCGATCAGGAATTCCATCACCACGCCCGACAGGTCGAGCTGATCGCCGCTGGAGAGCGAGACGGGTTGGCGCTGGATTTCGGTGCCGTTGAGGCGGGTTGCCGGGGTGCCCTCGACATGGGCCAGGGTGTAGCTGCCGCCGCGCCGGGTGATCGCCGCGATCGCACCGCCAGGCCGGCCGATGGTGGTGACCACTTTGACCAGTTGCAGCTCACGGCCGACGGCGCCGCCCGACACGACCTTGACCCGCGCCGGCGGCGCCTCGGCAGCGGGGGCGGGCGGGGCTGCGGACGCGGCCAAAGGCGGTGGGGAAGCACCATGCCGAGGTATGGCAAGTGGCGCTCGGAGGAAGCCGCCAGCCGCCACATCGCGAGGGGCGGTTGGGGCGGTGCCGTTGGAGGGGCTGAGGGTGAGCCCTGGGGTGCTGCCTGAGGTGCTGCCTGGTGTACTGCCTGACGTAGCGCCATGGGCAAGCGAAGGCGATAGCGAAGGGCTGCTCCCGGACCGCACCAGCATGGTCCGCTCGAAGTCGGCGGTCGGGACCTCGTCGATGTAGCGCAGGCGGTACTTGCCGATGTCGATGCTGTCCTGGTGCTGCAGCGGCGCGCGCTGGACCGCGCGGCCGTTGAGGAAGGTGCCGTTGGTGCTGCCCAGATCCTCGAGGAAGCTGCCCGCAGGCCCGCGCAGGATGGCGGCGTGGTCGCCGCTGACCGCCAGGTTGTCGATGACCAGGTCGTTGTGCGGGCGGCGTCCGATGGTGGTTCGCTCGCGATTGAGCTGGACATCGCGGAGCGTCAGACCGTCGAGGGTGATGATCAGTCGGGGCATGGTTGAGGTTCTCCCTTTGCTGCATGGGTCTGCTGTGCGTCGGACCGGACGACCCCGAGGGCCTCGGCCAGCAGCACGGTGATGTTGTCCCGCCCGCCCGCTGCGTTGGCGGCGGCCACCAAGTCGGTCCCGCGCCGCGCCAGCCCGGGCTGGCGCGCGAGGGCGGCGGCGATCTGTGTGTCGGCCAGCATGTCGGTGAGGCCATCCGAACAGAGGAGGAGACAGTCGCCGGCGGCAACGCGGTGCTCATGGAGCTCAAGATCCACACGGGGCTCGATGCCCAAGGCACGGGTGATGAAGTTGCGCTGGGTGGATGCCGCCGCTTCGGCCGGCGTCAAAAGACCGGCGTCGAGCTGCGCCTGCAGCAGGGAGTGGTCGCGTGTGAGTTGCTCGAGTTGCTGCCCACGCCAGCGGTAGGCGCGGGAGTCACCGATGTGGCCGAGGAAGAGGCGGTCATCGCGAAACACCGCCAGCACCAGGGTCGTGCCCATACCTTGGTACGCAGGGCGGGCCTGGGCAACGGCGAGGATGGCGCGGTTGGCCTCGGACACGCTGTCGGCCATTGCCTGCCGAATGGCGGAGGCTGGCGTCTCGGGGACTGCGCTGGCCAGCCAGTGACCCAGCGAGGTGCCGATGCTGGCGACCGCCATGCCGGCGGCCACCTCCCCTGCGTTGTAGCCCCCCATGCCATCGGCCAGGATCGCCAGCGCATGCGCCTCGTCGATCAGCAGCGCATCCTCGTTGTTCGCTCGCGCCCTCCCGGTGTCGGTGCGGCTGCTGAAGGCGTAATGCATGGATGAAGTCTCGGGGGGCTGTGTGGGTCTGGTCGTGACGGTGGCTGCGCTTGCCATCAGGTGGCCGGCGCCGGATCGGTCGGGGTGGCGCTGGCGGGCGGCCACGGGTCGGCGTTGGCGGTGCCGGCGCCATCCGCACGGGTAGCTGCATCCGTACCGCTGACGCTGGCGCTGGTGTTGGCCGGCGCCGGCCAGTGGTCGAGGCAGGCCTCCAGCGCAGCCGCGAGGGCCGCGCCGTCGGGGTAGCGCTCGCCCGGCAACTTGCGCAGCAACCGGGCCAGGATCTCAGCCAGGGCAGGCGGCAGGTCGGGGCGCAGAAGACGCAGGTCGGGCGCTTCTTGGTGGGTGATCTGGTACATCAGCTCGGGGAGGGTCTCTGCCTCAAAGGGGAGCCGTCCCATCAGGAGCTGAAACAGCGTCGCGCCCAGCGCGTAGAGGTCGCTGCGGCCGTCGACCGTCTGCCCCGCGAGCTGCTCGGGCGCCATGTAGCCGGGCGTCCCCAACAAGGTGCCGGCGCGGGTGCGGGCCTGGTCGGCCAGGCGGGCGATGCCGAAGTCGGTGACCTTGAGCAGGTCCTGCTCCGGCACCCACAGCAGATTCGCCGGCTTGATGTCCCGGTGGACCACTCCGAGCCGATGCGCGTGCGCCAGCGCCTGCGCGACCCGCAGGCCAAAACCGACCACCTCGCGGGCTGGCAGGAGCTGCCCCGGTCGGGCGTGGGCCGAAAGATCGTGCCCAGGGACGTACTCCATGGCGATGTAGGCCAGGTCCTGCTCTTCGCCGGCGTCATAGATCGTGACGATGCCCGGGTGGGCGAGACGGCCGGCCGTCTCGGCCTCGCGGAAGAAACGTGCGCGCGCCTCGGTCAGCGCCTCTCCCTCGAAGGCCTCGCCCAGGGCCAGCGTCTTGATGGCCACGGGCCGGCCGATCTTGGGGTCTTGACCCAGGTAGACCATGCCCATGGCGCCCTGGCCAAGGACTTTGTCCAGCCGGTAGCGACCCAGGGTCGGCAGCTCCAGGGTTGGGTCGTCCAGAACCAGGGTGCCGCCGGGATGGGCGGTGCCGCGGCCCAGCATCACCACGTCCGCGGCGCGACGTGCCCGCTCGCGCCGCTCGGTCAGGTCGGCATAGCCCGGGTCGTAGGCCGACATGTGCGCGTACACCGATTCCGCTTTGTTGAACTGCCGGCGGCGCTCGAAATCCAGGGCCAGCTGATACAGGTTGTCCATCACCTGCGGGCCGAGCGGGACCCGCCGGAAGCGGTCGAAGGCCATGTCCGGCTGGCCCTGGCCCAGCAATGCCAGTCCCATCAGCCGGTGCGCGTCGGCCGACTCGTCATCGGCTTGCCGCTTGCCGGCCTCGGTCAGCAGGAAGCGGCGGGTGGTCAGCGCCAAATGACCCAGCAACAAGAAGACAGCAGGAAAGACTAGCGGCAACCAGTACCCGGCGGCGGCCAGCAGCAGCCATTCACCCAGGACCAGGGCCGCCAGCCCGAAGGCGGTGGTGACCGCGCCCGCGCCAGCCCCGAGACGCGGCAGGCCCCAGCCGAGGTAGGCCAGCACGGCCAGCGCCAGGCCCCAGGTCAGGGGCGGCCCCCAGGGCGGCTGCACAAAGCCGTGGCCGCCCAACAGGCTGGAGATGACATGGGCCAGACGCTCGGGTGGCGACAGGGCCGGGTAGCCCGGCGCCGCGATCGACGCGCCAACCCCGGCGGCCGTGGTGCCGATGACGACGATGCGATCGGCAAAGCGCGCCGGCGGCACCTGACCTGCCAGGACCTCGTGGACCGCCTCTACTGGGAACGGCGCTCGGCCGCCTGCCTGCGGATAGAACTGAGACAAGATCGCATATCTGTTGTCAGTGGGTACTTGCATCTTTCCCAGGCGAAGTGCAGCGTCGCCGGCTGTGCCCCAGTCATCAGGGCCAAGGCGAAGAGCGCGACCCGCCGCCAGCAGGGCGAGGGAGGGAACGACACGGTCGTCCAGACGCAGAAGCAGGGGGTCGCTGCGGGCCACCCCGTCGGCGTCCGGCATCAGGTTCAGGTGACCGACGCCGGCAGCGGCCCGGCCCAGGGGGGCCAGCGGGAACTGGCCGCGCAGGGCGGCGGGCGCCGATTCGCCCCCACCGGCGGCAGCAGGCCGGGCGGTGGGAGCCAGGTAGTCGGGAAGTGGGGTGTCACTGGGTCCGGCCGGCGCACCGAGGGTGAACACCGCCGGCAGCAGGACATTGCCAGCCCGGACCAGACTGGCTGCCAGCCGCGAGTCGGCATCAAGCTCCGCTTCGGCCTCGGCAGCCAGGCGCGCAAGGGGGGCCGCAGCGGAGCCAGTCTGGGTCGCCAACTCATGAAAGCGGCGGATGTAGGCCAGGCCCCGGTCGGCTTGGGGCTCAAGGAACAGGGTGGTGTGAACAATCGCCCGGGGTCGGCCCTCGGCGATACGGTCGATCAGCTGGGCGTGGATGTCGCGCGGCCAGGGCCAGCGGCCAAGGCGGGCGATGCTGGTGTCGTCAACAGCAACGACCACCACACGGTCAGAGGGAGGTGGCGCGGCCCAGGTACTGGCCGCATCGAAAAGGCGGCGCTCGAGGGCGGCGATGGCGTCGGTGGCCAGGTGGAGCCCGACCACCAGAGCGCCGACCGCCAAGGCCAGGGCAGCGTCCGCACCCCGCCGGACACGCCACCCTGTTCGGATTCCCGCACTTGCCAAGCCCTACTCCCTCGTGCTGGGCCGCGACCGGCACCCCCAGAGGGCATGCCGGTCGCGGCACCGAACCGCACCAGACAGCCGGCGCGGAACGAATATTCACACGAAAGTTAACAGAGCCGGAGGCCGCGAGCAAGCCGGCCGGTGGGGGTGGCCGAACTCACACGCCTGGGGACAGCGCGGGAGGCGCCCCGAAACCGCTTCCACAGCCGGCAAGGCAGCCCGGCCAGGGGGACCTGAAAATTCAGGCGGGCGACTGATCCCGGTCGTCGGGCTTGCGCCCGGCGTACTTGCCGATCGCCAACACAAGGAGCGCACCCGCCAGGGCTGCACCGTACTCCCAGACCTTCTCGTCCGGGAAGTAGGGCTTGACGGCCGGGTCGGTCACGGCCATTTGGCCAGCGATCCAGCCCAGCAGCATGCCGCCCAGGGTGATGATCATCGGGAAACGGTCCATCAGTTTGAGGACGATCTGGGAGCCGGCGACGATGATCGGAATGCTCACGAGAAGACCGAAGATGACCAGACCCAGCTGGTGCTGGCCGGCGCTCTCGGCTGCGCCAGCGATGGCCAGCACGTTGTCGACGCTCATCACCAGATCGGCCACGATCACCGTCTTGACCGCGCCCCAGAGCTTGTCGGAAGACTGGATGTTGCCGTGCTCTTCCTCATCTTGGGGAATCAGCAGCTTGGCGCCGATCCATACCAGCAGCACAGCACCGACCAGCTTGAGGTAGGGGACAGCGAGAAGCGCCAGGGCAAAGGCAATCAGGACGACCCGAAGGATGATCGCACCCGCGGTACCGTAAATGATGCCCATGCGGCGCTGCTGCGGCGGCAGGCCCCGGCAGGCGAGCGCAATGACGACCGCATTGTCGCCACCGAGCAGGATGTCGATCAGGATGATCTGGCCGACAGCGATCCAGAAATTCGGGGAGGAAAGAGCTTCCATGCGAGGACGCGCTGAATTCTTTCAGCGTTGTAAGAAATGGAAAGGGCCGATTGTCACCGAGGACAACCGGCCCTGCATTGTGGAAGCCCCCTATATCCAGGGATCCCGTGAGAACCTGCGTATTACAGCAGGGACTTCAGCAGACGCCCCATTTCAGAGGGGTTGCGGGTGATCGTGAAGCCGCACTCTTCCATGATCGCGAGCTTGGCGTCGGCGGTGTCGGCGCCGCCAGCGATCAGCGCGCCGGCGTGGCCCATGCGCTTGCCGGGAGGGGCGGTGACGCCGGCGATGAAGCCGACGATCGGCTTTTTCATGTTGGCCTTGCACCAGCGGGCGGCGTCGGCCTCGTCGGGGCCGCCGATCTCGCCAATCATGATGACAGCGTCGGTGTCCGGGTCGTCGTTGAAGGCCTTCATCACGTCGATGTGCTTGAGGCCGTTGATCGGGTCGCCACCAATGCCCACGGCGCTCGACTGGCCAATGCCCAGGTCGGTGAGCTGAGCCACGGCTTCATAGGTCAGCGTGCCGGAGCGCGAGACCACGCCGATGCGGCCCTTCTTGTGAATGTGGCCGGGCATGATGCCGATCTTGATCTCGTCGGGCGTGATGAGACCCGGGCAGTTGGGGCCCAGCAGCAGGGTGCGCTTGCCACCGGCGGCCTCTTTGGCCTTCATCTTGTTGCGCACTTCGAGCATGTCCTTGACCGGAATGCCCTCGGTGATGCAGATGGCCAGGTCGAGGTCGGCCTCGACCGCTTCCCAGATGGCGGCGGCCGCGCCCGCGGGGGGCACGTAGATCACCGAGACGGTGGCGCCGGTTTGCGAGGCGGCTTCCTTGACCGAGGCGTAGATCGGGATGTTGAAGATCTTCTCGCCGGCCTTCTTGGGGTTCACACCCGCCACGAAGCAGTTCTTGCCGTTGGCGTATTCCTGGCACTTCTCGGTGTGGAATTGGCCGGTCTTGCCCGTGATGCCCTGGGTGATGACCTTGGTGTCTTTGTTGATGTAGATCGACATGTGGATTCCTTCAGGGCTTACTTGAGCGCAGCCACGACTTTTTGCGCGGCTTCGGCCATGGAGTCGGCGCTGATGATGGGAAGGCCCGATTCGGCCAGCATCTTCTTGCCCAGTTCCTCGTTGGTGCCCTTCATGCGCACGACCAGCGGCACGGAGAGGTTGACCGCCTTGCAGGCGGTGATCACGCCGGTGGCGATGGTGTCGCACTTCATGATGCCGCCGAAGATGTTGACCAAAATGGCCTTGACCTTGGGGTTCTTGAGCATGATCTTGAACGCTTCGGTCACCTTCTCGGGGGTGGCGCCGCCGCCCACGTCGAGGAAGTTGGCCGGCTCGGCACCGAACAACTTGATGGTGTCCATGGTCGCCATGGCCAGACCGGCGCCGTTCACGAGGCAGCCGATGTTGCCGTCGAGGCTGATGTAGGCGAGGTCGAATTTAGACGCCTCGATCTCGGCGGGGTCTTCCTCGTCGAGATCACGCAGGGCGACGATGTCGGGATGGCGGAACAGCGCGTTGGAATCGAAGTTGAACTTGGCGTCCAGGGCGATGATGTTGCCCTTGCCGTCGCGGTTCAGGGGGTTGATCTCCACCAGCGAGGCGTCGGTGTCCATGTAACAGGTGTAGAGCTTCTGGCACACGTCGATGAACTGGGCGACGGAGTCGGCAGGCATGCCCACGCCCTTGGCGAGCTGCTGGCCCTGCTCGGGCGTGAGGCCTTGGAGGGGGTCAACGAACACGGTGAGGATTTTCTCGGGAGTGGAATGGGCCACTTCCTCGATGTCCATGCCGCCTTCGCTGGAGGCAATGAAGGCCACCTTCTGCGTGGCGCGGTCGGTGACCACGGAGAGGTAATACTCTTTTTGAATGTCAGCGCCGTCTTCGATATAGAGGCGCCGCACCTTCTGGCCCTCGGGGCCGGTCTGGTGGGTCTTGAGCTGCATGCCCAGGATTTCGCCGGCCAGTCGCTTGACGTCATCAATCGACTTGGCGACCTTCACGCCGCCACCCTTGCCACGGCCACCGGCGTGGATCTGGGCCTTGACCACCCACACGGGGCCGCCAAGCTTTTGCGCGGCTTCCACCGCCTCTTGCACCGTGAACGCGGGAATGCCACGCGGAACGGGCACGCCAAAGCTGCGCAAGATCTCCTTGCCCTGGTACTCGTGAATCTTCATGCGGATGTCTCTCTTGAGAAACTTGTCTGGGGTGCCCGGCGGAGAGGAAAACAGGCCGGGTGTCGGGTGCCTGATAGCAGCCGACGACTGTATCATGCTGCACAGCACCAATCCTGCGCGGCTCATCTTCCGTGGCGCTTACACACGGCCCTCATTCACAAGAGCTTTGCCCATGTCCAAAGTCTTCATCGACGGCGAGGCCGGTACCACCGGCCTCCAGATCCGCGAGCGCCTCGCGCACATGCCCGCCGTGCAGGTGGTGAGCATCGACCCGGCGCGCCGCAAGGACCCCGAGGCCAAGCGCGAATTGATCGCCGGTGTGGACCTGGTGATCCTGTGCCTGCATGACGATGCTGCGCGCGAAACGGCCGAGATGGTCTCCGCGATTGAAAAAGCCCAGGGCCATGGCCCGCGCATCATCGACGCCTCTACCGCACACCGCACGGCCGAGGGATGGGTGTATGGTTTTCCAGAGCTGGCCCGCGGCCAAGCAGAAGCCGTGCGGACGGCACGCCGGGTGAGCAACCCTGGCTGCTACGCCACTGGTGCCATCGCCCTCTTGCGCCCACTGGTCGACGCCGGCCTGGTACCGCGCGACTTTCCGCTGGCCCTGCCCTCGGTCTCGGGCTACTCCGGCGGCGGCCGCAGCATGATCGAGGACTACGAGGCGGGCCGCGCCCCGGCCTTCGAGCTCTACGCGCTGGGCCTGTCGCACAAGCACCTGCCCGAAATCATGAAGTACACCGGCCTGTCGCGCCGGCCGATCTTCACGCCCTCGGTGGGCAACTTCCGCCAGGGCATGCTGGTGCAGTTGCCGCTGCACCTGGACCTGCTGCCCGGCAAACCGAGCGTGCAAGACCTGCACGCGGCGCTCGCCCGGCACTACGCCGGCAGCGAATGGGTGACCGTGGAGCCGGCCACCGACAGCGGCAAGCTCGACGCGCTGGCGCTGCAAGACACCAACAAGATGGAACTGCGCGTCTACGGCAACGCCGAGTACGGCCACGCGGTGGCCGTGGCCCGTCTGGACAACCTGGGCAAGGGCGCCAGCGGCGCGGCGGTGCAGAACTTGAGATTGATGCTGGGGGTTTGAAGCGAAGCGCTTCGTACTTCATTGCGCGAGAAATAAACAACCGACAAGGTCGCGCCGGGATCGCCTTCAGAGAGGCCAGCCGGGCCAACAAAGTCGGTCAATGCGCGCAGGGTGACCTGCGATCTGCAGCGGGCTCAATCCGCCTTGATACCCGCCTCACGGACAATGCGTGCGTAGAGCGGTGCCTCCTTGCGCATGGCATCGGCCAGTTGGGCCGCAGTCCCGCCCTCGGGGTCAAAGGCCAGCGCCTGCAGCCTCGCGGCCACTGCAGGCGCCCGCAAGGCAGCATTGAGCGCCTCGTTCAGGCGGGTGACGATGGGCGCAGGGGTTCCAGCGGGGGCGAACAGAGCAAACCACAGATTGACGTCGACACCGGATACGCCGGCCTCCTTGAAGGTGGGAACTTCGGGGGCCAAATTCGAACGCACGCTTCCCGTCACCGCCAGGGCGACGAGCTTGCCGCTTTTCATGTGCGGTAACGCATTCGAAACGCCAGCGATCGTCAGTGGCACGCGCCCCGCGAGGGTCTCAGCGAGCGCCTGCTGGGGCCCTTTGAAAGGGACATGCTCCATGGGCAGGGCCGCTGTGCGTCCCAGAAGCTCGACCGTCAAATGGGCTGCAGAGCCTACGGCGGGCGACCCATACATCACCGCTTGCGGTGTTCGCTTGGCATAAGCCAGCAAGTCGCTCAGTGAACGAACATTCAACTCGGCGCTTGCGACAAGCAGGTTAGGCGCGGAAGCCACCAAGCCCACAGGCGCCAGATCTTTGAAAACGTCGTAAGAGGTCTTGTACAGGGATGGCGTGATCACCAGCGTGTTCGAGGACAACAAAACGGTGTACCCATCAGGGGCTGCACGGGCGGCAGCCTCGGTGCCGAGGATGCCACCCGCACCGCCTTTGTTGTCTATGACCGCCGTGGTGTTCAACGCAGTTGCCATGTGGTCGAAGACCAGCCGCGCCAGCACGTCGGCCGCACCGCCTGCGCCAGCAGGAACAATCACCCGGATCGGCTTGGCGGGATAGGGTTGGGCATGCACCGCTGTAGCGGCGGCAGCGACTGCAAAGGTCAAAAGCGCAATGCGCAGTGAACGAATCATTTGCGGGCTCCATGGGTATCTTGGACGATCGCCTCTTGGGCGGACTTGGGCGGGCCTGGGTGGAATAACCGGACTTCATCGCCCACCAGGACTTCCATGCGATCCAGCGCAAGCTCGACGTCGCCGCCGTACCCTGCCCTGACGCGCTTGAGGATGTCGTACTGCGTCACCCGCCATAGGCTGATGTGATTGAGCAGCGTCATCCTCGGGCTGGCGAGGCGGCAGATTTCATTCATCTGCTCAGGGCTCGTATGAATTGATTGAATTCGACGCGTGATCTCGTTGTGCGCCAGCTGCTGTTGGGACGCGCCGGCAATCTCATGAATCAAAACGTCACAGTCCTTGGCGTGCCGCACGACGTTTTCGGAAAAGGTGGTATCTCCCGAAAGCACGATCTTGCGTCCTCGGCACTCCACGACAAAGCCGTAGGCAGGCTTGACGTCGGGGCCATGGTCGACCAGGAAGGCCTCCACGCGAACGCCGTCCTCGTCGAAAACGACCCCCTCCTCGAACTCCTGCACTTCGATCGAGCTTCCCGCCGGCAAAGCCGTTTCGTACTTGGACCTGGCCGAGAGGTCAAAGTGGTGAAATTCTTTGATGCCGTTGACGGTGCGTTGCGTTCCCACCGGACCACGCAGCCGCAAGGGGTGTTGACGGTGCAGGACGAACCATCCTGTCATCCAAAAGTCGGACAGGCCGCAAATATGGTCTGAGTGCAGGTGGGTAAAGAAGACATCGCGGACCTCGGGTACCGCAATTCCGCATTCGAACATCCGCTGCAGTGTCGCGCGACCCGTGTCAAAGAGAAGCCAACGCCCGTTTGCCCGGATCAGCGTGGAAATTCCGTGCCTGTGCACCGACAACGACGGGCTGCCCGTGCCGAGCGTCCAGATATGAACGTGATCTTCCAGGGGCGCATTCAGATGCACCCCCATGTATTGATGGTCTAGGGCCGACATGCCAAGCGATCGATCCGGAAACTGACTCAATTCAGTCTACGCAGTGCGCAGCCGCGCGTCGAACGGAACGTATCGCACGCACAGTTCTCTTTTTTAGATCGCAACTGGGGTCTTTTCTCAGGCCGCCAGTCCTTCTACCAGCGTCTTCAGTATCCCGGCGAGCGCCAGGCTTGCCGGAGGGAGCAGGCTGTCTTGGCGGGTAAAAAGCACGAGCCGCTGCACGGTTCCACCGAGTTCCCGGACAGGTACGAAAACAAGCCCGCCCTGGCTGATCTCGCTTTCGACTCCGATACGCGTCTTGACGGCCACCCCAAGACCTTCGCGGGCCAGCCGGCTGATAACCGTGACGGAGTTTGTCTCTAGGCGCGGCATGAGCCGCAAGTCATCACGTCCCAGGGCATGCTCCAGCATGGCGCGAATCGCAATAGAGCGCCCAGGCAGCAGCAGAGGCAACCCAGTGTCTGCCAGCTCTCGCAGGCGGAGGCTCTTTCGCTTGGCCAGCGGGTGATCGCTGCGAAAAATGGCACCAATGGCAAGGTCTGCGCTGGCCAGTTCCTTGACTCGCGGTGACTCCTGCGTTGCGTAGGCCAAGCCGAGATCGAACTCTCCGCGATCGACGGCATCGAAGGCTGCGACCGAACTGCTGATGTGCATGTTGAGCCGGATACCGGGCCATTGCGACCAAAGGGTAGACAGCACGCCTGCCACGGGACCAAGCCCGATGCCCTCGACTGTGGCAAGAGACGCCTTTCCGCTTTGCTGGCCCTGAAGGCTTTGCACGAAGCTACGGCCACGCTCGATCTCGGTTGCTGCTCGGCGGACATGGTGCAGCAGCGTCTCGCCGGCGCTGGTGAGGGCGAGCCCGCGAGGAAGCCGCTGGAACAAGGGCAGTCCGAGTTCTTCTTCCAAGGCGGTGATCTGGTGACTCACTGCCGAGGGCACGACGCACAACTCGGTAGCTGCCTTTCGAATGGATTTGTGCTGTGCGACCGCCTCGAAATGGAGGTAGGCGATGGAGTGCAGCGAGGAGCGACGGATACGTTTCATTTGGCTGGGGTGGAGGGACTGGAGAAAGTTAGCGTCCATAACCTTGCGTTCGCAAGGTGCCCTAGTCTCGCTCACGAACCTTCGACAGCACTTGATGGATCACTTCGCCGCCAAAGCCTCGGGCCGCGAGGAAGCGTGAATGCCGGGCGCGCTCGGCGGCGTCGCGTGGGACCTCGCCACCGAAACGTCGGGACCAGACCTCGCGCGCACGCTCGACCTCCGTCCCCTTGAGCGTCTCCATCGCCTGCGAGACCAAGCTGGCATCTAGGCCCTTGGCCTGCAGCTCCTGCTTGAGCCGGCCCATGCCCAGGCGCGCCGCGCGGCGGTGAATGACCGACTCGGCGGCGCGTTCGTCGCTGATGAAGCCCTTGGCCTGCAGCTCGTCGAGCGCCTGTTGCAGCTCGCCCGGCGTCTCTTCATGCGGCGCGAGCTTGCGCTCGAGTTCCTTGCGCGAATGCTCGCGGTTGGACAGCAGGCGCAAGGCCCGGCCCTTGAGGGACAGCGTGAAGCCCGGCTTGCGCGCGGGCCGTGCATCGCCGGGGTGCAGCAGCGCCGCCTCGCCGGGCGGCCCGTCTTGGGGCGGCCTGGCGCCGAAGGAGCGAGAGCCTGCGGACATGGCGCGTGAGAGATGAAAAAACCCGACCCCGCCGATTGGCATCAGCACGGGCCGGGCACAGGAGATTACTTGGCGTCTTCGCCTTCGAGGGCGGCGGGCAGCAGGGCGATGTCGAGCGACTCGCGAATCTTGTTTTCGATCTCGCGGGAAAGCTCGGGGTTCTCACGCAAAAATTCGCGGGCGTTGTCGCGGCCCTGGCCGATCTTTTCGCCGCTGTAGGCATACCAGGCGCCCGACTTGTCGATGATGCGGGCGTTGACGCCCATGTCGATCACCTCGCCCTCGCGTGAGATGCCCTCGCCGAAGAGGATGTCGAATTCAGCCGTCTTGAACGGAGGTGCCACCTTGTTCTTGACCACCTTGACCTTGGTCTCGTTGCCAATCGCCTCTTCGCCCTTCTTGATGGTGCCGGTGCGGCGGATGTCCAGGCGAACCGAGGCGTAGAACTTGAGCGCGTTGCCGCCGGTGGTGGTTTCAGGGCTGCCGAACATCACGCCGATCTTCATGCGGATCTGGTTGATGAAGATGACCATGCAGTTGGTCTTCTTGATGGTGGCGGTCAACTTGCGCAGGGCCTGACTCATGAGGCGGGCCTGCAGGCCGGGCAGGGAGTCGCCCATTTCGCCCTCGATTTCAGCCTTGGGGGTGAGTGCGGCCACCGAGTCGACCACGATCAGGTCGACCGCGCCGGAGCGAACCAGGCTGTCGACGATTTCGAGCGCTTGCTCGCCGGTGTCGGGTTGGGAGATCAGCAGGTCGGGCAGGTTCACGCCTAGCTTTTGCGCGTACTGCACGTCCAGCGCGTGCTCGGCATCGACAAAGGCGCAGGTGCCGGCCTGTTTTTGCATTTCAGCGATGACCTGCAGGGTCAGGGTGGTCTTGCCCGAGGACTCGGGGCCGTAGATCTCGATCACGCGGCCGCGGGGCAGGCCGCCCACGCCCAAGGCGATGTCCAGGCCCAGCGAGCCGGTGGAGACGACCTGGATGTCCTCGATCTTCTCGCCCTCGCCCAGGCGCATGATGGTGCCCTTGCCGAACTGCTTCTCGATCTGGGCCAGAGCCGCCTGCAGGGCCTTGGATTTTTCGCTGTCGGCGCTGCCGATCTTGCTGCCCTTGACTTGAACGTCCATGAGAATCTCCTTGTGGATCAATCGGTTACTGGTCTGGTGGCCATCTGTGTCGAGCGCCGGGGAGAGGCTGTCTCGAACTACAGGCTGGATGCGTGATCAGTACTTTAGCGAGTTGTATCTGGATTGGAAGCCTTTTTTTGATCAGTTTGCCTGACTAAAAAGCTAGTATCCGGGGATGCCAAAAACCCCGCCCCCACCAGGCCGCACCGGGCCTAGAACCGACTCGGGCCCTGCACAACCGCCCGTCTCTGAGGGCCAGCGGTCGGGCCCGGCCGACGAGGGCTGGCGCCTCGACCATCTTGGCCGCCTGCTGGGCCACGCGATGCGCCGCTTTGACGATCGGGTGCTCTACCTGATGGCACACGACCTCGACGTGCCTCTGGCCTTGTCCAACCTGGCGGCGCGCGCCCAGGTGGGTGCGGCGCATGTTCACATCACCCGGCACCTCTCACTCAAAGGCTCGCGCCTCACCGAGCTGGCTCAGGCCGCGGGAATGAGCAAACAGGCGATGGCCGACCTGGTGTCGCAATGCGAAGCCTGGGACCTGGTCACCCGGGTGGCCGACCCGCGCGATGGCCGCGCGCGCCTGGTGTGCTTCACGCCCACCGGCCTGGCCTGGCTGGCGGCCTTTCGCAAGGCGGTGGCCCAGGCCGAGGCCGAGTTCCGAAGCGAGGTGGGCCAGGACATCGCGACCGTGGTGGCGATGGGGCTGGAGGCCTACGCAGGACCGGCCGCCTGAACGCTGCGCAGCGTCGATCCGCGGGCGATACCCGTCGACACAACAGGAGGCGGGCGGGGCAGGGTCGCGCTCTAGAATCAACCCACACAACAGCGCCGCGAATCAGCAGCGGGCGACTCGAGCGGAAGGAGACGGAGATGCGCATCCTCATTGCCGAAGATGACCAGGTCTTGGCCGACGGCCTGCTGCGAAGCCTGCGAGCCTCAGGGGCGGCGGTGGACCATGTGGCCAGCGGCACCGAAGCCGACGCCGCGCTGATGACGAACAACGAGTTCGACCTTCTCATTCTCGACCTCGGCCTGCCGCGTATGCACGGCCTCGAGGTGCTGCGCCAGCTACGTGCCCGGGGCTCCGCCCTCCCGGTCCTCATCCTCACCGCCGCCGACAGCGTGGACGAGCGCGTGAAAGGCCTGGACTTGGGCGCCGACGACTACATGGCCAAGCCCTTTTCCCTGCAGGAATTGGAGGCGCGGGTGCGCGCACTGACCCGACGCGGCATGGGGGGTGCCACCAGCACGATCAAGCACGGCCCGCTGGTCTACGACCAAGCCGGTCGGGTGGCCACCATCGACGGCCGCATGGTCGAACTCTCGGCCCGTGAGCTGGGACTGCTGGAGGTGCTGCTGCAGCGCGCCGGCAGGCTGGTGAGCAAAGACCAGCTCGTTGAGCGCCTGTGCGAATGGGGCGAGGAGGTCTCGAACAACGCGATCGAGGTCTACATCCACCGCCTGCGCAAAAAGATCGAAAAAGGGCCGATCCGCATCGCCACGGTGCGCGGTCTGGGCTATTGCCTCGAGAAGATCCCGGGCTGAGGCCCATCAGACCCCGCTGAGACAGCACCTTTCCCATGCGTATCTTCCAGGGCGAGCAGCGCTCGCTGTTCGGCGAAATTCTGGACTGGATGCTCACGCCGCTGCTACTGCTGTGGCCGGTGAGCCTGGCCCTGACCTGGCTGGTGGCGCAGAGCATCGCCGGCAAGCCCTTCGACCGGGCGCTTGAGTACAACGTACAGGCGCTGTCCCAGCTGGTGACGGTGCAGCAAGGTAGGCCCAGCTTCAACCTGCCCGGGCCGGCGCGCGAGATCTTGCGCGCGGACGATGCCGACCAAGTTTATTACCAGGTGATGGCCGCCAGCGGCGAGCTGCTGAGCGGCGACCGCGACATGCCGCCACCGCCCAAGGGCGAGACACCCATGACCGCAGAGGTCCTCCTGCGCGACGACGAGATGCGCGGTTTGGAGGTTCGGGTGGCCTACACCTGGGTGCAGCTCGAGAACGGACTCCCACGGCCTGCCCTGGTGCGGGTGCAGGTGGCCGAAACCCGGGAGAAGCGCTCGGTGCTGGCTACCGAGATCATCAAGGGGGTGATGCTGCCGCAATTCGTCATCCTGCCGCTGGCGGTATTGCTGGTCTGGCTGGCGCTGGTGCGCGGAATCCAGCCGCTGTCGCGGCTTGAAGAGCGCATTCGGGCGCGCCGGCCCGACGACCTCTCGCCGCTGGACGATCGCGCCGTGCCGATGGAGGTGGCGCCCCTGGTGTCCTCAGTGAACGACCTGCTGACCCGGCTCAAGGAATCCATCGCCGCCCAGAAACGTTTCTTGGCGGATGCGGCCCACCAGCTCAAGACCCCGCTGGCTGGCCTGCGCATGCAGGCCGATCTGGCACAGCGGGAGGGCAATGACGCCGAAGAACTCAAGCAGTCCCTCAAACAGATCGGCCGCGCCAGTATCCGCGCCACCCACACGGTGAACCAGTTGTTGTCGCTGGCCAGAGCGGAGGGTAGCGGCCGGCCGGTGTTGCTGCAGGACTGCAATCTGGCCGAGATCACGATGGAGGTGGTGCGCGACGCGCTGCCACGGGCCATGGACAAGGGCCTGGACCTGGGCTACGACGGCGCCACGCCCCAGACCGCGGGTGTTGTGCTTCAGGGGAACCGCACCCTGATCAAGGAGGCGGTGAGCAACCTGGTCGACAACGCACTGAACTACACGCCCTCCAGCGCGCAGCAGCCGGGCATCGTCACCGCGCGGGTGCTGGCCGACCCCTTCGGCCAGGTGCTGGTGCTGCAGGTCGAGGACACCGGCCCTGGCATCCCGCCTGGCGAACGGGAATTGGTCTTCCAGCCCTTTTACCGGGCCCTGGGCACCAACGTCGATGGCTCGGGCCTGGGCTTGTCCATCGTGCGCGAAATCGCGCGCCAGCACCATGCAGAAATCCAGGTGGAGACGGCGCATGCAGTGGGGCCGTTGCAGGGGACACGCATCAGCCTGCGCTTCCAGCTGAAGGACAGGCCGGGGACCTGAAGCGGCCGAGCTCGGGCATACGCCGGGCCGACGCGGCACCTGTCAGAGCAACTGCGAATTCGACAGACGGCAGGTGCAGCGCGCACCCAAGAATGAAAACTCAGCGGCAGGGTCGCAGCGCTTGGCCACTGAGCAGAGGCTGCAACTCGGCCAAGCGTGGGCGCAGGGCGTCGTCGACAGCCGGCAGTCGCAGCGCCAGGCCGCGCAGCTCGGGCCGCTCCAGAACCACACGGGCAGTGCGCACGCCGCGGGCTGCCAGGGCCTCGAGTTGGGCGTTGGCCGCGTCCTGGCTAGGAAAGCCGCCCAGCGACAACCCAGGCTCGAGCGCAGGGTTGGCGACCGCCTCGAACACCACGCCGCGCCCACGCAGCTCGGCCCGCTTGCGCTCCAGGGCGCGGGCGTCGGGGTACTTGCCCATGTAGATGATCCAGCGGCCCGCCTCGACCGCAGTGTCCAGGCTCCAACTGCCCGCTGG
>NZ_JARXAB010000178.1 GCF_029866045.1 Ramlibacter sp. | reverse complement strand
ATATGGCTGCTGTTCATGATAAATACGGCATTCGATCTGAATCTGGTGCGTGTGATGCTGGCCGTGGCCAAGCACCGCAATGTGACGGCGGCCGGGCGCGAGCTCGGGCTCACCCAGTCGTCTGTCAGCCACTCCCTCAAGCGGCTGCGCGAGCTATGCAATGACCCGCTGTTCGTCCGCACCGGTGCGGGCATGGTGCCCACACCCGCCGCCCAGTCGATAGTCGAGCCCCTGGAGAAAGCCCTGTCCGCCCTGGTGGGCTCTCTGGCGCGCACCTCTCCCTTCGATCCGGCGACCACCCAGCGCTCGTTTGCCATCTTGCTGTCCGACATCGGGCAGTTGATCTATTTGCCCATCATCGCCGCCCACCTCGCCCGGGTGGCACCGCAGGTGAGCCTGCGCGTGCTGCATGTGGGCATCGACGCCTACCGGGATGTGCTTGCCGCCGGGGAGGCCGACTTCGCCATTGGGCACCTGCCCTCGCTGATGGGAGGGTTTCGGCAGGTCTCCCTGTTTCAGGACCCCTATGTGGTCATGCTGCGCGCCGACCACCCGCATATCCGAGACAAGATCACCCTGGCCCAGTACATGGCGGCGTCGCATATCGTGGTGGAGCCCCCGGGGCGGGGCCCAGGGTTGGTGGAGCAGGCGCTGGCCCGGGTCCGCAACAAGCGTAAGGTGGCCTTGTACCTGCCGCACTTCTTTGCCGGGCCGCTGATCTTGCGGAATTCGGATTACCTGATGACAGCGCCCAATTTCGCCCGCTTCGCCTTGCACGACCTGCAGAACATCCGTACCGTGCCCCTGCCGTTCCGGGCCAAGAAGCTGAGTGTGAAGCTGCTCTGGCACGAGCGCATGCACCGCGACCCTGGGCACCAGTGGATGCGGTCGGCTATTTCCGAGTTGCTTCCGAGCTCGATCGGGCCCTTGGCCGGCTGATGGCGTCCCCAGGCAAGGCGGGGGCGTGTACTGGCTGCCTGCGCGCGCGGGTGGCCTGCTCGAAGGCGTAGCCCAGGGACAGCAGCCGCGCCTCGCTGAAGGCGGGCCCCAGGAAAGACAGGCAGACCGGCAGGCGGTCACCGGTCAGACCGGCTGGCACCACCAGGTCGGGCAGGCCGCTCAGGTTGGCGATATTGGCCGCCGAGCCTGGCGCCGGCCCGGTCGGGTCGGCGCTGTGGCCAGCGACCAGGGCCGCGCGCCGGATGGCAGTGGGGTAGACCACCGCGTCGAGCTGGTGCGTGGCCATCAGCCCGGTCACGACCGACTGCACCAGCCCCAGGCCATGCACCCGGGCGCTCTCGTAGCGGTAGTCGGTCAGCGGGCCGCTGGCGGCCTCGCGCTCGAACTGGGCCCAGCGGCCCGGGTTGGGCACGCCGCTCGGGCCGGCGCCGGCGGTAAGGGTGCGCGCTCGCTCGATCAGCTCATTCAAGGACTTTGGATAACCCGGCCCCAGGCTTGCCAGGTACTGCGCCAGGTTCGGTGCGAACTCGGGCAACCGGATAGCGTCGAACAGGCTGTCCTTGAGGGCCAGCAGCCAGGCCGGGTAGCGCACGTCGACAAGCTGCGCACCTGCCCTTTGCAGTGCATCGAGACTGGCCTCGAAGACCCAGTCGACATCGGCGTCGGCGCCTGCGAAGTCGCGCGCCACCCCCAGGCGCGCGCCGCGCAGAGCCTGGGCGTCGAGCTGGCGGGTGTAGTCGCTGCAAGAGCGCCCCTCGCTGGCGCGGGTGCCTTCGTCTGCCGGGTCGACGCTGGTCATCACGCCCAGCACGGCGGCCAGGTCTTCAACATGGCGTGCCATCGGGCCGGCGGTGTCCAGCGTGGGTGAGAGCGGGATGATGCCGTCGCGACTGAGCAGCCCGCGAGTGGGCTTGAGGGCCACCAGCCCCTGTGCGGCCGCCGGCCCGCGGATCGAGCCGCCGGTGTCGGTGCCGATGCCGATCGGGGCGTAGCCCGCGGCCACTGCCACCGCCGTGCCGCCCGATGAGCCCGAGGTGCTGCGCGCCAGGTCGTGCGGGTTGCGCGAGTAGCCCAGGATGGAGCTGAAGGTGCCGCCCGAGGCGAACTCGGACATGTTCACCTTGGCCAGGATGATGGCGCCGGCCGCGCGCAGCTGCTGCACGATGAAGGCGTCGTCCGGCGGGATGGCGCCTTCAAGCAGCACCGAGCCGGCGGTGGTGGGCATGTCGCCTGTGTCGATGTTGTCCTTGAGCACCACCGGGATCCCGTGCAGGGGGCCACGCGGACCCTGGCGTGCGCGCTCTTCGTCGAGCGCGCGGGCGGTGTCCAGCGCCCGCGGGTTGAGGCTGATTACCGCACGCAGGCAGGGGCCCTGGCGGTCAAAAGCCTCCATGCGCGCCAGGCTGCGCACCACCAGCGACTCGGCGCTCAAGGTGCCCGCGTCAAAGGCCGCAGCCAGATCACCGAGGGTTGCGTCACACAGGTCCACCGTTTCCAGGTGCTGGTCGTCTTGATTGGCGTGTGACTGCATGGGCATGAGTTTCATTGTGAGCGCGCGGTGTGTTCATCGCAACGGCGGTCGCTAGCCCCGGGGAGGCTGCGCCGCGCCCTCAGCGCCCGTGCTTGAGCCCCGCGGCAATGCGCTCGAGCAGCATCTCGTTGGAGCCGTCGGTGAAGCTGGCCATTCGCGCGGCCACCAGATGCCGGCCGAAGGGGTGGTGCTCCAGCAGGCCCTCGGCGCCCATGGCCTGGGCCAGGGCCGGCAGATGGCGCTCGGCCATCCGGGTGGACTGCAGCTTGGTTTGCGCCGCCAGCACCTGTGCGTCCCCGCCGGCTTCAATGACGCGGGCGGCCTGGGCCACCATCAGCCGGCAGGCAGTGAGCTCGGCCGAGGCTTCGGCCAGACGCCAGCGCCAGCCCTGGTGGTCGAACAGGGGTTGGCCGAAGGTCTGGCGTGACAGGCCGTGTTCCCGGGCGATGCGCAGCGCCTCGCCGACCATGCCGCAGCACATGGCCGCCACATAGGTGCGTGCGCCGTTGATGGAGGTGAGCGCCGCCTTGAACGCCTGTCCGGGTGGCAAATGCATTTCATCATCACTGGCCAGGTAGCCGTCCAGCGCAAAGCCGCCGGCGCCGATGGCGTGCTGGCCGGCCATGGCGTAGGCCGCCTCGCGCGCAAAGCCCGGGCGGTGCGCGTCGACGACGAAGCCGGCAACACCGGCGGCCCCCCGCTCAGGATCCGTTTGCGCGAACAGCAAGACGACGTCGGCGTCAACGGCGTTGGTGATCCAGGCCTTGCGGCCGTCGAGGCGCCAGCCGCCGGCCACCCGGGTGGCGCGCGTTTCGATGGCGGCGAAGTCCGAGCCCATGCCCGGCTCGGTCAGCGCGGTGCACCCGATCAGGTCACCGGACATCAGTCCGCTCAGATAGCGGGCGCGCACCGGCGGCGAGGCCATCCGGGCGATGCGGGTGGCGACGTTCAGGCTGTTGATCAGGGAAAAAGCAGCGGCGTAGTCGATCCCGCCGAGCAACTCGCTCACCTCGCACTTGGCAGAAAAGGGCAGGCCCAGGCCACCGAGCTCGGTGGGCACCTCCATGCGAAACAGGCCGAGGTCGGCGGCTGCCTGGGTCAGCTCGCGCCCCGGGCGCCGCTCCCGCTCCCACTGCGCGACGCGAGGAGCCAGGACCTCGCGGGCGAAGTGCGCCACCTGCGAGATGAATGCGGTGGTGTCAGGGCCCGCAGTCTGGGGAGCGCTTGCGCTTGGGGCAGCGGGCGGGGAGAGCGTCATGGGGGTATGCGAAGGGTGAGAGGTGGAGCGTGGAAGCCAAAGGTCGTTTTTCATCCTAGCAGGGCCTGGTCATGGCGCGGATTCGCAACCGGCCAGCGGCATCCCTCCAGGAAGAGTTTTGCTACTTGAGTATTCATTTTGGTTGCGTCTAGGCCCGAGGCGAAGCACACATTCGCGTTGCACGAACACACCATTAGGCAAACCCCGCTTGGCCCGCCAGCCACGCGGCCTAGACTCGGCGGTCAATCAAGGCACGGCGCAGGACTTCCCTCGCGCTGGCCAATGGCGCAAGGCAGGCAGGATGAAGCTCTGGTATCAAAGCATGTCCCGCACGCAGGCCTGGGGGCAATACCACCCGGTTCTGCGGCGGATCGTTGACAAGGTCAAAGATACCGACACCACCGTCGAGATTCACGGCATCACCAAGATTGGTGGCATGACCGACCAATACCGCTACCTCGAGTACCTCGAGACGGGCGAGGTGCTCGATAACGTGCAGCGTGCGCAGGACGAGGGCTTTGACGCCTTCCTCATTGGCAACATTGCTGACCCTGGCCTGCGTGAGTGCCGCGAGATCGCCTCCATTCCGGTGCTGGGTCTGTGCGAGAGCGCCATGCACATGGCCAGCATGATGGGTGCCAACTTCTCGCTGGTGACCCTCAACGAAAAATTCACCGCCCGCATCGTCGAGAACGTCGACCGCGCCGGCCTGCGCAGCCGTCTCTCGGGCGTGGGGCGTCTGAAGATGGACCGCCTTCTCGACCTGAAGGAGGGCTTCACCGACCCGCAGGCGCGCCAAAGCATCATCGAGGCTTTTCTGCAGTGCGCGAGCCCGCTGGTCGAGAACGGCGCCGAGGTGGTGATTCCCGCAGGCGGCGTGGCCATGGCCCTGCTGGCTGACGCCGGGGTTCACGACGCCGGCCGCGGCACCCCCATCCTCAATGGCATCACCGCCCTGGTGAAGATGGGCGAGATGGCGGTGCGTATGAACCGCCTGATGGACGGCCACTTCGTGAGCAAGCGGCTGGCCTACGCGCCGCCCGACGCCAAGCACCTGGAGGAGATCCGGCGCTACTACGGCAATGTGTACCGTTCGGTCACTGCCACCAGCGACAAGGGCTCGTCATGAACGATGCTTTCCGCCAGACCGATGGGATGCGCTATTACTTTTGATCATGAACAGCCCAGAATATCTCGTTTGACGCACGATTTAGCTGCACCCTAGACTTTCTCAAGTTGAATGCCCAGCACCTCGGCATCCCCCCTGCTTCAAAGGAAAGTCAAATCTCATGGGCCTGAATCACGTCCCCGGCGCTCCCATTCCAACAGTTGCCGGGCCCGTTGCCGACACGCGCAAGCCGAGACTGGCTCTCCCGCCTGGCAGCTGTGACACGCATGCTCATGTCTTCGGTCCGGAAAGCCGGTACCCCTACGATCCCAACCGTCGCTACACCCCACCGGATGCACTGCTGTCCGACTACCTGAAGATGCTCCGCACGCTGGGCGTGGAGCGGGCCGTGCTGGTGCAACCCAGCGGATACATGACGGACAACTCGCGCCTGGTCGATGCCCTGCGCGAACAGACGGCCTTTCCCTTGCGCGGCATCGCTGTGGTGAACAACAGCGTCACCGACGCCGAGCTTCGCGCCATGCACGAGGCTGGGGTGCGCGGCCTGCGCGTGAACCTACGTGTGAGCAATGGCGCCTCTGCCGACATGGCGCCCCAACTGGCCCGTCGCATCGCCCCCCTGGGCTGGCACCTCCAGGTGCGTGTGGATCCCAAAGACTTTGCCAGCGCGCGCAGTTTGATCGAGGCCTTGCCGGTGGATGTCGTGATCGACCACATCGGCGGCGTTCCGGTGCGTGACGGACTGGACGGTCCCGACTTCCGCATGCTGCTCGACCTGGTCGCCTCAGGCCGCTGCTGGGTGAAGCTCTCGGCGCCGATGCGTATGTCGGAGGAAGCACTTCCCTACCGCGACGTCACGCCCTTCGTGCACAAGCTCGTCCTGGCGGCGCCTGATCGCATGCTGTGGGCCACCGACTGGCCACACACCGGCGTGGGCGGGACGATGCCAAACGACGGCGATTTGTGCGACCTGCTGACCGACTGGATACCCGACCCGGCAACCCGCCAGCGTATCCTGGTGGACAACCCTGCCAGGCTCTACGGATTCTGATCGGCACCGCACCAGGCCGACGGATCCAGCAGACAACAGAAACAACAAGAGGAGACAGACACCATGCATTCGCCGTCATTCCTGCCATCGCTGCGCCGGGGCACCTTCATCCTGGCGATGGCTACGCTTTCGTTCGGGAGCGCGGTCCGCGCCGCCGAGCCAGCCAGCGCCCCCGATTCGGCCAGCGCCTTTCCGTCCCGCACCATCACCCTGATTTCGGGCTTTGCGCCTGGCGGTGCGACCGACGTCGTTGCCCGGCTGCTCGCCCGCCAGCTGTCGCAAGAGCTCAAGGCCAATGTCATCGTTGACAACAAGCCGGGTGCATCGGGCAATCTTGGCGCTGCCTACGTGGCCAAGGCGCCGGCCGACGGCTACACGATGTACCTGACCAACGCGGTGGTGTCGATGCCTTCGCTGTTCAAAGACCTGCGCTACGACATCAACAAAGACCTCTCGCCGCTGGCGCTGATCGGGTACGGCCCGCTGGTTCTGATTGCCAATCCGAAGGCGCCGGTGAAATCGATGAAGGACCTCATCGAGTACGGCAGCGCGAATAAGGGCAAGCTGGACTACGGTTCCGGCGGTGTGGGCAGCATCAACCACATGACGATGGAGTTGCTCATCGCCAGGACGGGCATCAATTTGCACCACATTCCCTACAAGGGGGGCGGCCCGGCCACGGCGGCCGTGCTGTCGGGCGAAGTGCCGCTGGCAGTGAGCTCCATCCCCGAGGTCGTCGCCCATGTGCGTCAGGGTACGCTAGTGCCGCTGGCGATCAGCACGCGTGTGCGCAGTCCGGCCTTGCCCAATGTGCCCACCGTTGCCGAAACCGGCGTTCCGGGCTACGACTCGTCTTCCTGGTACGGCATCCTGGTGCCCTCCGCAACGCCCCGGCCGATTCAGGAAAAGTTGACCCGGGCCCTGGCGACGTCCATGCAAAACAAAGGATTGCGCGACAGCCTCACGAACCTGGGGATCGTCCTGCCCGAGACCGGCAGCGCGGCGGAGTTCAAGGAGCTGCTGGCCCGCGAAATCGACAAGTGGGCAAAGGTGATCGAGAAGGAGCGCATCGTCGCGCAGTAGCTCAGGGCTGCACCCTTGCCAGCAGCCACTCCCGGAAGCGCGCGACCTTGGGCTCATCAGCGTATTCCGTCGGACAGACCATGTGGTAGCCGCGCGAAGTCGTGAGCACAAGGGGATGCGGCGCCACCAGGGCGCCGCTCTCAAGCTCTTTGGCCACGTAGGGCAACTGGCCAAGCGCAATGCCAAGGCCGTCGACTGCGTACTGGTAGACGATGCTGAGGTCCTCGCAGTAGATGTCGCCGGCGTTGCGTCCGCGCGTGGCGCCTGCCTTGGCAATCCACTCAGACCAGTGCTGCGGCCGGCGGTTGGAATACAGCAGCGGCAAGGCCAGCAGGTCTTCGACGCTGCAAGGGGACGGCAGCTTCGCCGCCAGCTCGGGCGACATCACGGGTGTCAGCGCGTCCGTCCACAGCAGGTCGCTGTGCAGCCCGGGCCAGGGCCCCTCGCCGTAAATGATGCCCACGTCGGCCTGTTCGCGGCGGAAATCAGTACCGTCAGTGCTGGTCGAAAAAAGGCGTACCCGTATGTCTGGATGGTCAGCCTGGAACTTCGGCAGGTAAGGGATCAGCCATCGCACGAACAGCGTGGTGTAGCCGCGGACGGTGAGGATCTGGTGCGCACCAGAAACCAGCAGGTTCTGGGTGGCCTGCACGATGTGCGCAAAGGCATTGGTGAGTTCTGCGCCGTAGACCTCGCCGCTTCGGGTCAGCTTGAGACGGCGGTTCGTCCTGTCGAACAACTCGAACCCCAGCCAAGTTTCCAGCGTCTTGATCTGGTGGCTCACCGCGCCCTGGGTGATGTGCAATTCTTTGGCGGCAGCCGTGAAGCTCAGGTGCCGCGCCACGCTCTCGAAGACACGCAGGGGGTTGAGCGGGGGAAATTCGGGGTTCATGGCCAGCGAAGCTGTAATCTGCGCTGATGCTAACCGACACCTCAAAGGCGACGGATTCGGCTCATGGGCGCCTCAGGACAAACCCTTATGGCCATGCCCGCCGGCGCTACAAGCATTGAAATTTGTAATGCCCGAGTGAGTTTTTCTAGATGGCTAAAACGACAGGCTTCCCGTAGCATGCTCTTCCAATAGGTCGACCTTCAGCAGGATGACTGGCCACCTTGCGCGTTTCGCTCGGCCCCTCGTATGCAGGGCGAAACGACATTCAAGCGATCAACATCACAATTAAAGAAGTAATCGTGAAAAGCAATTCCGACAAGCCGAAGGTCTCAGCCGCGCGGGCAGTAGTGGATGTGTTGCTCCGGGAAAAAATCGACCATGTTTTTGGTATTCCGGGCACGCAGAACCTGGCCATCTTGGATGTGCTGCGGGAGACGCCGGAGGTCCGCTTCATCCTGACCCGCAGCGAGCAGGGCGCGGCATTCATGGCCCACGGCTATGCCCGCATCAAGCTCGCGCCGGCCGTTGTGACGGCCACCGAAGGCCCGGGCCTGACCAACCTTTCCACTGGAATCGCCGCGGCGCTCAAGGGCTACGCGCCGGTCATTAGCATCTGCGGTGTCCAGGAAAACTACATGCGTGACCGTGACTCGATGCAGGACATCGATCAGGCCAACTTCATGCGCCCCATCACCAAGTTTGCCAAGACGGTGGAGACGCCTGACAAGGTGCAGGAGATGCTGCGCAAGGCCTTCCGGATCGCGCTGACTGAACCCAAAGGACCGGCCCACATCGATGTGTCCAGTGACGTGTTGCATGAGTCCGTGGTGGTGGAGGACCAGACGCCAGAGAGCTACCGCACCACGGTGTTGCCGGTGTGCGACGGCGCCCAGCTCGATCAGATCACCGCACTCATTTCAAAGGCCGAGCGCCCGGTGTTCCTGGTCGGTCGGGGCGTGATCGAAGAAGGACTCGTCGACGCAGTGGGCGAGTTGTCCCGTGCCACCGGCATTCCCGTGGCCGCACTGCAATACACCCCTGATGCCGTTCGCAGTACGCAGGAACTGGCGCTCGGCGCGCTGGGTCGCAACGGCTCAGGCGCCGCCAACCGCATCGTGCCCAAGGCCGACCTCATCGTCGCGATTGGTGCGCACATCGACGTGTTCTCCTCGATGTTCAGCTACGGCATCCTGAGCGAGAGCGCCAAGCTGGTTCACCACAGCTCCGCGTCGGGGCAGATTGGCCTTGTGTTCCCGGTGACGGTGGGCGTGACCGGCTCCACACGCAGCTTTGTGGCGGGGCTCCACGAGCGGGCCGAGCAGGCCGGCCTGAAAAAGACCTGGGTCGACGTGGCCCAGGCCCGTGCCGACTGGGAAGTGGAGCTGGCGGCCAAGGTCAAGCCCGAGGCGGTGCCGATTCAATCGCAGTTCGTTGCTCAGACCATCCGCAAGGCGCTGCCCAAAAATGGCATCTGCGTGGTGGACGCGGGCAACGGCGGAAAGCACGTCCGCAGCTATTTCAAGAGCTACCAGCCGGGTACCTTCATCTGCATGGACGACTGGGCCTCTGTGGGTGGCGCCTTTCCCATGGCGCTGGGCGCCAAGCTGGCTTGCCCCGACCAGCCGGTGCTGTGTGCGTCCGGCGACGGCGGTGCGATGTACAACTTCGGTGAGCTCGAAACCGCGGTCCGCGAAAACATCCAGATCGTCTATGTGATCTTCAACGACAACGGCCTGGGCAACGAGCGCGCCTTCCAAAACGAGCGCTACGGCGGTCGCTTCTTCGCGGTCGACTTCCAGAACCCCGACTTCGCCGCCTTGGCGAAGGTGTTTGGCGCCTATGGCGAGCAGGTCACCCAGCCGGGCGACCTCGAGGCCGCCATCGGGCGCGCCTTCGCCAGCGGCAAACCGGCCGTGATCGATGTGATCATCGACCGCAACACCCTGGCCCCCGTCGTCTACCGGCCGGAATAAGCCGCCAACCCTCGAACCGCTGAATCGATAAGTGCGCCAGGCTCCCACCATGCAGACACTGCCCTTCCTGATCGACAACACCTGGTCCACCGGCAGCGGCAAGCCCTTTGATTCGATCAATCCGGCGGATGGCAGTGTCCTTGCGACGGTCGCTGGGGCCAGTGCAGCCGATGTGAACGCCGCTGTCGTTGCGGCCCGCAAGGCTTTTGCCGCGCCTTCATGGCGAGACCTGAAGCCGCACGATCGCGCCAGCCTGCTCTATCGAATGAGCGAGCTCATGACCCGCCAGCAAGAAGCGCTGGCGGTTTTGCAGATGCAGGACAACGGCAAGACCTTGTCGGAGTGCCGCGCGCAGGTGGCCAGCGCCGCATCGACCTTCCGCTATTACGCGGCCGCCTGCGAGACCTTTGAGTCGCCCGTGACGCCGTCCCGGGGCGCCTATTGGACGGTCACGCTCTACGAGCCGGTGGGTGTGGTCGCTGCAATCACGCCCTGGAACTCGCCGGTCACGCTGGAGGCGCAAAAGCTCGCCCCGATCCTGGCGGCGGGCAACACCGTGGTTTTGAAGCCCTCGGATGTCACCCCGATGATGGGCCTGGCCTACGCACGGCTTGCGCTGGAGGCGGGGTTTCCGCCCGGCGTGGTTAATGTCATCACCGGCGGCGCGGAAACCGGCCAGCAACTGATCGAGCACCCGGGCATCGCTATGGTGAGTTTTACCGGCGGCACCGCCACCGGCCGGCTGATCGCCAAGACCTGCGGCGCGGCGCTCAAGCCCGTGGCCTTGGAACTGGGTGGCAAATCGCCCAACATCGTGTTTGCCGACGCAGACCTGAAAAAAGCGATCGCCGGTACGGCCGAAGGCATTTTTTCCGGTGCCGGGCAGTCCTGTATTGCAGGGTCGCGCATCTTCGTGCAGCAGGCCATCTACGACCGCTTCCTCGAGGGCCTGCGCCAGTATGCAGAGGGCTACCGCATGGGCGAGCCCGACCAGGCCGACACGCGCACGGGGCCGCTGGCGAGTTTCAAGCACCGCGACCATGTGCATCGCTATGTGGAGTTGGGGCGCAGCGAAGGTGCGCAGGTGCTCACTGGCGGCGTGATCCCCACCGACCCGGCCCTGCGCCGGGGTGCCTACTACCCCGCCACGATCCTGGCCGGTGTCTCTAACGGCTCCCGCGTCTGCCAAGAGGAAATTTTCGGGCCGGTGGCGGTGGTGCTGCCCTTTGCCGACGAGTCCGACCTGATTGCGCAGGCAAACGACAGCGACTTCGGTCTGGCCTCAGGCATCTGGACCTCGGACTTTTCGCGGGCCTGGCGCGTTGCGCGTGCCCTGGAGACAGGCACCGTGTGGATCAACACCTACAAGCAGCTCTCGATCACCACGCCTTTTGGCGGCGTGAAGGACAGCGGCATTGGCACCGAGAAGGGCCTTCAGGGCATGCGTGTCTACATGCATTCCAAAGGGCTCTATTGGGGCCTGAACTGAGCGGGCCGCAGTGAGCTTTGCTCACGCGAGCGCCGCTAACGATTCCAATCCCGGATTTTTCTAGAGACATCAACGAGGAGAAGACATGTCTATCAGTGGCAAGCTCAATTTGGCCGTCATGGCAGGTGACGGCGTAGGCCCGGAAATCACCGACGTCACCGTCGATGTGCTGCAAACCGCGGCTGATCGCGTCGGCCTTCCCCTCGGGCTGGAGCGCTGCCTGGTGGGCCTGCGTTCCTACGAGAAGTACAAGACCACCTTGGCGCAAGAGACTCTCGATGTCCTCAAGGAGCACCCGGGCTGGATCCTCGGCCCCACCTCGGCCGGCGAGTACCCCAAGGACGACCCGATGCGCGGCCATCCCTCGGGCTATCTGCGTCGCAACTTCAGCCTGTTTGCCAACGTGCGTCCGGTCAAGGCCTGGCCTCAGCTCAGCCCGCTGATCCCGGACCTGGACATCACCGTCATCCGCGAGAACACCGAAGGCTTCTACCCCGACCGCAACCTGGCCTGGGGCTACGGCGAGTTCATGCCGACCAAGGATGTTGCGCTGTCGCTGCGTGTCATCACCCAGGTGGCTTGCGACCGCTTCGCCCGCTTCTCCTTCGAATACGCCAAGGCCACCGGCCAGAAGAAGATCTCGATCGCCCACAAGCGCACCGCGCTGCCGCAGACCGAGGGCGTGTTCATTGGTGCCTTCGAGCGCATCAAGGACGAATACAGTGGCATCGACCTGGAACTGCTGCGTGTCGACACCTTCAGTTCGTCCATGCCGCGTGACCACCGCAAGTTCCCGCTCGTCGCCACCACCAACCTGTTCGGCGACATCCTGTCCGACCAGTGCTCGGGCCTCGCCGGCGGCGTGGGCATTGCGCCCTCGCTCAACGCCAGCACCACCCAGGCGATGTCTCAGGCCGTGCATGGCACGGCGCCCGATATTGCTGGCAAGGGCATCGCCAACCCCTCGGCGCTGATCCTCTCGACCGCCATGCTGCTGCGGTGGTTCTTCCAGAACAACGGTGACATTCGCTGCAAGCAGGCGGCTGATCTGATGGAGAAAGCCGTTCGCAGCACCATCGATGCCGGTACCACCACCCCCGACCTCGGCGGCAAGGCGACCACGTCTAGTTTCGCCAAGGCGGTGATGGAGGCCATCTAAGCCGCCTGATGATGGCGCGGAGAGGCCGCTCTTGTAGCGACCTCTCCAAGCGCATGAAGCAATGCAAATGCCGGCGGCATCCCGCAAGCCGGCGCAAGGAGACGACATGTCACGCAAATTCATCGGTGCGCTCTGTCTGGGCCTCGGCCTGGCGTTCAGTACGGCCGCAGCCTGGGCCCAGGAATACCCCTCCAAGCCGATCCGGCTGGTCGTGCCCTTCCCCCCGGGAGGCGGCACCGACATCGTGGCGCGCACCGTGGCCATTAAGCTCGGCGAGATCCTGCGTGTTTCGGTCGTGGTGGAAAACCGCGCCGGCGCGGGCGGTACCGTCGGCACCGACGTCGTGGCCCGCGCCCCTGCGGACGGTTACACGCTGGGGCTGGTGAGCGGCAGTCACGTCATCAACCCCAGCATCTATCCGAAGCTGCCCTATGACACCCAGAAGGCGTTTGCCCCGGTCACGCTGCTGGTGGCGGCACCGGCCGTTCTGGTGGTCAACAAGGCCCTGCCGGTCAACAACGTACAGGAGTTGATCGCCTTGGCCAAGTCCCGGCCGGGCAAGCTTTTCTTCGCATCCGCTGGTGTGGGCACTCCCCCGCACCTGGCTGGCGAACTGTTCAAGTCCATGGCGGGTATCGACATCACCCATGTGCCCTACAAAGGCAACGGTCAGGTGATGACCGAGACCATCAGCGGCGAAGTGGCGTTCACCTTCCCCACGCTGCCTTCGGCCGTGCCCTTCGTCAAAGACGGTCAGCTGCGAGCGCTGGGCGTGACCGGCTCGCGCCGCTCGCCCTCGATGCCGACGGTGCCCACCATCGCCGAGTCGGGGCTGTCCGGCTACGAGTCGTCCTCTTGGTATGGCGTGCTCGCGCCGGCCGGCACCCCGCCCGCCATCGTTACCAGGCTGCACCGCGCCCTCATTTCCGTATTGGAGCAGCCCGAGGTACAAAAGCTTTTGGCCAACCAAGGGCTCGATCCGGTGGGCAATACGCCTGCCGAGTTTTCGGCGCAGATCAAGACCGAGATCGACAAGTGGGCCAACCTGATCAAGCAGAACAACCTGACCCTCCAATAGGCTCCTTGAGGCGTCAGCAGACAACAGTAGACCCACCCAGCGCTTCATGACCACGCATAAAACCGACGGCTACGCGAAGCCCACCATTCCCGGCGCCGACCCCGACACGCGCAAGCCGCGTATCGCCCTGCCTGCCGGCAGTTGCGATTGCCATGCCCACCTCTTCGGGCCGCAGGACAAGTATCCGTACGAGGCAAACCGGCGCTACACACCGCCCGATGCGTCGATGGACGACTACCTGAAGATGTTGGGCGTGCTGGGCGTCGAGCGCGCGGTGCTGGTGCAACCCAGCGTCTATGGCACCGACAACACCCTGATGCTCGATGCGCTGCGCGCCACAAAATTCCCCCTGCGCGGTATTGCGGTCATTGACGACGAGATCAGCGATGCCGAGCTTGCGTCCATGCACGCGGCGGGGGTGCGTGGCCTGCGCCTGAATCTGCGCGCCAAGGGTTCGGCCGCGCCTGAAGATGTGGCACCCCGTGTGGCGCAGCGCATCGCGCCCCTTGGCTGGCACCTGCAGCTTCGCATCAACCCGCAGGACCTGGCCAATGCCGAGGCTCTGGTGGACCGGCTGCCCGTTCCGGTGGTGGTGGACCACTTCGGCGCGGTGGCGGTGGAGGAGGGGGTGCAAGGCAAAACCTTCCAGACTATCCTGGGCCTCGCGCGCCGCAGCCGCTGCTTCATCAAGCTCTCGGCGCCCATGCGCATGTCCCGGCAGGAGCTTCCCTACGCCGACGTCTTGCCTTTTGTGCATGCATTGGTCAAGGCAGCGCCCGGCCAATTGCTCTGGGGTACCGACTGGCCACACACCACCCTTGCTCAAAGCATGCCCAATGACGGCGACCTGTGCGACCTGCTGGCCGACTGGATGCCCGATCTGGCCACGCGCCAGCAGGTGCTGGTGGACAACCCGGCGCGCGTTTACGGATTTTTAGATTGACGGATTCTGATTCGTGTGGCCCCAGTGCCCGCGAAGTTTGTGCAGGTGATAAATCGCATCGACCGATGCATAAGGAGACCGCAGTGAACCAAACTCGAAGAAATTTCGTCGCAGGCGCCTTGTTGGCGACAGGTGGCTCCAGCTTCATTGCGCGTGAAGCCCTTGCTGCAGATGATGCATCGTGGCCTGATCGCCCGGTGCGGCTGGTCGTTCCGCTGCCGCCGGGCGGTGGTGCCGACCTCGTGGCGCGGCTGATTGCCGAGAAGTTGACTGCTCGTTTGAGCCAGAGCGTGGTGGTCGAAAACAGGGCTGGTGGTGGAACGGCGATTGGGGCGCAACTGGTCGCAAACGCGAAGCCCGATGGCTACACCCTGCTGCTCGGGACGGCCACCAGTCACGCCATCAACGTCACGATGGTGAAGAACCTGCCGTACAACGCGCTGAAAGATTTCACGCCCATCAGCCTGGTGGCCGATTTGCCTTTGATCCTGGTGGTTCATCCTTCGGTGCCAGCCAACACGCTGCCGGAGCTGGTGGCCTATGTCCGTTCGCGGCCTGGTAAGGTGAACTTCGCGTCGACCGGCAACGGCAGCTCGATCCAGTTGGCCGGCGAGATGCTGAAGATTGAAGGCAAGCTGCAAATGACCCACGTGCCCTACCAGGGCGCGTCGCCTGCGCTGGTCGACGTCTTGGGTGGCCGGGTGGAAATGATGTTCAGCACCATCCCGCCGGTGTTGCAACATGTCACCTCGGGCAAGCTCAAGGCCCTGTGCGTGGCCAGCCCCAAGCGCACCCGGCTAATGCCCTCGCTGCCCTCGACCGCGGAACTGGGCTTTCCGGGCGTGGTGGCGAACTCTTGGAACGGCATCCTGGCGCCAGCCAACGCGCCTCGCCAGGCGGTGGAGCGCCTTTCCAAGGAGCTGTCTGTCGTCATGCAGATGCCCGACGTCATCGACAAGCTCAAAGCCGCGGGCGTCGAGCCGGTGAGCAATACACCGCAGGAGTTTGCGCAATACATTCAGTCTGAAATCACGCGGTATGCACGTGTGGTTCAGGTCTCTGGTGCGACCATCGACTGACCCAGGCGGCTCTCACCGTGATCATGATTTTCGAGAAAGTTTGATATGAACAAGCACATCGCTTTTTCGTCGGCGCCGCTGGGGCATCAGATTCTGGGTGTGGATATCGCGGCGGGCGTGTCCGACGAGCAGTTCAAAGAGGTCGCCGATACCTTCGACAAGTACGGGGTGGTGGTGCTGCGCAACCAGAAGATCACGCCCGAGCAGCATATTGACTTCAGCCGCCGCTTCGGCCCCACCGAGCTCTATGGCATTGCCAGCTACCTCCTGCCCGGCCACCCGGAGATCTTCGTCGTCTCTAACATCGTCGAGAACGGCAAGCCCATCGGCATGGCCGATGCCGGTCGCACCTGGCACAGCGACATGTGCTACGTGACCAGTCCGCCGCGTTGCTCCTTGCTGTATGGCCTTGAGGTGCCGCGCGACGACGCGGGCGAGCCCTTGGGCGACACCCTTTTCGGCAGCACGCAGGCAGCCTACGACGCCCTCTCGCCCGAGATGAAGCAGAAGGTCGAGGGGCTGAAGGTTCGCAACAGCTATGCCACGAACGTCGAGCGCAAGCAGAAGTTCTCGACGGTGAGTGAGAAGGCCCAGGTGGAGCGGCTCAAGAATCAGGCCAAGTTCCCCGATGTAATCCACTCGTTGGTGCGCCAGCATCCCATCACCGGACGCAAGTGCCTTTACTTGAGCGAAGGCCTGTCAGTCGCCATCGAGGGCTGGCCGCCTGAGGAATCGGACAAATTCATCACCGAGATGCTGGCCTACATGACCCGGCCGGAGTTCGTCTATCGCCATCGCTGGTGCGAGGGCGACCTGTTGATCTGGGACAACTGCTCGGCGATCCACCTGGCGATTCCCGACTTTGCCGCCGACAACCATCGCCGCATGCACCGCACCACCATCCTGTACGAGGACTCGGTCGAGCAAGGTCAGCTGGCGGCCTGATTGGCTTTGCTGGTTCGCCCTAGCTTCGCAGTAGCGGGGCGACGGGGGCCCAGCGGCTGAACTGATCGCCGATATAAGCGGCGAAGCCGGCGGCACTGCTGAAGGTGACGTCCGTGGCGGGTGCCTCCAGGCCCAGTTGGGCCAACGTCACTGCCATCGAAGGGGTGGTGAGTGCTGTTCGCACGGCCCGGTTCAAGCTTTCTGCAGCGTCTGCAGTCAAACCCTTGGGCGCCACGACGCCGACCCAGTTTTCCACCACGAAGTCGGCAAGGCCGCACTCCTCCATGGTCGGCAAAGAAGCGTCCGCGGCCAGGCGGGCGCTTCCCGTGCTGGCAATGCCCCGCAGCTGCCCCTTGGCGATGAAGGGCAGCATGGTCATCGGGTTGTTGAAGCTGGCATCAATGCGGCCAGCGGTCAGGTCTGCATAAAGTTGTTCCGTCTGCGCGTAGACCACGGCATGCAGGTCGAGATGCGCATCCCGCTTGAACAGTTCCGCCGCCAGGCGCGGCGCACCGACTGCCGCTGAACATCCGAAGGTGAGGGGGCGAGTGCGGCCCAGGGCCAGTAGGTCGGCCATCGAAGAAACGGGCAATGAGCTTGCCACGCCCAGTACAAGCGGGGTGCGCATCAACAAGGCCACGGGCGTGAAATCCGCCACCGGGTCGTAAGGCGGGGGCAGCGCCACGGCCGGACTCAGCGCGTGGGTGCCGAGCGTGACGATCATCAGATGCAGGCCGTCGGGTGGGCAGGGCATCAAGGTGCGGGCCGCCACCACGCCGTCCTCGCCCATGTGCCGATCGAGGACGACGGGGCGGCCAAGCACCTTGGCAAGTTCGGGGGCGAGCGCGCTCGCCATGGTGTCCGATGCGCTTCGGGGAGAAAAGCCAACGATCAGGCGCACCGCGTGCTCGTTGCCGAGCGCCGCTCCGGGGACAGTCACGATGCCATCATTCTTCGGCGGTCACGCCGGCCGCCTTCACGATTCTTGTCCATTTTCCGGTCTCGGCCCGGATGTAGGCGGCGAACTCGACGCGACCGCCGGTGCGAATGTCGAAGCCCTGTTCCAACAGCTTGGCCTGGACACTGGGGTCCCGCATCGTTTGCGCGAACGCCGCGTGCAGCTTGTCCAGGATCGCCTCGGGCGTGCCAGTGGGCGCAAGGGCGCCGTACCAGGTCTCTGCGCTGTAGCCCGCGACGCCGCTCTCGGCGATGGTGGGCAATTGGGGGGCGAGGCTACTGCGCTGCATGCTCGAGAGCCCGAGTGCAACGACCTGTTTGTTGCGCATCAGAGGCAGCGCGGTAGGCAATGTCATGAATCCGACCGGCGCGCGGCCCGCGAGAAGGTCGACCAACGCGGGGTTAATGCCGCGATAGGGAACGTGCTGGAGGTCGGTGCCCGTCATGCTGGTGAATAGTTCGGTCGCCAGATGGCTGGGCCCGCCCACGCCCGACGAGCCGTAACTCAGCGAGGGCTTGGCCTTCTTGGCGTAGGCAACGAACTCCCCGACGGTATTGACGCCCAGCGAGGGATGGACCGCCAGGACGAAGCCCGCTGCACCCAAGGGCGCGATCGGCGCGAAGTCCTTCAGGTAGTCGTAGTTGAGCTTCTTGTAGAGGCTGGGGGCGATGGCATGCGCCGTGGTGGTGTGCAGCAGGGTGTAGCCATCGGGCTTGGACTTTGCAACGGCTTCAGCAGCGATGTTCGCCCCGGCCCCAGGACGGTTGTCGATGATGATCTGCGCGCCGAGAATCTCGGAGGCTTTGGTGGCGATGATGCGCGCGCTGATGTCGGCGCCACCGCCCGGGCTGAACCCCACAATGAGGCGGATGGGCCTGTTGGGAAAGTCATCTGCCGGACCGGGCGCTGCATGCGCGGCGGCCGAGAACAGTGCGGCCACTAGAAGGTGCCAGGTCGCTGCGAGTCTCATGATTGCGCTTTCCTTTTTTCTGCTGCGCGTGTCAGGCGGATGGTGCACACGCTGCCCACAATGAACAGTGGTCTGGCAGAGGCATGAGTATGCGACCGCCACGCTTCGTGTTGTCTCGGGGACAAGTGTAGGGAGGCCAATGCGCGCGCTCTATCGAGATATTTTCATCAGGTCATTATGAAAGTTAATCTGCCTGGGTAGACTTGGCCACGCTCGGGCAGGGCAGGGGCGTTGTGACATTCGGTGAAACCGAAAACTGCCTTCAGTCTTTGCGCATGGCCCCGACCCCTTCCCGTCCCTAGACTGCCAGTATGAAAAAGTCCTCCTTAGCCCGCCTTTTCCTCACCGCCAGCCTGTCCCTGGCTGCGACGTGCAGCGCCTGGGCCCAGTCCTGGCCCTCGCAACAGATCCGAATCATCGTCGGCTTCCCCGCCGGGGGCGCCTCAGACATCGCCGCCCGCCTCATTGGCCAGAAGCTCGCCGAGCGCTTGGGCAAGCCGGTGGTCGTGGAGAACCGGGCTGGCGCAGCGGGTAACGTGGGAGCCGAGGCCGTGGCCAAGGCCGCCCCGGACGGCCACACCCTGCTCCTGGGCACCATTTCCTTGTCGATCAACCCGGGCCTTTACCCCAAGCTGCCCTATGAGCCGCTGAAGGATTTCGCCGCGATTTCAATGATCTCTTCGACGCCCTTCATGCTGGTGGTCACCCCCTCGGCGCCTTACCAGTCGATCAAGGACCTGGTCGACGCAGCCAAGTCCGGCAAGACCATCCACTACGCCACCGCCGGCAACGGCTCTGGCTCGCATCTGTTCATGGAGTTGTTCACCCACACCGCTGGCATCAAGCTCACCCACGTTCCCTACAAGGGCGCGGCGCCTGCGATGAACGACGTGATGGGCGGCCAAGTGCCGGTGGCTTTCGACAACGTCCTCACCGCGCTGCCGCTGTCCAAGGCCGGCAAATTGCGTGTGCTCGGCGTCAGCACCAAGCAGCGCTCCAAGGTCGCGCCCGACGTACCCAGCATGGCCGAGGGGGGCATCACCAACTTCGACGCCACCGCCTGGTTTGCGCTCTTCGCCCCGACCGGCACTCCGCGCGACATCATCAACCGCCTCAACCGCGAGGTCGCCGAGGCGGTGAAAGACCCAGCCGTTGCCGACAAGTTGCTGGCCCTGGGCGCCGAGCCGGTGAGCAGCACTCCCGAGCAACTCGACGCCTTCTACCGCTCTGAGGTGGCCCGTTGGGCCCAGGTGGTGCGGCAGGCCCGGGTCACCATCGACTGAGTGTCGCCGCGCCCGCAGCCTCTTAAAGAGGCCTGGCGGTGTGCGAACCGAATGCGGTTTTCGGCCCAGGCCTGCTGACGCAGCCCCCGGCTAGGACGCATCATGCTTTTGTGATGAGAACCCCAGGAGCGCCAATGTCGCTGGAGCAATTTGATGTGGTCGTTGCCGGCTGCGGCGTCGCCGGCCTGTCGGCCGCGGTCGCCGCCGCCGAGGCCGGTGCGCGTGTGGCCATCCTCGAACGCGCGCCGCGCGAGGAGCGGGGCGGCCAAAGCCGCTACACCGAGGCCTACCTGCGGATGAAGAGCCTGGACGAAGTCAGCGACGACTTCGAGACCCATCTGGCAGAAAACGGCAGCGGCGCGATTGACCCCGATCTGGTGGAACAGGCGGCGACCGATGCGCGCGGCACCTCTCTCACCCGCGCCCTGAGTCTGGCCGACCCGAACGTGATCGAGGAATTCGCGCGTGCGGCGCCGGGCACCATCGCCTGGTTGCAGACCATGGGCGCGCGCTTTGACTTCCTGCCTACGCAGTTCCTCACCAAGTCCCAGCCCCGGCTGCTGCCGATCGGCGGCGGGCAGGCCCTGGTCGACGTGCTCGCCGCCCGTGCCGAGGCGCTGGGCGTGCATTTCTTCTACGAGACCACCGCCCAGGCCCTTCAGCGCGACGCCGGTGGCCGGGTTATTGGCTTGGAGGCCCGCACGCGGGGCCAGGGCGTGCGCTACCTGCACGGGCGGGTGGTTCTGGCATCCGGCGGCTTCGAGGGCAATGCCGAGATGATGGCTCGCTACATCGGACCGCGCGCCGTCTACCTGCGGCCGGTTTGCAAGGGCGGCTACTACAACCGGGGCGAGGGCATCCGTATGGCGCTGGACATCGGCGCTGCCGCCTGCGGCGACTTCGGTAGCTACCACGCCGAGCCGGTCGATCCGCGCTCGGGCATCTCCGAGCCCTCGGTCTTCATCTTTCCCTACGGCATCCTGGTCAATCTGGACGGCGAGCGCTTCACCGACGAGGCGCCTGGCACGGTCGACGCCGTCTATGAGCCGGTGACCCGGCGCATCTTTGAGCAGCGCAAGGGGACAGCCTGGGTGGTGCTCGACGCGCGTCACCAGCGCATACCCAACTACCGCCTGGGCATCCGCACCGACCAGCCGCCGGTCACCGGCGCGACCCTGGCCGAGCTGGCCGGCAAGATGGGTGTGCCTCCCGACCGCCTGGAAGCGACTGTGGCGCGATACAACGCCGCTTGCAGCGGCCAGGACTGGCAGCCGCTGGTCCTCGACGGCGTGGCCACGACGGGCCTGTATCCCCCGAAATCCAACTGGGCCTGCCCGCTGGGCGAGGCGCCGTTCCATGCCTATCCCATCATCTCGTCCAACGTCTTCACCTTCGGCGGGCTGAAGGTGGACACGCAGGCGCGGGTGGTTGACGCCGACGGTGAACCCATTGCGGGCCTGTACGCCGCCGGTGAGGTGATCGGCATGTACTACGGCCATTACACCGGCGCGACCTCGGTGCTCAAAGGTCTGGTGTTCGGCCGCATCGCCGGGGCCGACGCGGCCACCCGGGTGGCATCTGCATGACGCAGGCCCAGACCCCGATGCCTGATTTCGCGGGCCGCCTAGCGCTGGTGACCGGTGGCCTGGGCGCGATCGGCGCAGCCACCTGCGCCGCCTTGCGTGCGCGCGGCGCCCGGGTCGTGGCGGCCGACGCCCACGCGCCTGTGGCCGGGCCGGGTGTCGACCTCACGCAGGGGGAGGGCGTGCATCTGAATGTGACGGACGCGGCCTCTCTGCGCGCCCTGGTGGCGCGGGTGCAGGCCGAGTGCGGCCCAATCGATACCCTGGTCAATGTGGCCGGTGTGGTGTCTTTCGGCGCCGCCGCGACGCTGCCCGAAGCCGAGTGGGACCGGGTGATCGACATCAACCTCAAGGGCAGCTTCCTGGCCTGCCAGGCAGTCATACCGGCCATGCAGCAGGCGCGCTTTGGGCGCATCGTCAACATCGGCTCCGTCGTTGGCAAGAACGCTGGCAACGCCCGCGCCTGGCTGGACCCGGCCGAGCTCGAGCGCGCTGGCAACGTGGCCTACGGCGTCTCCAAGGCCGGGGTGCACATGATGACCGGCTTTCTGGCCAAGGAGCTCGCTTCCTTTGGCATCACCGTCAACGCGGTCGCGCCCGGCCCGGTCGCCACCGCGATGACCCGTAACTTTCCCGAGACCCTGCGCGCCCTGCTGCCAGTGGGCCGCATGGGCACTCCTGAGGACGTGGCCCACGCGATCGTCTTCCTCGCGTCCCGTGAAAGCGGCTTCATCACCGGCGAAGTCCTCGACGTCAACGGCGGCATCGCCTGCGACTGAGCCCTCCACCCCCACAGGATTGAACTGTCCATGACCACCCGCATCTGGCACCAGAGTTTCACCGTCCTCTCCGACCTCGGCGCCTACGGAGCGGCCCTGGACGCCCACTTCAAGCGCATTGCCCGCCCCGACACCGAGATCGTGATGCATGGCATGCAGCCCGGCACCTACCGTACCGAGTACCCGGGTCTGGACATCCGCCACGCGGGGATCCAGCGCCTGCACTCGGTGCAGTTCCTCGCCGCCGGCGTACAGGCCGAGCGCGAGGGCTATGACGCCTACTCCATCAGCACCCTGCCGGACCCGGGCCTGCGCGAGATCCGCTCGCTCCTGCGCATTCCGGTGGTGGGCTACGGCGAGTCGGCCATGCTCACCTCGCTGCAACTGGGCTCGCGCTTTGCGATCATGGTGTTCATCAGCGAACTGACCCACTTGCTGGCCGACAACGTGCGCCAGTACGGCCTGTCTGAGCGCTTCGCAGGCGTGTCCGACGTCGGCTTTCGTTTCAACGACGTCATCGCCGGCTTTAGTGACCCCGCGCCTCTCATCGAGCGCTTTCGCGTAGCGGCGCGCCGCCAGATCGAGGCCGGTGCCGAGGTGCTGATTCCGGGCGAGGCGCCGCTGTGCGTGCTGCTGGCCTCTCAGGGGGTGACCCAGGTCGATGGTGTGCCGGTGCTCGACTCACTGGCTTGCTGGGTCAAGCAGGCCGAGATGATGGTCGACCTGCGTCGCCAGTGCGGCATCGAGCGCTGCCAGCGCGGTTACTTCAATGAGCCGCCGCCGGCCGAGCGGGTGGACCAACTGGTGTCGTTCTACGGCCTGGACAAACTGAACTGGTCTTGAACCAGAGCCTGAGCCCGTCCTGCGCCGGTCCTGCGCCCGATCGGTGAAGGATCGCTGAAGGGCCGGTGAAGGCCCAGTGAAGGCCTAGGCCTTGCGCGCCCGCGGCGCGCCGCGCACGGCCACCGCCCGGTTTGGGCTGGGTCGCTGCTGCCCGGCGGCCATGATTTCTTCGAGGAAATCGGTGAAGGCCCGCACCTTGGCCGCGCCGAGACGTGCCCGCGTGGTCACCGCAAAAAAGGTTTTGCGTCCAGCCTGCCAGTCCGGGTAGACCTGCACCAGGCGGCCGTCGGCCAGGGCCTGGCGGGCAAAGATGTCCAGCACCAGTGCCACGCCCGCGCCTTCGGCTGCAGCGCCCACCAGCGCGTCGCTGGTGTTGAAGTGCAGTGACCCCTGCGGCCGGATCTCGACCTCGGCCTCGCCCTCGCGCTGCAGCCGCCAGGGCATGGAGACGGCGCGCTCCTCCGGCAGCAGGCCCAGGCAGCGATGCGGGTCCAGCTTGCCTGGATGCGGCGCCATGGTGGCGGCCAACTGCGGGCTGCAGCAGGCGATGTAGTCGGTCTCGAAAATTGGCCGGGCGATGAACTCGGCGTCTTCGACCTGGTCCATACGAATCGCCACGTCGATCGCCCGCTCAATCAGGTGGTGCGGCTGATTGGTCAAGGTGACCGAGGTCTCGATGCCCGGGTAGCGCGCCGCAAAGCGTGGCAGCTCGGGGCACAGCAGGGCGTGTCCGAAGGAGATCGGGGTCTCGATCGACAGGCGTCCGCTGAGCGCGCCGACCCGGGCCTGGACATCGGCCTCGGCGGTTTCTACCGACTGCAGGATCTGGCGCGCATGCCCCAGGAAGACCTCGCCCTCCTCGGTCAGGCGAAGCCGGCGGGTGTCGCGATGGAGCAGGGTGACGCCCAGCTCCCGCTCCAGCCCCCGGATGCAGGTGGTGACGCTGGCATTGGCCATGTCCAGCGCCTCGGCCGCGCGCGAGAAGCTGCCGGCGTCTGCTACCCGCGTGAAGACCGTCATCGCCCAGAGCTTGTCCATTCAGGGCCTCTTGCGAATCGGGTCGGGTCGCTGCGGGTGGGGCAGGCGGTACATGCGGTGCAGGCGTGAAGGCCGGATGTCCGGCCTGTGATCAGGCCGGCGATCAGGCCAGCGCAGCCAGCACTTCTTCGGTGCTGCGCTGGCGGCCCATGCGCGGGAAGGTGTACTTGAGCGTGTTGGCGTGCGCTTCGGCTGCCGGGGAGGCCATGGCGTCGGTGACGAACACCTGGTCGTAGCCGCGTTCGAAGGCGTCACGGGCGGTGGACTCGACGCCGACGTTGGTCGAAATGCCGGCCAGCACGATAGTGCGGATGCCGCGGCGGCGCAGCTGCAGGTCGAGCTCGGTGCCGTAGAAGGCGCCCCACTGGCGCTTCATGATGCGCATGTCTGTGGGTTGTGCGTTCATCTCGGCGACGACGTCGGACCAGCCGGCGGGCGGCTTGGCAGCAGCTGCCGCCGGGGTGTCCAGCGTGGGGGAGAGGGCGTCCTTGCCGTCGATATGGCCGACGGTCACGAGCACCACGGGCGCCTGTGCAGCCCGGAAGGCGTCGGCAAGGCGGCGGCTGCGCGCCACCACGTCGGAGCTCGGTTGCGGCTTGACGTCCATGGCCACGATACCGTTTTGCAAATCGATCAGGACCAGGGCGGTGGTTTTGGGATCCAGGTGGAGGGCAGGGTTGCTCATGGAATTTTTTGGAAACAAGGTAAAAATGATGTTTGCGCCAGCCCGTTTGAGAACGTGCTGCCGCGGCCGTGTCCGGACAGTCTACCTAATGAGTGAACGGGTCAAAATGACAAAGGCGGTTGAACCGTCTGAGGCCCAGGGAGGATGCCATGCCCGTCAGGTCGTCTGTTACGAAAAGAGTTTTTGAATTGGACGAAGCCGCCGCTCGCTAAATCTCGCAATATCAGCAGAGATTTTTTTACGCACCTTTTCAGTTTGGAGTACCGCATGAAAAACCACTTGATCGGCCGCCGCTCCCTTTTGGCCGCCTCCGCATCCCTTCTGGCCCCCTTCCCGATGGCGCATGCCCAGGCGGCATTCCCGGAAAAGCCGATCCGCCTGGTGGTGCCCTTCAGCGCCGGCGGCGGCACCGACGTGTTGGGCCGATTGCTGGCGCGCTCGATGTCGCAGTCCCTTGGCCAGCAGGTGGTGGTTGACAACGTCACCGGCGCGGGCGGCGTGATCGGCGCGCAGCAGGTGGCGCGCGCCGCCAAGGACGGCTACACGCTGATGATCGGCACACCGGGCAGCATCCAGATCAACCCGGCGATGCAGCCGGACATCAAATACAACGTCGACAAGGACTTCATGCCGGTCTCCCAGTTCTCCGACAGCGCCACGGTGCTGGTGGTGAACAAGGACTCGCCCTGGAAGACGGTGCAGGAGCTCATCGCCGCAGCCCGCGAGAAGCCCGGCGCACTCAACTACGGCAGCGCCGGTGTCGGCTCCTTTGCCCACTTCAGCGCTGAAATGTTCCTCATGCTCGCCGGTGTGAAGATGACCCATGTCCCCTATCGCGGCACCGCGCAGGCGATCGCAGACCTGCGTGCCGGCATCTTGCAGGCGGAGTTCGAGAACCTGCCGGGCGTGCTGCCCCTGGTGAAGGACAACCAGCTGCGCGCGCTGGCCGTGGGCTCCGCGCGCCGTTCTAGCTTCCTGCCCGACCTGCCCACCGTCATCGAGGCTGGTGTCAAGGGCTACGAGTCCTCGTCCTGGACCGGGCTGTTCGCGCCCGCGGGCCTGCCTGCGCCTGTGCTCGCCCGTTTGGAGAAAGCCGTTGCCGATGCGGCACGCGACCCCGAGGTGCTCAAGACGCTGAAGGAGCTGGGTGCCGAGCCGGTGGGCAGCCGCTCGGCCGACTTCGCTGCCTTCCTGGCGCGCCGTCGTCCCGCCGTGGTCGAAACCGTGGCGGCCTCGGGCATGGCGGTCAAGTGAGCGATGAAATGACCGGAACGCCGCCGCGCAAGGTGCCGCCGGCCGCACCGGCAGCGATGCTCGATGGCACGCCTGTGCCGACACCGGAGCAGGTGGTCGCCCGCCTGGAGGAGTTCCGGTCACGCCGCGGCTATGTGAACCCGCAGCAGGGCCCCATGGCGGCCGCCCTGCCCGGGGTGGCCGATGGCTATCGGGTGATGTACAAGGCCTTGGTCCTCGACGAGAAGTACCTCGAACCGCTGGAAAAAGAGTTCGTCTGGCTCTCCCTCTTGTGCGTCGCGGGCGAGATGGGCACCCACCACCTCAAGCTGTTCTTCGACCACGGGGGTACCGACGCTCAGGCGGCGGCGGCGTTTCGGCTCGCGGCTTGGGTCAAGGGAACCTCGGCCTATGAGTTCATCGCGGGCAACTGGCAGGGCTTCTTCCCTCGGGTGGATGCCCACCAGGCTTACCGCGAAGGCTTCGATGCGTTGGTGGCGGGCTGCGAAGGCGTGCCGCTTGAATGGTGCTGCCTGGCCTTGCTGTCCGCGCAGTCGGGCATGAAGTCTAAGTGGGGCGTCGAGGCGGCCATCACGCTGTGCTACGACCGCGGCGTGTCCGAGGCCAAGATGGCCGAGGCGATGAGCGTGGCCATGTGGCCTTGCGGTGCTAATAGTTTTCACGACTCGGCAGGCGTCTGGCTCGAACTGGTCAAGAGCGGTCGTGTTCCGGCCTCGGCCGCTTTCCAGGCCTGGGCCAGCCTGCCCAGTCAGGACGGCTTGGAGTTGGCGGCGCGTCTATCGACCTAAGCGCCGGGGACGACGGCATAGCTCCTCACCATCTTCCTCCCGCAGTGCGCGGAAGGAGTGGTGTGCCAGGGTCATGAGCCCTGCGATGGCCGCACACACCGTCGGGAATTCGGTCGCTGTCGAGTCCCGTCCACCCCGCCAAGGCGCCGGGGTGTTGCCCTATGGGGTCTCGCCAAGTCCGCGGGCCAGCAAGGCGAACGTCCGGTGCAGGCTTGTCAGCCCGGCATCGAGATCGGGCTTTGCTTCGGTGAGCCACACGCGCACCTCGCCCGAGTACAGGAAGAAAAACGCCTTCGCGACTTCCGTCGGGTCTTCGCTCGCGCGGACCATGCCACGGGCGATCGCCTCGCGCGTGAGCCGCTCCAGCCCTTCGAGAATGCGCCGGCGGTTGGACAGGTACTGGCCCGCCTGCTTGCCCTCCGAGAAAAACACCAGCTCGCGCAGCAGGATGCGCGCGAGAGGCACCCGCGCGTGGAGGGTCTGGTAGAAGTGGCTGAACACGCTGGTCACCTGCGCGCTCAGGCTCTGGCGGGTGTCCACCGCGTCGAAGGCGGTATCCACCACCTTGTCCAACACGTCGTTGAAGATCAGGAACAGCAAGTCCCGCTTGTCGTCCGCATACATGAACACCGTCCCGATGCCCACGTCTGCAGCCTCGGCGATCTCCCGGGTGGTGGTGGCATCGAATCCCTTTGACTCGAACAGCACCAGCGCAGCCCGCCGGATGCGGGTCAGCTTGTCGAGCTTGTTGCGTTCGCGCAGGCCCAGTTTTGGGGCCAGGTCTTGGGGGTCGGCGGGCATGCGGGCAGGGCGATCGAAGGGGCGGTGGCGAGGGTAAATCCTAACCTGATCAAAACTGAGTGTGCTCAAAAATAACGGATCAGTCCAACCTTCAGCACCTACCGAAAGGCCACTTCCATGGCGAGACACCTTGGCGACGTCTGTTACGCAGCAGTCCTGCTGCCCTTCAAGCATGACTTCACGGTGGACGAGGCGGCCTATCGACGCTTCCTCCGTTACTTCCTGGACAACCCCCGCTTTCGCGCGCGCGGGGGCCTGTGCATCAACCCCGAGGCAGGGGAAATCTTCACCCTCACCCGCGCAGAGAAGCGCCGGGTGGTGGAGATCGCCATGGAGGAAAACAACGGCGCCGTTCCCCTGATCGCAGGGACCTGGGCACTGGCGACGTCTGAGGTCGTGGACACGGCGCGCGACGTGAAGGCCATGGGCGTGGACGGCATCTTCGTCACGCCGCCCGGTGGCGCGCAGGACATCACCTCGTGCTGGGACGCCGACCAGTATCCCGAGGTGTGGTCCGACCAGATCAAGGCGCAGGACCGAGTGGTCGACCTGCCCATCATCACCCACCCGGTGTCGGGTTCTGCGGCCCCCTTCACGCCCGGCCTGCCGGTGGAGGCGACGATCGCGATCTGCAAGGAGATCCCCAACATCGTCGGCTGGAAGATGACCTATGGCTATGACGGCTACCGCATCGTAGGCAAGGCACTGCGCAACTTGCCGCGCCGCGTGTCGGTGATGTCGGCCCTGGCGTCGCGCTTCCATGAGTACCGCGCCACCGACCTGTTCGACGGCACCCTGAGCGGCTTCTGGAACTACGGCATGGAGCGGATGCTCGATCACCTCGAGGCGTGGGACGAGCGCGATCTGGAGAAGGCGTGCCAGGTCTGGCAAGGCGGCTTGTGTGCGCTGCACGAGTACGTCGCCGACATGGGACGCCTGCACGTGCGCTACAAGGTGGCCGCCTGGCTGCGCGGCCTGATTCCCAACCCCTTCATGCGTCCGCCGATGCCTGCGCCCAAGCAGATCGAAATCGACACCATCTATGACCTGCTCGTGCGCGCGGGCCTGCCGGTGATCGACCGCAAGGAAGCCACGCTCGCGATCTATCGCTAACGAACTGTCGGAGTCCTCCTATGACGAACTTCACCTCTCTTCTTCGCCGGACGGCCGCCGCCGCCCTGATGCTCGCGACCGTGCACAGCGCGATCGCGCAGTCTTTCCCGGCCCGTACGATCTCCATCGTCACGACCCTGCCGCCTGGGTCCACGGTGGATGTTCTGGCCCGCGTCTTCGGACAACAGCTGTCGCAGCGGCTGAACGAATCGGTCGTGATCGAGAGCAAGGCCGGAGCCGGCCTGATGCTGGGGATGCAGGCGGTCGCCGCCGCAGCGGCCGATGGCCATACCCTGGCCTTCACCCCGGTGACGCCCCTGACGATCCAGACGCACCGGGTCAAGAACGCCGGTTACGCGCTCGACTCGTTCGTGCCGCTGTGCCAAACCTTCGAGAACATCTTCTTCCTGGCCGTGTCGCCCAAGTCCGACATCAAGGACGCCGCGGCGCTGATCGCCCGCCTCAAGCGGGAGCCGGGCAAGTTCAGCTACGGGCACTCGGGCTCCGGCTCGGCGCCGCACCTGATGGCCGAAGAGTTCTGGCGCGCGCTCGGCCTGCAGGCCGGTGACGTGCCCTATCGCGGCGAAACGGCCTTCTTCCCCGACCTCACATCCGGGACGCTGGAGGGCGGCATGGTCACCACGGCGGGGCTCCAGCAGCATGGCTTCAAGCCGCTGGTGGTGTTTGGCACCGCACGGTCCAAAGTCTTTCCGGATGTGCCGACCGTCGCCGAACTGGGTGCGCAGGTGACACCCTCTGGGTATGGTGGCGTCTTCGTGCGCCGCGGGACTGCGCCCGAGGTGGTCACGCGTCTGGAGGGCCTGTGCCGCGACATCGTGAACAGCCCGGCCTACCAGCAGCGGGCCGAGTCGCTCCAGCAAAACGCCACGTACCTCGATCGCACCGCGTTCGCGCAGCGCCTGCAGAACGACCACGCCTCCAAGGGCCGGCTGCTGCCGAACCTGAAGATCGTCGACTGATGCGCGACGCGCAGCCGGCCGATCGCGCGACAAGCCCGCTGGCGAAAGCCCGGGTCATCGACTTCCACGCCCACGTGCTGGTGCCCGAGGTCGTGGAGTTCGCCAAGGGGCACGGGGTAGAAACCAGCGTGCCGCCCGATCCGCGCATCACGGAGGAGGCGCGCGAAGCCTCACGCCGCTGGCGCACGGCGATGCTGCGCAAGATGACCGAGCTGCCAGACCGTCTGGTCGACATGGATGCCACCGGCGTCGACGTGCAGGTGCTGAGCGCCAGCACGGTGAGCATGGATACCACCTGGGCGCCGCCCGGTGAGGCGCTGGCGATGGAGCAATTGGCGAACGACCGCATTGCGCAAATGGTCGCTTTTGCGCCAGACCGGTTCACCGGTCTGGGGGGCGTGCCCTTGCAGTCACCGCAGGCCTCGGTCCGCGAGCTCGAGCGCTGTGTCCGCAGCCTGGGCCTGCGTGGCGTGCAGGTGTCCACGCGCTATGGCGACATGGAGCTGGGCGACAGCCGGCTGCGACCGTTTTGGGAGGCGGCGCAGGCACTCGATGCTGTGGTCTACATCCACCCGGCGGGTATCACCGAGCCCCGCTTTCGCCCTTTCCAGTACTGGAACAGCATCGGTCAGCCGCTCGAAGAGGCGATGGCCATGGCCTCCTTGATGCACGAGGGCGTGCTGGACGCGTTTCCGCGGCTCAAGCTGGTGATCGGGCATGGCGGGGGCTACCTGCCCTACTACATCGGGCGTCTCGATCGCAACTACGCGGAGAAGCCGTTCACGCGGGCCAATATGTCGATGTCGCCGTCGCAGTACCTGAAGACCCGGTTCTGGTACGACAGCTGCGTCTACGACAGCGACGCGCTGGCCGTGCTTTTCCGCAAGGTGGGCGCCTCGCGCATCCTGCTGGGTTCGGACTATCCGGTCGGTGATGCCGATCCGGTCGGATTTCTCACGGCGGTGACGGGTGATCCGGACGAACAAGCAGACATGCTCGGTCGCAACGCTGCCGCGCTTTTAGGTATTCACTGAAGGAGATAGGCGATGCGCCCTTTGTTTAAGACCTTGGCTACGGTCCTCGTTACGCTGATCACGGTGGGTGCCGCCACGGCGCAGACCGAACCCTACCCGAGCCGCCCTCTCAAGCTCGTGGTGCCCTTTCCGGCCGGCTCGGCGCTCGACGCCACCGCGCGCGATATCGGCCTTCGCGTGGGCGAGGCGCTCGGACAGCCGATCGTGGTCGAGAACCGGGTGGGGGCCAACGGGATCATCGGCGCGGATGCGGTCGCTAAATCGCGGCCGGATGGCTACACCCTGCTCTTGACGACGCCGAGCACGCACGTCACGAGCCGCTTCCTGATGAAGTCAGTGCCCTTCGACCCCACGCGCGACTTCACCCCCATCATGGCTGCCGTCGAGCCGGTGACGGTGCTGGTGGCCGCCAGCTCGCTGCCCGTCTCGAACGTGCGCGAGCTGATCGACCTGGCCAAACGCCAACCCGGCAAGCTGGCGTTTGGCAGCTCCGGCTCGGGCTCGGTGTTCCACCTGGCCGGCGAGCTGTTTGGCAGTCTCGCGGGCTTGGACCTGGTGCATGTGCCCTACAAAGGGACCGCACCGGCGGTGCAGGCCCTGGTCGGTGGCCAGGTGCCGCTGGCACTGACAGCGCTGGGCGACGTCCTGCCCTTTGTCCGCTCGGGTCAGGTCAAGCTACTCGCAGTGCTAGAGGGAAAGCGCTACGGGCGTTTGCCCGAGGTGCCGTCGATCGTGGAAACGCTGCCGGCGTTTGAGAAACCTGCCACCTGGTTTGGCATCTTCGCGCCTGCGGGATTGCCGCAGCCGGTGCTTCGTCGCCTTCACGGCGAGATGGCGCGCGCGCTGGGCAGTGCCGACCTTCGCTCGCGTCTGGAGGACCGGGGCCTGAGCGTTGTCGCCAACACGCCGGAGCAGTTCGAAGCGTCCATGCGGGCCAGCACGTCGCAGTATGAGCGGCTGATTCGGGCGGCGGGTCTGCAGCCTGAGTGAGCCCACGTCGCTGATCGAGCGTTTTCGCGAAGTGGCGCCGCGCGAGCAGCGCTCAGGTCGTATGGGTTTTTCCAGCACGGGCAGCGGTCGTTGCCCGGCGTCTGATCAGCCCACGCTCAACGCATCGCCTGCGCCTTCCGAGCCGGCCGCACCGTTTCGTCGCCGCTCTCGAACGAGGCGGGCCGGTCGGCCTGAAGCCCGGGGCTGCATCACCGTCGCCGCCGCGCCAGGCGCAGGCCGGCGGTAGGGGTCACGGCAGGTAGCCCTCGCTGATGGCCATGAAGTCCTCCAGTCCGGTCTGCAGGATGCCCTCGGCGTGGAGCAAATCAGCCACTGCAGGCGCTACCGCGCGTGCGGCCCGGGCGTCTAGGAATAGCAGCCGCGATCGGCGCGCCAGCACGTCTTCCACCTTGCGCGCGAACTCATGCCGCACCGCAAAGCGTACCCGCTGCTCGCTCAGGCCCTCGGCGATCAGCCGGTCGGCCCCGGGGATACCAGTGCGCAGCAGGTTGTCGTCTCGTTCAAGCGGCAGGTGCTCGGTGCTGCGCTCGACCCGCCAGTCTCGGCCCGGCGGGATACGGTCTTCGGCGATGCAATGTGCGAGAACGTCGCGCGCCATCGCCCGGTAGGTGGTCCACTTGCCGCCAGCCACGCAGACCAGGCCCGAGGGGTCGGTCCATACCGCATGCTCGCGGCTGATGCGGGCAGTGCCTCCCGCCGCTGCGGACGGCTGCACCAGCGGCCGCAGACCCGCCCAGGCGCTCCGGATGTCGGCGCGAGTGGGCGGACGAACCAGGTAACGGCCCACCTCGGACAGGATGAAGTCGATTTCCTCGGCCATTGGTCTTGGCTCTGTCGGCCGGTCCTCGAGCGGCTGCTCGGTGGTGCCCAGAATCACCTTGCCTTGCCAGGGCACGGCGAACAGCACCCGGCCGTCCCTCGTGCGGGGCAGCAGCAGTGCCTCGTCGCTGGGCCAGAAGTCGCGGTCTATCACCACATGGCTGCCCTGGCTCACCTTCAGCCGCGGCGGCGTGCCGGCCGGGCCAGCAGCCTGCTGGCGCAGGTCGTCCACCCAGACCCCGGCTGCGTTCACGATGCAGCGTGCCTGCACTTCGCAGGGGGCACCGGTTTCAGTGTCTGTGCCGCGTAGCCCGGTGACGCGGCCGCCTTGCTGCACGAAGCTGTCGACCCGGAAATGGTTGAGGGTGAGCGCGCCCAGGCGGCTGGCGCTGCGCGCCAGGGCGATGGCTAACTTGGCATCGTCGAACTGTGCATCCCAGTAGCGCACGCCGCCCTTGAGGCCCTCGGCCTTCACCTGCGGAAGGGCCGCCAGCAGCTGCTTGCGCGAAAGCCGGTTGGTAGCGCCCAGGCTGTGCCTGCCTGCCAGTTGCTCGTAGAAGCGCAGACCCAGACCCAGAGCGAACGGCTCCCACCAGCGGTAGGCCGGCATCACGAAGGACAGCGGGCGCGAGATCGAGGGCGCGTTGCCGAGAATGACCGCGCGTTCGTGCAGGGCCTCGCGCACCAGGGACAGCTGACCCATGGCCAGGTAGCGCACGCCGCCGTGGAGCAACTTGGTTGCGCGCGAAGAACTGCCCTTGGCGAAATCATCGGCTTCGAGCAGCACCACCTTCAGCCCGCGCAGGGCAGCGTCGACCGCCACGCCCAGGCCGGTGGCGCCGCCGCCGATCACGGCCAGGTCCCACAGGGGTTCTGACTTGAGCCGGGCCACCAGGGTGGACCGGTCAACACGGGAGTGCTCGTTCTCGCTCACCGTCCAAGTATCGCAGGCTGGTGGCGCGTCAATTTGCCCAGTTTCGCGCGCGGGACACAGCCTCCTGCCAACGCGCGAGGCGGGCGCGGCGCTGGCCCTCGGGTAGGCTCGGCTCGAAGCGGCGGTCGACCTCCCAGCGTGCGGCGATCTCGCTGGCGTCCTGCCACAGGCCTACCGCCAGGCCCGCCAGCAGCGCCGCCCCGAGGGCGGTGGTCTCGGTCTGCCGCGCCCGAACCACCGGCACGCCCAGCACGTCGGCCTGCATCTGCATCAGCAGGTCGTTGCGGCTGGCACCGCCGTCAACCCGCAGCTCGGTCAGGGCGATCCCGGCGTCAGCTGCCATCGCGCCGAAGACATCGGCCGACTGCAGTGCGATGGCCTCCAGCGCGGCGCGGGCGATATGGGCCCGGGTGGTTCCCCGGGTCATTCCGACCAGCGTGCCGCGCGCATGGCCGTCCCACCAGGGCGTGCCCAGGCCGGCGAAGGCCGGCACCAGGAAGCAGTCGCCGGTGTCGGGCACGCTGGCGGCCAGGGGCTCGACGTCGGCGGCGCGCTCGATGATCTGCAGTCCGTCGCGCAGCCACTGCACCGTGGCGCCGGCCATGAACACCGAGCCCTCCAGGCAGTAGGCGGGGCGCGCCGGGTCGGCGGCGGCCTGCCAGCCCACCGTGGTGAGCAGCCGGTGGCGGCTGGTGACCGGGCGGCTGCCGGTGTTCATCAACATGAAGCAACCGGTGCCGTAGGTGTTTTTTGCCATTCCAGGTGCGAAGCATCCCTGGCCGAAGGTGGCGGCCTGCTGGTCGCCCGCCACGCCGGTGATGGGCAGCGCCTCGCCGAGCAGGTGGGGCTCGGTCTCGCCGAAAAAGCCGCTGGAGGGCAGCACCTCGGGCAGCAGCACACGCGGAACATCCAGCAGCGCGAGCATCTCCGGGTCCCAGTCCAGGGTGTTCAGGTTGAACAGCATCGTTCGGGGGGCGTTGCTCACGTCGGTGGCATGCACCCGACCGCCGGTCAACTGCCACAGCAGCCAAGTGTCGATGGTGCCGAAGGCCAGCTCGCCGCGCTCGGCGCGAGCACGCAGGCCCGGCAGGTGGTCCAGCATCCAGCGCAGCTTGCTGCCAGAGAAG
>NZ_JARXAB010000175.1 GCF_029866045.1 Ramlibacter sp. | reverse complement strand
CTCGGCGAGCACCTGATTGATTTCGGCGGCGATGCCGTCGAACCAGGGCACGCACTCCTGCACCACCTGCTGCACGATGGGCAACAAGGTCGGCGGGATCTCGTCGTCCGGAAAGAGCGGGCCCATGCGGCGGTCGGCCGGGTTGGCCATGCGATCTATCCAGGCGCGCAGGTGCGGGTAGCGGGCCACCATCTCGCGCTTGGGCCATGGGTCACGGCCCAGGTGGCCGTACATGGTGCCCACCAGACCGAAGTCGGCCAGCGTAGGGCGCCCGCCCAGCAGGTAAGAGTGGGCGGCGAAGTGCGTGTCCAGTTGGGCCATCATCGCGTGGGCCCAGGCCTCCAGCACGCCGTTCTGCTCGGGGCGAATACCCACCGCCGGCAGCATGGCGCGCAGGTGGTTGGCGACGTGGTCCACCGCCTTGTGCTGGAGCGCGCGCGGAAAGCCCGGCAGCAGCGCCCGGCCGGCATCGTGCTGGAACAGGGCGAAGTTCTCCGGGTAACTCCAGCGTGTGTGCATGGCGATCGGCATCCACCATTCGTCGGCCCAGGCCTCCAGCAGGTAGGCCAGCCAGCGTTGCCAGGGCGTGTCCGGCACCACCGAGCGCTCGGGGATCTGGGCCTCGATGCGCTCGATGATGAGGTGCGTGTCCTGGATCCACTCGTTGTCCGGCGTGCGCAGGACCGGCATCACCCTGACCCCGGTCTTGCGCGGGATGCGCCACATCAGGGTGGGCAGGTTCACTTCCTGGTCGACGAAGGGCAGGCGCTTGTACTTCAGGTAGCAGCGGGCCTTGCCGGCGAAGTAGGACAGGTGCCAGCCATAAAGAATGTGGGTGCGGGGCATTGTTAAGCCTCCGCACGCACGAATTCGACCAGCGCCTGCGCCACCTCGGGCCCGCAGTCCTCCTGCAGGAAGTGGCCGCCGCCCTCGATCTTGCGATGGGCCTGGCCCTGGGCGCCGGGCACCCGTGTCTGGAACACGCGCCAGATGCCGCGTGTGATCGGGTCCCGGTTGCTAAAAAGGGTGAGAAAGGGCTTGTGCCAGTTCTCCAGCACCTGCCAGGCGGCTTCGTTGGCGGCGCGCTCGGGGTTGTCGGGCGTGATCGGCACGAGGGACGGAAAGGCACGGGCCCCGGCCTTGTGACGGCGGGTGGGAAAAGGCGCGTCATAGGCACGCCGTGCGTCGGCGGACAAGCCCCTGGCGCAGCCGGTGGCGACGATGCGGCCGATAGGAAAGAGCGGGCTATAGCGGGAGAAGGCGCGCCACAGGTGGAAGGCGCGCGGAATCTTTTCGGTGCCGGTGGGCAGGCCGCCATTGCCGAGGGCGATGCGGGCAAAGCGCTCGGGCGCGGCGCAGGCCATGCGCAGACCAATGAGGGAGCCCCAGTCCTGGCAGAACAGGGTGATGCCCCGCAGGTCCATGGCCTCTAGCCAGGCGTTCATCCAGGCTACGTGGTGGGCATAGGTGTAGTCCTCGCGGCGCACCGGCTTGTCCGAGCGCCCCAGGCCCACCAGGTCGGGCGCGACCACACGGCAGCCGGCCGCCACCAGCGTCGGGATCATCGAGCGATACAGGTAGCCCCAGGTCGGCTCGCCGTGCATCAGCAGCACCACCGGGCCATCACGCGGTCCCTCGTCAATGCAAGCCATACGCAGGCCGCCCACTGTCTGGTAGTGGGGCGCGTAGGGGAAGTCAGTCAGGCCTTCGAAGCAGGACTCGGGCGTGCGCAGCACCGGCCCGGTGAGGTGGGGCAGCGGTGGATGGAGCAGGGAGGCGTCGGGCACAGACGGAGTAGCAGTCATGCGCAAAGCTCAGAACCGGCGGGTGACCCGGATTTCCTGCGTGCCCGCGGGCAGGGACAGAAAGTCGCCGTCCCTGGCAACACGCACTGGCCCGCCAAACACCTTCGGTGCCTGGCCCAGGAAATAGCCCTCCAGCCCCGGCAAGGGCGGAATGGTCGGGACGATGTGGTTGAGGAGCAGGTAGCGCACGCCCGCGTCGCGGGCGGTCTCGGCGGCCTCGACCGGCGAGGCGTGGTAGTCCTTGATGTCGTCGAAGAGCTTGACCATCCGGTCGCGGCCGCTGGCCTTGGCGCCGTCGCGCAGCACGTCCACCATCGGTGCCGACAGCGCCTCATGGACCAAGAGGTCGACGCCGCGGGCAGCGGCCAGCACCGCGGGTGACTTGCGGGTGTCGCCGCTCAGGACCAGGCTGCGGTCCTTGTAACGGATCTTGTAGCCCACCGAGGGGTGCACGGGGTCATGCTGCACCGGAAAGGCGCTGATCTCCAGGTCGCCCTCCTTGAGCAGCACCGTGGTCTCGCCGCCCTTGAAAGCCCGGGCCGTCGCGCCGAAGCCGCTGGCAGGCACGGTGGCGTCACCGTGGTGCTCGACCCGGTAGCCGCGGTCGAGTTTGTAGGCCTGCACAAAGCCGGCCACCACCTGCTCCACCCCCTCGGGGCCCGTCACCACCGGTGGGCGCGTGTGGCCGCCCTGGATCCAGCGTTGGAGCAGTAGCTCGCCCAGGCCGTCGATGTGGTCGGAGTGGAAGTGGGTGAGGAAGACGCCCTCGACCTGGCCGGCGAGAAAGCCCAGCTTGCCGATGTTGCGCGCCGATCCGCTGCCGGCATCAAAGACGAACAGGCGCTTGCCCGCCAGCACTGCGGTGCAGGGGCCCAGGCGCAGGTCGTCTGGGAAGGGTGAGCCAGCGCCGCACACGCCCACATGCAGTCCGTCGGGCAACTGAGTGGCCAGGTCGACACCAAGATGGGCGCGCACCACCCGCGAGGCGATGGCCAGCGAAATTTGGGTGCGGGCCAGCCAGGCGCCGGCGGCGATCACGCCCAGAAGCAGGAGGGCGATGAGGAGCGAGCGTCGGAGTTTCATGTGCGGGGTCTCAGTTGTCGGTGACATGCAGGCGGGCGATACGGTCCATGGAGCACCAGTACAGGTCGCGGTCCCATCCCGGGGAGGGGAAGACCACGCCCTGCATGCGGCCGCCGGTGGCGACCCGGGCCTTCTCGCGTCCGGTGGTGATGTCAAGCACCACCACCTGCTCTGACATGCCCTGGTGGTCATTGGTCACCACCTCGCCACTGTCCTCATAGAGCAGCATGTGGCTGGCGCAGCCCAGGCCGGGGCGCTCCCAGCGCGGGCGAAGTTCGCCGCCGGGCAACAGGTCCCAGGCGCGCAGGAAGGCGTTGCCAGAGTCGTAGCCCAGGACGATGCCGCGGCGAACGTCCACCAGCGGCGGGTTGGTCACGCAGCCGCCGGGCAGCCCGCTCACCTCCCAGGCGCCGTGGTCGCGAGCGTCGCGCAGCGACACCCGCAGCAGCCGGTTGGCGCTGAAGCGCCTGCCGGCGCCGCGCATTGTCCAGAGGTAGCCGTGGTCGCCGTTGTCCATGAACCAGGCATCCGTTTCGGTCAGCACCAAGTCCCAGGCGAAGCTGTTCGGGGTGCCGGCGAGGTAGTCCCAGCGCCATCCGGTGTCGGGCCGCAGCCGGGCACTGGCGGCGTCCCAGTGGTAGCGCATGACGCTGTGCATGCCGGCGACATACACGGTGTCGCCCTGGGCGCTCAGGCGTGCGACGCTGGGCTCGGGGCAGAGCACGGGCGGGCCGATCGGGTCCAGCGTGCGCGGATTCAGCACCGTCAGGCGCGCGGGCTGGGTGCGGGAAAGGTTCTTGGTGACCAGCGCGCCACCGGGCAGGGTGACGAAGCCGTTGTAGGGGTCCTGGCCTGACAGTTGTCGACTGCCCAGGGGCTGGCAGTGGCGGTCGAGCCGGTGCACATGGTTGCCGTAGACGATGTGCAAATCGCCGCTGGAATGCAGTGCCATGCTTCCCGGCCACAGGGGGCCGCCCGCCAGCCGGGGCGAACGCTCCAACGTCTTGAGCGTGACGGGGTCGATGCGCTCGACCTGAGCCGTGGTGGCCAGCCCCAGGCGCCCCCGCAGGGCGGAGTGGGTCAGGAGGTAGACCTCGCCCGGCGCGCCCCGCACCACCATCGTTGACAGCCAGGTGCGGCGGGCGTGGACCTGCAGACGCGGTGCCCCCGATGCGTCTGCGCCTTCGTGGTTGCCGAGCAGGCGGCCAGGCACCTGCTGGAGGCGCGCGGGTCCACCGTCCTCGGCGTGCCAGTTCATTTGCGGCGCCGCCACCATAGCCATCCGCCCGTGAGGAGCAGCGCGAGCAGCGCCAGCGCCGGCCACTGAAAGCGCGGGACGTAGACATTGAGAAGGGCGTTGATCTCCACCTGGCGCACCGGGTCGTAGCCGGGGGGCATGGGGAGCACGCCGTGGCTGCGGGCGTAGGCCTGGTAGTCGGCCTGCATCGCCTGGAACAGGTCAGGCATCTCGGCGCTGAGGTCGCGCGTCTCGCCCGGGTCGCGGACGATGTCGAACAGACGCCACTGCTGGTCGCCCATGGGCGGCAAATTGCGCACCAGCTTGAAATTGCCTTTGAACAGCGCGGCGTTGCCCGAGAGCTCGTAGCCCACCGGCTCATGGGGCGTACGCACCTGGTCGGACTGACCGAGCAACACCGGCAGCAAACTGCGCCCGGCCAGTGGCTCGACAGGCTTGCCGCGGTAGCTGCTGCCAGGGTGGGGCACGCCAGCCAGCGCGAGCAGGGTCGGCGCAATGTCGGTGGCGTGGGTGAATGTCGGGTGAATACGGTCTGTCTTCATGCCCGGTACACCCGAGATAACCAGAGGTACCCGGATGCCGCCTTCAGTGGCGTAGAACTTGTAGCCGGCGAGCGGTGCCGCTGCGGTGCTGGCCCAATGCGGTCCGATGACGCCGTAGGTGTCGGGTCCGCCGAGATTGGCGATGTCGCCCCGGTACTGCCACCGCAACCACAGCCGACCGCTCAGAACGCTGTAGGGGTCGGAGCCCTCGGCGCCGTTGTCCGAGAGAAAAACGAAGACGGTGCGCTCGTATTCGCCGATCTCCTTCAGATACGCGATGAGCCGGCCGATGTGGTGGTCCATCGCCTCGGCCATGCCGGCATAGACCTCCATGTGGCGGGCGCGCAGCGCGCGCTCGGCGGGCGGCAGACTCGACCAGTCGGGCGTGCCTGGCGTGGCGGCCAGGGGCGTGCCCGGCGGGATGATGCCCAATGCCTTGGCGCGGTCGCGCCGGGCCTGGCGCAGTGCGGTCCAGCCGGCGTCGTAGCGGCCACGGTACTTGGCGATGAACTCGGGGGGCGCCTGCACCGGCAGGTGGTTGGCTTGGAAGGGCAGGTAAAGGAAGAAGGGGCGGTCGCGGCGCGGGGCGCTGCTGTTCGAGGCGAGACCGGGCGCTGCCTGGTCGGCCCGTAGCCAGCCCATGAGCCGGTCGACGAAATACTCGGAGGAGTAGTAACGCTCGGGCATCTTCGCCGGCTTGCCGTTTTCGAACCAGTCGACCTTGTCCGCCAAATCCAGATAGCGCTGGGCGGTGTACCAGTTGTCAGAGCCGCTGTCGCCCTGTACCAGCGAGCGATCGAAGCCGCGCTGGTCGGGCAGGTTGTGCGGCTCCTTGCCCACATGCCACTTGCCGGCCACGTAAGTGCGCCAGCCCGCGTCCTGCAGCAAGGAGGCGAAGGTGACCACCCGGTCATTGAGCACGCTGAGGTAGCCGGGTTGCCCGAAGTGCTCGCGCGGAATGGTCTCGCGCATATTGCCCACGCCCGCCAGGTGGTTGTCGACACCCGTGAGCAGCATCGCGCGGGTGGGCGAGCAGGACGCCGCCACGTGGAAGTTGGTAAAGCGTGCGCCACGGCGAGCCAGCGCGTCCAGATGCGGCGTGGCGAACTCCGCGCCGAAGGAACCGAGGTCGGAAAAGCCCAGATCGTCGGCGACGATGAGGACGATGTTGGGTGGGCGCTGGGCGGAGGCCGGTGCGGCAGCCGCCGGTCGGCTTGCCGCAGCGGGTGCCGACACCGCAGGCTGCGCCAATATCGCCATCAGTGCTGCCAATGCCAGGCCTGCGTACTCGGCGACCTTGTGCTGCAAGGGCATCATGCCTGGTTCTCCTGCGATCGGGCCTGCGGCACGAGCCCGTCACGCACCAGCGCCTCGCGCATGAGGGACTCACCCATCAGGGACTCACCTATCAGGGCTTCGCGCACCTGCCAGAGCCGGTCCTGGCCCCAGGTCGAAGCGCCGGCCACGTGGAAGGACGGCACGCCCCACAGGCCCAGGTCCAGAAGCGCCTGCCGGTTGCGTTCGGCGATCTCTCGCCACCTTTCATCGGCCAGCGCCTCCCGGGCCTCGGCCCAGGGCAGCCCGGCGGCTTCCACGATGGCGCGCAGCCCCTTGTCGCTGCCGGCGTCCAAGCCCTCGGACCAGACGCCTTGCATGAACGCCAGCAAGTAGGCTTCGGCCCGGCCCTGGGTGTGGGCATAGGGAATCAGCGCCAGGCCGCGCTCGGTGGGCCGACCCACCGGGTCGTTGAGGCGTCCGAAGGGAATGCGGTGCAGCCTCGCCTCCCGGGCCGCGTCAAGGCTGATGTAGCGGCGCTTGCTTGCCGGCACTGCCAGCCCGCGCATCACCATGGGCAGCACGAAGCGCAGGCGCACCGGCGCGCCCTGCGCGCGCGCCAAGGCGAACACCCGGGGCATGACGATGGCCGAGTAGGGGCTGCGCAAGGAAAAGAAGAAGTCGATGGTGGGAGCCGACGCAGTTTGGGTGACGCTACCGCTGCCCCCAATGTTGCTGGTGCTGCCGGCGCTGACCGTCTGGCGCGTGTTGCCATCACCCTCCGCCACCGGCTCATCGAGAACCAACTGCAGCGGCGCTTCCGTGGAGCCTGCCCTCTTCGCGGATGAAAGCGCTGGTTGCAGGTCGCTGACCGAAGGCGGTGCGAGATCCTGCGGCAGGTGAGGGGCTCGGTCTGGCCCCAGGTCCGGCGCAAAGGCCAGCGTACCCGCGACGCCGGCGCGTGCTGCTCCCAGGTCCTGCAGGCGGCGTTCGAGGTGGTGCAGGCGGTCGATGCCCCAGTACCACTCGCCGCCATAGAAAAATGTGCCACCGAGGTAGTGGCCCAAGCGCTCGCGAAGGGCGTCCCCTTCTGCCAGCGCCTTGACCACATCGCGGTCCTTGGGTCTTTCGCTCACCTCGGCGGGTGAGCGGGCGTCTGTCGCAGCAGGAAACCCGGGCTTCGGAAAATTCAGAGAGCCGGGGCCATCGACAGTCGCCGTCCATAGCGCAGCGGCCAGGGCCGGCGCCGCTTCCGTGAAGTGCCCCTTGTCTATCGCTGCGAGCAGGTCTTTCGCGCAGGCCTCGGTCGCTTCGGCTGCTGGCTGATGCCCTGGGTCTGCGAAGGCCAGACCATGCCGGACGGCGAGCACGGCGGCGTCGCGCCGGCTGTAGGCCACCAGCCGCGCGCGGTCGGGCGCCGCCGCGTCGGCCGGTGGGCTCACCAGGTGCGGCAGCAGCCGGATGTCATAGCGCGCCACTAGCCCGGCCAGGGCCTGGCAGGCAAGGGCGCTGTAGGGGTCGTCGACCTGATGGAAGTAATGCACCTCGTGCGCCAGCCCGCGCGCCTGCCGGCGCCGCTCGGCTCGGGCGCGGGCTGACGCCTGCCGCTGCGGCGACAGCAGCCAACTGGAGACCAGAGGCGTGAGCAGGGTGCGAAGCGACATGGACCGGTACAGGCGTGTGGGTAGGCGCGGCGCTTCCGGTCTGCGCCGCACAATACAGTGATGTATGGCGTGGATGGTAGCGCCTTTGCCGGTGACGCTACGGCAGGATTTTCCCCATGGGCAGCGAGGCCTCGCCGAGCGGATGCCGTGCCTAGAATCAGGGCATCCTCCGTACAGTATCGCCAAGTGCCCGCGCCATCTTCCCGTCCTGCTCGCCCGTCCCGTCCCGCCAGCGGTCCCGCCCGGGGCACGGCCCACGGATCCACGGCCAAACCTGCGGTCAAACCCGCGGCCAGATCAGCCGTCAAACCGGCGAGCCAGCTGGACGCCAAGCCGCGCAAGCCGGCCGTGCAGATGCCTCAGACCGGCACTGCCCGCAAAGCCCCTGCAGCGGCGCGGCTCGGCCAGGAGGACTGGCTGCAGGCGGCCTTTCAGTCGGTGGTGGAGGGCGGCTTCGACAAGGCGCGGGTGCTGCTGCTCGCCGAGCGCCTGCGGGTCACCCGGGGCAGCTTCTACTGGCACTTCAGTGACCATGCGCAGTTGATTGAGGCGCTGCTGGCCCGCTGGCGTCTGCTGGAGCAGGAGACCCAGCAGCGGCTGATGGCCATGGAGAGCCCGGATCCGCGTGCCGACCTGGCCCAGGTGCTGGAGGCCGCCTTGGCGCATGCTGGCCCCGACCTGGAGAACATGCGGTTCGAACTGGCGCTGCGCGGCCTGGGGCGTCGCGACCCGTCGGTGGCGCGCATGCTCGCCGAGGTGGACGAAGAGCGCATGGCGCTCTTTGAGCACAAGTTCCGGCGGCTGACCCGCAGCCGCAAGAAGGCTGCCGAACTCGCCGCGCTCTTTTACCTGGCCATCGTGGGCAGCTACCAGGCCCTGAGCCGGCCCGGGGCCGACGAGTGGGTGAAGGCCCAGCTGGTAGCCTTGATTTCAGGCTACCTGGTGGACGCGCAACAAGACCTTTAGGCCTGCCGGCGCTCAGTCAAGCGGCCGGTGGCTGCCGCGCCCGAACACTGTCTCTGCGCGCTGGGACCTGCGTAGCGGAAAGGTCAGTTGGGTCAGCCAGTGTTCGGGCCCATGGCGGCGGTCATCTTGCAGGCCATACGCCGGCGGGTAGCGGCGGGTGATGCGCGCGGTTCCCAGCAACATGTCCCACACGAACAGCAGGTTGCCGTAGTTGCCGGTGTAGTGGCCAATGCCGTCGTCTTGCACCAGGGCGTGGTGCGCGAAATGGGTGGCCGGTGTGGAGATGGTGCGCTCGATGACCCAGGCCAGCGGCCGCAGCCAGGGCCGGCTGTACAGCCCCTCGTCCCAGCGAATGGCGCAGTGCGCCCCCATGATGACGGTCATCTTGACAATGGAATAGACCACATACACCCAGCCAAAGCCCAGGTGCAGCATCAGGCCCGACAGCCACAGGCCGGGCATGAGCGCGTAGTACAGCAGGTTGTTTCGGTACACGATGCGCACGCTCATGTAGGCCGCCGAATGGTGGGCCCTGTGCAGCGGCCACATGAACGAGGTGTGCGACAGACGGTGCCACAGGTACTGGGTGAAGTCATCGGCCAGCAGCAGCAGCGCCAGCATCTGCCACCAGGACCATCCGGAGAGCGCGTCGCGCCATCCTGGCACGAGCCACTGGGACACAGCGCCAGAGGCCAGCAGCACCGAGCCGGTGACACCGGGCAGGATGAAGATGGCCACCACATCGAGGCGCTTGTCCTCGCGCGTCGCCTCCGCCGGGAACAGCCTGCCGGTGGTCCACTCGGCCAGGGCGAAAGCCGCCATCACCGAGGCGACCACGAGCACCTGTGTCCACTGAGCCTGTGCGTCCATGGGGGCAATTGTCCGTCAGGCGGCGGCGGGCTAGTCGCGCACCCGCTCAATGGCCGGCATGCGCCAGCGGGCTTGCAGCGCCGCCGGTTCGGGCCAGTAAAGGCGGGCGGTGAGTTGGAAGGGCTCGCCGGCGCGGACCGGCAGCCAGTTGGCGCGCAGCGCCGGTGGCGGCGGATCGGCCTGCACCAGCAGGTCCACCGAGCCGTCGGCCTGGGTCACCAGGGGCTGGCGGCTGCCCACCGCGTGGCGGCCCTCGGGCACGTCGAGCAGGAAATCATCGGCGCCATAGGCGGTGACCGACCAGAAGGCCCGTGCTGGCGGCAGCTGCCCCGGTAGAAAGCGGATGCGATAGCGTTGCGCGCCGTCCAGGGCCCTGCCTTCAGCATCGACGCGAGCGCTGGGGTAGATCGCGTCCTCCGGCCAGTTGGCGCCCAGTCCGACCAAGGCGACCGCCGCCCGGATGTTGTAGGCGGTACCGTAACGGCCCAGCAGGTCTGGCGGTGTCTGCCAGCCCTGCACCGTGTTGCGCGGTTTGGCCACCTCCCGGCGCACCTGAAAATCGGCCAGCCAGCGGCCCAGGGCCACGCTGCGGCCGTCCAGCCAACCCCAGACGGGCGCCCGACCGGGCGCCACGCCCAGACGTTCGAGTTTCATCACCATCGGTCGGTCAGCTGCCCGCGGCGGGTTGTCCACCATCAGAGCGGACAGGCGTTGGAAGAAGTCGCCTGCAGACATTTGGCGCAGTTGTGCGAGCGGGGGCGCGCCCTTGGCCGCTGCTTGGTTGCCAGTGCCCTTGTCCCCAGGCGCCGGCGCTGCGCGGGGGGTGGCCGCGGTGGCCGATATTGCGGGTGAGCCCGCTGTGGCTAGCGGTAGAACCGCAAGCGGTTCAAGCGAAATTCCATCCTGCAGCCTGTGCACCGCAGGAAGGTCTTGCGGCCCATGGAGCTGGGTGCGGCCAATCATCCAGGCCATGCGGGTGCCCCCGCGTAGCAGCGTCATGCCTGCGGGTACCTGACCCTGCCAGCCGGGACCGGCGATCAGGTAGGTGCCACCGGCGCCGCCATGGCTGCGGGTGCCGGGCGCGGCAAAGACATCGGTCCAGGCGTCGAGCAACGAGAACACCTCGAAAGGCTCGGGATTGGCCGGCAGGCGCAGCACCCAAGGGCCTGCATCCAGGTCGATGAAGGCCGAGGTGTAGAGAAGATCGACTGTGGGACGTACCACCTCCCGGAAGGCCGCAGTGGGGGGCTGGCGGACCCGGCGCAGCGGGTCTTGCTGTGGCTGCTGGGCGGCGAACTCGGCGCGGGTCAGGTCCATCAGCACCAGGGGCAGGCCATAAAGGTAGCCCTCGGCGCCGAGCAGTATCTTTTCCCTCTGCATCCACAGCAGGCTGGCAACGGCCAGCAAGATGGCGAGCGCAGGTGCGAGCACCCAGACCGCGAGCCGGGCCAGTAGGCTGGCTTGTCGCCCCGCGTGCCCGTTCACCTCACCTCCAGGATGGTGCGAAATCCCAGGTGGCTGGTGGCCAGGTCGAGGTCCTGCGGCTGGCGGGCGCCGGCCCGGTAGCGCATGCACCAGTCGGGCGAGCACAGAAACGACCCACCTTTGATCACGCCCTGCGCCAGAGGGCCGCCGGTCGCAGCCGCCCGCGCCGCCTGCAGTGCGGGGGGAGGTGCGTCCTCGTGGCCGGGTCGCCAGGCGTCGCGGGTCCACTCCCAGACGTTGCCGATCATGTCGTGCAGACCGAGCGCGTTGCCGGCATAGCAGCCGACCGGCGCGATGCCGGCGAAGCCGTCGCTGGCCGCGTCTTCCATCGGGAAGCGCCCTTGCCAGGTGTTGGCCTGGCGTGGCTGCTCGTGCTGCGGTGTGGCCTGGTCGCGCGCCTCCCTGGCCGCCCACTCCCATTGCGCCTCGGTGGGCAGCTGCCGCCCGACCCAGCGCGCATAGGCATGGGCATCCTCGAGCGTGACCGACACCACGGGCAGGCTGCCCCGTCCCTCCAGGTGGGTGCCGGGCCCTCCCGGCTGGCGCCAGCTCGCGCCCGGCAGATAGCGCCACCACTGCAGCGGGTCGGGTGGTCCGTCGAGCTTGCGCGGCACCTGGAACACCAGCGCCCCCGGCCTGAGCAACTCGGGCGGCGCGCCGGCCAGGCGGGTGGGGTCTGGCGCGCGCTCGGCGACCGTCACATAGCCGGTGGCAGCGACGAAGCGGGCGAACTGATCGTTGCTCACCTCGGTGCGGTCCATCCAGAAGCCCGCGAGCTGCACCGGCTTGCCACCCGCCTCTTCGGGGTAGACGCTGTCACCAGGTGTCAGGCGACCGGCCGGGACCCAAACCATGCCCTCGGGCGCGTCGGGCCGCTGGGCGGCCAGAGGCGGCAGGGCGCAGGCGATGCGTGAGGCATTGGTGTTGTTCTTGCCCGTCATCCCATGCTCGCCGAGCTTGGGACCGGTGCCGGGCAGGCCCCAGTCCCGCCACCCTGGCATCCAGCCTGCGGCCACCGCCACGGCCACGACCATGGCGAGCCCGCCGGCCAGTGCGGCGGTCACCCCCAGGGCGCGTGGGACCGCCCGCCTGCGCCGGGGCTCAGTTGATCCAGAAGACATGTTCATCTTGCCGCGTGTGTGGCTGCTCTAGGGTCTTGTCGATGAAGATCGGGACCTCGATGAACGACGGCCACAGCGGCGCGGGCATGCCTTGGTGGTGCTGGGCGAGACGGGTCTTCATATCGGCCAGGCGTTGCGGCTGCTCCTGTGCCAGGTTGCGGCGCTCGGTTGGATCCGCGGCCAGGTGGAAAAGAAAGTCCTTGCGCGGCCGGCTGGCGGAAATGAGCTTCCAGCCGTCTTCCTGCATCG
>NZ_JARXAB010000133.1 GCF_029866045.1 Ramlibacter sp. | reverse complement strand
GCTCGACTCAGCCTCGATGGAATGCGGGGGGATCCGCAGCCGCTCCCTGTCCAGCGGGATGACGTTGTCGAACTCCAATTGCACCTTCAATCCTCCTCAAATCGGCGTGAATTCGCCCTGATTTGCGAAGGTGCATGGTGTAGGTGCTGCGGCTCATGGCACGAGCCTGGGGACGACGTTCAGCGGTACACGATCTGCGCCCGCAGGTCCCGCTGCAGCGCCCGGTAAAACGCCTGCCAGTCGCGCGCCTCTTTCAGGCCGCACACGCGAGAGCCCCGCTGTACCCGCAGGCGTCGCTCCACGGTGACGGTGCGGCCCTCCTGGGTGAGGCGCGACTCAAACTGGATGTCGCCGCGCGCAAAGCGCATACCTTTGGGAACCTCTTCCACCACGACATTCGGGGGAAAGGTGAGCGTGTAGTGCTCGTGCACCGTCCTCGAACTGCAAAGCGCGGGCCGGTCGGATGCCGGCTCGGGCTGGCTCAACGCAATGTAGGCAATGTTGCCGGGGGCCAGCCCCACCGGCACGGCCAGAGCACCTCGCCCGGGCATGTTGACCAGAGGCTCGAGCGTGAACACCGTACGCATTTCGTAGGGCCGGGTGATGTCGGTTGGCTCGGTGAAGCGCATGCTGCCGGTGCCGGTTTCGTTGAAGCGTGACAGCTCTGAGCGCACGATTTCATCTTCGGTACGGGAGCGGTCATCCAAACGACTCGACCGGCTGCTGTTCGCAAAATAGCCGGTCTGCCGGATGTGCGCACGGCCCTGAATGCTGCCGTCGCCTCGGATCGTCATGCGCACCCGGGTGCGGCTCACATGGTCCTCGGCCTTCATCGCCGGTGTGCGGCCCATGCGGTCGAGCCGGGTGAGGATCACCGGCTTGTCGGCGTCGGAGGTTGGCAGCGTACCGAAGGGGGCGAAGCGGTCTGTCGAGTCGAGATAAAGATCCAGGCTCGGCACATAGGTGATGACGTGATTCAGCGGGTAATGCGCGCCCACAGACGAGAGGCGCTGGGTACTGCCCGAGCTGATGAGGGCCGGGCTGCTGTCAATGCCCACTGCGCGCAACAAGGCCTCCAGCAGCACCACATGGTCTTTGCAGTCGCCGTACAGGTTTTGCAGCACCTGCGAGGCGGGCCGTGGCACCAGCCGGCCATCGCCCAGCGAGATCGACACATAGCGAATCTCGCGGGCCACCCATTCGTACAGCGCTTTGGCCTTGGCGCGCTCGCTGCTGGCGCCTGCGGTCAGCTTTTGCGCGAGGGCGCGAATCTCTTCGGTCACCTCCACCTGCGACTCAAAGAAGCCCCGGGCAATACGCCCGAGCGCGCGCATGTCGGGCAGGGTCGAAATCTGCAGGTAGTCGGCTCGATGCAGCAGGCCAGCGGACCCACTGAGTGGAGGCTCCGTCTTTTCTCGCCGGTACTTGAAGACATAGTGCGCCATACCGTCGACCGTTTTTTCCAGGCCGCCGTCCACGCCGCGCTTGTCGATATAAAGCGGCCGGGAGGCCGGAATGGCAATTCGCAGCTCCCAGTCTTCATAGGGCGTGGCCGGGTAAAACACGAAAGAGCGGTCGAACTCGCCTGGGTACAAGGGCGCCACAATCCGCGAGTCGACCTTGTAGCCCACCACGCTTCCCACCGAGACGCGCGGGAAGATGATCACCTTGACCCGTGAATCCGAGAACTGTGCGGTGCCCCCGCTGTTGTCCTCGTCCCGATCACGGATTGCCGCCGGCAGCACCGGCAAGCGGGTGCCATCGGGGGTGATGGTCCAGCCCTCAACCTCCAGAATCTCCTCCCGCCCGGCGATGTAGCCAATCTCCTGGCTGGCGTACTGCTCCACCCCGGGGGCGGTGCGAATGCGCACCGATTGCTCGGCCACCTCCCGGTAGCTGCCGTCGAGATTGATGACCAAATTCGCCCGCTCACGCTGGATCGACACTGGCGGCTCAAAGCCCCGCTGCGCCCAGGCGGGCATGAGGCCGAAAAGGCATAGGACGAGGACGAAAAAGCGGGGGGAGCGGTGGTTCAGCAAGAGAAGGCCTTCCGGAATAGCAGTGGCGCGGGTCTCGGCAATTTTCTGCGATGGCGCTGCGTGCCCTGATGCCGGGGCGGTGGGCAAGAGCGCGCCTTTGTCGAGGCTGGGTTTGAGAGTAGGTACACCTGGGCTCATGCGATGAGCCCCACGACTTTGGATACGCACCTGCAGACACGCCCCGCTGGGCGATCCCGTGATGCGCTAGCCCTAGAATGGATTTCTCACCGTGAGCGTCTGATCGATGACCTGGCCGTCTTGCAAATCTTCCGAGAAGAGCGTGGTGCATCCCGACTCCAGCGCTGCGGCCACGATCAAGGCGTCGTAAAAAGAAAACCTGTACCGTTCGGCCACAGCCAGTCCACGCTGGTGACCTTGAAGCTCCTGCAAGTCGCGCACCGCACAAAGCCGTCCACACCCTCAGCTAACCAGAAACTCCCGCAACACCCCCGCAAAGTCACTAGGCCGTTCCAATTGCGGCATATGCGCCAGGGGCAGCTCCACGCAGGCCGCGCCGGGGATGCGCGCGGCGATCTCCTGGCCGAGTTCAGGAGGGGTAGAAGGGTCATAACGGCCAGTGACCACCAGGGTGGGCACGGCAATTCCAGGCAGGTCGCCCCCTTGGTCCATGTCGCGCACCGCGGCGGCGCAGCCCAGGTAGCCGTCTAGATCGACCTTCAGAAAGGTGGCGCGGGCGCGGGCGATCACCGCCTGGCCCTCGGCCTCGGTCTGCGCCTGGAATGCCGGGGTGAACCAGCGTTGCATCGTGGCCTCAACCTGGGAGGCCAGGCCCGAAGCCTTTACCGCGGCGATGCGCTCGGCCCACACCTGGGCGGGCAAACGGGCGGCGGTGTTGGACAGCACCAGGCGGTCGAGCCTGTGGGCCGCATGGCGCCCCAGCCACATGCCAATCATGCCGCCGATAGACACACCGGCGAAATGAAACTGGGAGGCACCGGCGGCGTCGGCGACCGCCAGCGCGTCACGGGCCAGCAGTTCAATGGCGTAATCCGCACCGCGCGCGGACGCTTCGAGGGTCGACGCACCGTGACCGCGCGCGTCGTAGCGAACCACCCGGAACTGGTCTGCCAGCAAGCCAACCACTGCGTCCCATGAGCCCATGTCGGAGCCCAGCGAGTTGGCCAAAAGCAGGGCGGGCCGGTCAGCCGGCCCCTGCGCCTGCCAGGCGATGAGGGCCCCGGCATGCGCGACAAAGTTCAGGCCGGGCAGCGCCTGCGCCACGCTCACTCGCCCTTGATGTTGGCCGCCTTAACCACCACCGCGTTGCGAGCGAGTTCCTTGCGCAGGAACTCGGCGTAGTCAGAGCCCGAACCCTTGCCGACCGTGGCCGCCTGGTCCTCGAAGGGCTTGCGCACCTCGGGCGAGGCCAAAATGGCATTGAGCTCCCGGTTCAGGCGGTCGATGATGGCCTGCGGCGTGCGGGCTGGCACAAACAGGCCGATCGAGGTGGTGACGAAATAGCCCTTGAGCTCCGGCGAATCCGACAGGGGCGTGATCTCGGGCGCCGCGGTGAGCCGCTCGTCCACCGTCACGCCCAGCGCCTTGAGCTTGCCCGACTTGATCTGCGGCAGCCCGGTCGAGGGCACCAACAAGGCGAGGTCGACCTGACCACCAATCAAGTCGCTCACCATTTGGGGGGTCGCCTTGTAGGGCACATGCACCATGTTGATGCCAGCCTGCTGGCGCAGCGCCTCCATGGCCACATGCAACAGGTTGCCAGCGCCAGGGCTCGCGTAATTGAGCTTGCCCGGGTTGGCGCGGGCATAGCGCACCAGCTCGGCGAAGTTGTTCACGGGCAGGCTCGGGCTGGCCGTCAAGATGAGGGGCGTGATGTTGATCAGGCCCACTGGCACCAGGTCTTTGAGCGGGTCGTACTTCACCGCGTCCGGCGTGACCAGCGGTGCAATCACGATGGTGCTGTCCGGCGCCACCAGCAGGGTGTAGCCATCGGGTGTGGCACGCGCCACCTTGGTGGTGCCCACAATGCCGCCGGCACCGGCCACGTTGTCAACCACCACCGCCTGCCCCAGGCGCTCGCCCAGCTTGGTGACCACCATGCGCGCGGCGTAATCCACCGCACCGCCAGCGGCGAAGGGCACCACCACGGAGATGGGCTTGCTGGTGGGCCAGGGGGAAGCTGTTTGGGCCAGCGCCAAGGGCGAGAGCGTGCCGGCCGCGAGAGCGGTCAATAGAGCGAGAAAGGGCTTGCGCATGAGGGGACTCCTTGTGAAGTGCGGTATTGGTTTGCGAATCGGAACTTGCGGATCGGAAATGATTTCCAGGGCTTCAATACAGGGTTGCAGTGCCGGTTGATGGGGAAACCCCCGACCGCTCAGGCGTCCTCAAGCGCCACCGGCAGGGTCGAACCCGTCTGATGGTCAATGCTGCAATTTTTGAGCCATCCGGGGCGCTGGCCGTGAAAGCCGCTACGCAGGGCGTGGCCGCACTGGCAGCCCCGGTGCGCAGGCAACTGGGCCACCGCGTCGATCAGGGCCTGCTCGATCCGGTCGTGCAGCCCACCGGCGTAGTACTCGTCGTTCATGCTGCCTGGGCCCACGTGAATCACCGCCGGCGCCATGCCCGCACCGAAGTTGATCACCGGCGCGATGGAGGCAAAGCACATCTCCGCCTCACGCGCCATGGTCACCTCGGGCACCATCGGGGTGCCCACAATGTCGGCGCCGTCACGCTGCAGGGCGCGAATCTCGGCCGGCGTCTCGAAGCGCGGACCCTCGGTGCAGGCAAACACGCCGCGGTCGATCACCCGGTCGGGCATGCTGGCCGTGGCAGCCAGCAGGGTTTGGCGCACCTCCGGGCAGAAGGGCTCGGTCATGTCGACCCGAACCCAGGCCTCGGTGTCGTCAAAGAGCGAAAGCGGCCGGCCCTTGGTGCGGTCCAGAAAGTCGCTCGAGATGATGATGTCCCCCGGCCGCACCAACGGGTTGATCGAACCAATGGCATTTTGCGAAATGATGCGCTCGACCCCCAACTCGCGCAGCGCCCAGATGTTGGCGCGGTAGTTGATCTTGTGGCTGGGGATGGTGAGCTTAGGGCCGTAGCGCAAGACCACCGCCGCCTCGCGTTCGCCGATGCGTCCGGTGAGCACCGACGCCGCGCCCCAGGGGGTGGGCACCTGCACCTCGCGACGGTCTCGCAAAAGCCGCTGCGAGGCGGCGCTTGAAATCAGCCCGACGGGCGCTGGCGTGGTACGAGGTTCGGTCATGAAAAGGGCTCTTTCTTCAGGGGGAATTTACTCAGGAGTTGGAGGTGGGCTGGTGTGGGGGCTGGTGTGGGGGCTGGGATCAGGCGTTGGACAGACTCATGCCGTGCTCACGCAAGCCGGCCTTGATCTGCGCCTCGTCCACGCGGGTGAAACGGCCGGCTTCAAAAATCGTCTCGCCGTGCACCATGACAGCCTGCACATGCTGCGGGCCGGCGGCGAACACCAGGTCGGACAGTACCCGCTCGGGGGTCAGCCCCAGGGGGTGGTCGATGTCCAGCACCACGAGGTCGGCCTCCTTGCCGGCCTCCAGGCTGCCGATCTCGTCCTGCCAGCCCAGGGCCTGCGCACCCTCACGCGTGCCCATGGCCAGCACGTCACCGGCCGAGAGCGCATGGCCATCAAGCTGGTGCGCGCGTTGCAGCAGCACCGCGAACTTCATCTCCTGGAACAGGTTCAGCGCGTTGTTACTGAGCATGCTGTCCGTGCCCAGGCCCACCGGCACACCGCGCGCGCGCAGGGCCATCACCGGTGCCACACCGCTGGCCAGCTTGGCGTTGCTAATCGGGTTGTGCGAGACGGCGGCACCGGTCTCGGCCAGCAGCGCCAGCTCGCCCTCGTCCAGCCAGACGCAGTGGGCCAGCAGGGTGCGCGAGTCCAGAACGCCCAGGTGGTGCAGGTGCTCGATGGGGCGCCGGCCGTAACGGCTTTGCACCATGTCCACCTCTTCGCGGCTTTCCGCGGCGTGAATCACGAAGGGCAGCCCCAACTGATTGGCGGCCTGCTTCACCTCTACCAGCAACTCCGGCGTGCAGCTATAGGGGGAATGGGCGCCCAGGTAAAAGCGGACACGGCCGTCACCTGCGTGGTCGGCCATGGCTTGCCGGGTTTCCTCCAGCGCCAAGGGCCAGTTGGGCCGGCCGTTGGGCCGCAGCGCGGGCGAATTGGCCATTGCGCCGCCGAATGCGCGCATGCCCACCTCGGCGGCTACTGAGGCAAACAGGCCCGCGCCGTAGCGGGTGCAGTCGCAAGCGGTGGTGATGCCGCCACGCACCATCTCGAGCACCGCCTGGTAGCAGCCCCAGCGGTTGTCCTCCAATGTCAGCGGCGAGGTGTGGGGCGCCAGGGTCTGCGCCCACTGGAACAGGTTGCCGCTGTCGCAGCAGCCCCGGTGCAGGCTCAGCCCGCCGTGGGTGTGCGTGTTGACCAGCCCCGGCATCACCACCCGGCCACCGAGGTCCACCACGCGGGCGGCGGTGTGTTCGGGGGCCTCGGGGCAATCTGCCTCATCGCCCACCCACTGCAGGCGGCCCTGGCGAATCAGCGCTGCGCCATTGGCAAAGCAGCGATGCTGCGCGTCGCCGGTGTAGATAAAGGCATTACGCAGCAAGGTGTCCATGGCAGCCTGATTGTTGTGGGCATTTTGCGCAAGATCAACCGCCGCGTCGGGCTAGCTAATATGTGGTTTTCACATACCGAGGCGCGCATGGAGATCAGGGAGATTGAGGCCTTCGTCCATGTGGCGGACCACGGCAGCTTCAGCCGCGCCGCCGACGCCTTGGGCAGCAACCAGCCCGCCCTCAGCCGGCTGGTGCGCCGCCTTGAGGAGCGCCTGCAGCAGCCCCTGCTCTCACGCAACGGGCGCGGCGCCACGCCCACCACGGCGGGCGAGGTGTTTCTGGCCCATGGCAGGGAGGTGCTCGCGCAGGTGCAACGCGCCGAGCAGGCCATGCGCAACCTGCAAGCCGCGCCGCGCCAGAAATTCACCCTGGGGCTGGTGCCGCACATCGCCAAATTCGCCATCTTGTCGTTGGTGCGCCAGTTGCGCCAGCAGTTTCCGCAAGCGGCGGTGACCGTGGTTGAGGGCACCTCCACCACCCTGCTCGAGTCGTTGCTGATGGACCGTATTGACGCCGCCGTAATGTACGAGACTCCTCGCTCCGAGTTGATCGTGAAGCGGGACCTGCTGCGCGAAGAGCTGTACTTCATCGGCCCGGACACTGCGGCGCTACGCGCCCAAAAGAGCATCCCCTTCAAGGACATCAGCACCTACCCGCTCATTCTCTCGAGCCGTATGCACGCCATCCGCGAAGTGGTCGAGGAACAGGCCGCGCGGCACCGGGTCAAGCTCAATATTGCGCTGGAGGTAGACGCCGTGACCTCGGCGCTTGACCTGGTGCAAGAGGGCTATGGCCACGCCCTGCTGCCCCTCAACGCCCTGGCACGCGACGACCGCCCACGCAAGCTCTCGGTCACCCGCATCACCGAGCCGGCGATGCACTGCCGCCTGGTCATTGCCACCGCCAGGCAACAAGCCGCCTCGCCCTTCATTCGCCAAGCGCTGGACTTGCTGGAGGAACGGGTGGTACCGCTCTATGTGACGTACGAAAAGGGCTTGAGTGGGAGGGTGGCGTCCGGGCATTGACGGCCTCCGCCTGTCGGGACAGAGGTCATCTTCTGTGTCAGCGAGAAGATGACCGACCCGTGACAGATGTCATGAACGCGTCATCTGCCGGGCGACCTCGTCCCAGCACTGATCGATCTGGTTTGCCCCGTCAAATCACCAGCGCTTTGCCGGGGCTGCGTTCGCCCCGTCCACTGCGCGCTTGAGTTGGAGGTATTCCGGGCAGCTTGTTCCACACAGTCGCTCAAGCTCGCCAAGGTAAAACAGCGCACGGTCGCGGCGGCCCAAGGTCAGCATCAACTCGCCCATGTATTCATGCGCACCCCGGTGCGCAGGATCTATCTGCAGTGCGCGCTCATAGGCAGCCTGCGAAACGGCGCGCTGGCCTGACTGGCGCAGGCTGTAGCCCAGCAGGTTAAAGGCGTCAGCGTCTTCTGGGTACACCCGCACATGGGCCTCTAGCAACGCCACGGCCTGCGTCCACTGCGAGGCTGCGATCGCCGCGCGGGCATCGCGCATCGCCCGTTCTTCCACGGGCGAGTTGCGATTGGGCACATCAACCGCGGCCAACGGCCCCACCCCGGCGAGCAGGCCCAAGGCCAAGAGATTGCGGGCCAAACCCTGTGCAAAGTGCCGATGGATACGCATACGACCAGAGCCTAGTGCCACTGGGCGATGTACCAGTGCCCGCAGCTTGCAAGACCCTATGGAGACCGGGTCCGACACAGAGTTGTCACAAACGATGGTCCTACTAGAGGTTTCCCACCCACGTACAGCCGGAGCTTGTCATGTCCCATCCTGATCACGAAACCCATTCCAATACTTCAGACAACCCTCACTTCGAGGACATCCTGGCCCGCGGTTTGGCCAGCCCCAGCCGCCGCATGATTTTGCGCGGTGGCGTAGGCATGGCCGGCTTGGCGATGCTGCCTGGCTGCGCCAGCCTGGCGACCGCCCCCGCCCCCGTGCAAGCCCTGGGTTTTCCCTCCCTGGACAAGAGCCTGCTCGACGACGTCGTTCTCCCGCCGGGCTATCGCTATTCCGTGGTGCACGCCACTGGCGATGCCCTGAGCGCTCAATTGCCTGCCTACTCGAACACCGGCGCTGAGACGGATGATTGGTCCAACCGCATTGGGGATCACCATGACGGCATGGACATCTACTTCGTGGATGACCGCGGCCGCTACACCGACAAAGACACCGCACGTGCGGTGCTGGTGGTGAACCACGAAAGCTCGGCCGACGCGCATTTCATGCACTCGGCGGGCCAGACCTCCAATGGCGTCTCCGGCAAAAAGTTCAGCCAGTTCGGTGACTGGGACCTGGGTGCCCGGCCGGAGCTCGAGGTGCTCAAGGAGATCAACCACCACGGCGTCTCGGTGGTGGAGCTCGAGCGCGGCCCCAACGGTTGGCGCATGAAGGCCGACTCTCCCCTAAACCGCCGGGTGACGGCGCAAACGCCTGCGCGCATCGCCGGTCCCCGCGCACACCTGAAAGACGTTCAGTCGCAAATGGTCACCCGCTGGGATACGGCTGGTACCCGCTCCCGCGGCACCCTGAACAACTGCGGTCACGGCAAGACCCCTTGGGGCACCTATCTGGCCTGCGAAGAGAACTGGGCTTTCTACTTCCAGATGACTTCCGGCGGAACCGCCGTCCCGGCGCTCGAGGCAGTGACGCGCCGCCGCTATGGGCTGCCGGTTGCGGCGCCTGCGGCTAGTCAGACCCGCGGCAACGGCCAGGGCTGGCACACCGTTTCGGCCACCGACGACCGCTTTGCTCGCTGGAACCTCACGGCAGTGGGCGCCAGTGCCGACCGCGATTTCCGCAATGAGGCCAACACCTTTGGCTACAACGTGGAAATTGATCCGCTCAACCCCACCTCTGCGCCGGTCAAGCGCGTGAGCATGGGCCGCATGGCGCACGAGGGCGCTACGTGCAGCGTTCCCAAGGCCGGCCAGCCCCTGGCCTTTTACATGGGCTGCGATGCACGCAACGAGTACATCTACAAATTTGTCAGTACCGCCGTGTGGGACCCCAAGGACATCGGTGGCGGCATTGAAGCCGGCGACAAGTACCTCAACGAAGGCAAGATGTATGCGGCGCGTTTTGATTCCAATGGTCAGGGCCAGTGGATCGAGCTGGACATCAAAGACCCGAAAATTGCCAACTACGCCGGCTTCAAGTTCTCTAACCAAGCCGAGATCTATGTCCACACCCGCCTGGCAGCCGATGCGGTCGGCGCCACCAAGATGGACCGCCCCGAGTGGACCGCTGTCAACCCGAAAAACGGCGAGATCTACGTCACCCTGACCAACAACAGCGCGGCCAACCGCACGCCGGGTCGGGTGGACCCGGCCAACCCGCGCGCCTACATGGACGTGGACGGCAAGCGCGGCGCCGGCAACCCGAACGGCCACATCATCCGCTTCCGCGAAAGCGGAGACCTGGCCACTGCCACCGGCTTCCGTTGGGACATCTTCCTCTTCGGCGCTGAAGAAGACGCAGGCGACGCCAACCTGTCCGGCCTGACCGCCCGCAACAGCTTCTCCTCCCCGGACGGGCTGTGGTTCAGCCCCACCACCGGCATCTGCTGGATTCAGACCGACGACGGCGCCATGACCGACGAGACGCATTGCATGATGCTCGCGGCACTGCCGGGCCAAGTCGGCGACGGTAGCAAGGTGACCGTCAAAAACAAGATGGTGGTCAATGGCGCGGAGCAGACCGGCACGCAAGAAACCTTCATCGGCGCGACGCTGGGCGAAGCTCGCCTGCGCCGCTTCCTGATCGGCCCCAAGGGCAGCGAGATCACCGGCGTGACCGAGGCCGATGGCGGACGGGCGCTCTTCGTGAACATTCAGCACCCGGGCGAGGAGAGCAAGAGCGTCAAAGCGATGGACAGCCAGTGGCCTGGCAACAAGGGCTATGGCCGTCCGGGCCGTCCCCGCTCGGCCACCATCGTGATCACCCGCACCGACGGTGGCGTGATCGGGGCCTGA
>NZ_JARXAB010000127.1 GCF_029866045.1 Ramlibacter sp. | reverse complement strand
GCCGTGGCAAACAGCCCCATGGCCAGCGCCCCCTCCCAGGGTGAGGCGGTGAGCGAAGCCACGAGGAGCGCGGACCACAGCAGGCCACAGGGCATGAAGACCCAGAGCAAGCCGGCCAGGAACAGACCGCCGTGATGACGCAGGTAGGGGCTGACCTGGGCCCACAGCTTTCGACTGGCCCGCTGTGCCCAATCGGGCTGGCGCGCCATCACCAGCAGGGACAGACCCCAGGCCAGCACAAGCAGGTGGAACAGCGTCCACATTGGTCGCAGGCCAGACTGCTGGGCGGTGACCCAGACCAGACCCTGTGTGGCCAGGGCTGCGGCTGCGCCGGCGGCGCTGTAGCCAGCGACGCGGCCGGCGTGGAAGGCGATGGTCCGGCGGTCGGTGGCGACTTCGCGCAACAGGATCACGGTGCCTGCCAATGCGCCGCGAGTCGCCGAAGCTGATGGCGATGGCCATGCCAGTGTCGACAGGGCGCCACCTGTGGCGGCCCTAGCCACCCCCATGGGAGCGTCGGTCGCATCGACCGCATTGCCCTTGCGCCCCTGCCCTGTGCCGGTCAGCCCCGCACAGGCTGCGCCGCACATCGCCGCGCAATGCGGGGTGGCGGCCAGACCCATGGCCAAGGCGGTGAGCAGGAGGGTGACAGACATCGGCTGACGCAGCGACTCAAAGAATGCGCGAGAACTTGCTGCGGTGCCGGTCGGCCTGCAGGTAGCGGTCAAAAACCATGGCTACCGCGCGCACGAAGTACCAACCCTCGGCCGTGACCTCGATACCCGTTTCGGACACCGTCACCAAGCCCTGCTCGGCGAGCTTCATCACATGCACCATCTCCGAGGAGAAGTACTGGCGGAAGTCGAGCATCCAGGCCAGCTCAATGGCTTCGAACACCACCTGCCCCTGGCACATCAGCGCCATGATGACGGCACGGCGCGCCAGGTCGTCGCGGCTGACGGCCAAGCCGCGCACCACCGGCAGACGGCCCTGCTCCAGTAGGTCGCGGTAATCGTCGAGGGTCTTGGCATTTTGGCCATAGGTCGGGCCCACCCGGCCGATGGCCGACACCCCCAGCGCAATCAGGTCGCAATCGGCTTGGGTGCTGTAGCCCTGAAAGTTGCGGTGCAGCCGGCCCTGGCGCTTGGCCACGGCCAGCGAATCTTCCGGCAGGGCGAAGTGGTCCATGCCCACGTAGACATAGCCGGCCCGCTCAAACGCGTTGAGCGCGCCGGCCAGCATGCCCACCTTACCAGCGGCATCGGGCAACTCGCTGCTGATGATGCGCCGCTGCGGTTTGAATCGCTCAGGCAAGTGCGCGTAGGCGTAGAGCGCGATGCGGTCAGGGCGCAGCGCCGAAACCTGCTCCAGGGTGCGGGCAAACGATTCACCCGTCTGACGCGGCAGGCCGTAGATCAGGTCGACGTTGAGGGACTCAAAGCCAATGCCACGCGCGGCTGCCACCAGGTCAAAAACCTGCTCCGCTGGCTGAACACGGTGCACCGCCTTTTGAACCTGCGGATCGAAGTCCTGCACCCCAAAGCTCAGGCGGTTAAAGCCCAGATTCCACAGCGCGCGCAAACGTTTGGCGTCGACAGTGCGCGGGTCAATCTCGATCGAATATTCGCCGCCCGGGGCCAGCTCGAACGCGCCGCGCAGCATGGCCATCAAACGGGCCAGCTCTGCGTCGGACAAAAAGGTGGGCGTTCCCCCGCCCAAGTGCAACTGGCTCACCGTTTGCCCGCGGCCGAGTTCGGCCACCTGCAGGTCCAGCTCTTTGTGGAGCAGGTCCAGGTAGTCGCTGGCGCGCGAATGATGCCGGGTGATGATCTTGTTGCAGGCGCAGTAGTAGCACAGCGACGCGCAAAAAGGCAGATGCACATAGACCGACAGCGGCAAGGTGGAGGCCTGCGCACCCCGCTGGCGCAGGGCCTGGGCATAGTCGTCGGCGGTGAAGGCTTCGACGAAGCGGTCCGCCGTCGGGTAGGAGGTGTAGCGCGGACCCTGGACGTCAAAGCGCTGGAGCAACTCGGGGGAAATGCGGGTCATGGGGGCGGAGGGGCGTTCAAGGGCGCCAGAAGGCCAAAAGACAGGTGGGCTCAGCGGGTCACGAGCACCGGCACCGGTGACTGCGCCACCACCTTGGAGGCAACCGAACCGAGCATCAGCCGTGACAGGCCCGTGCGGCCGTGAGAGCCGACGACGACGAGGTCAATCTGGTCTTGCTTGATGATGGCCAGAATGCCTTCCATCACCGACACGTCCTCGACCAGACGCGGGTTGACGGTGACTGGGGGCCCGCCTGCGGTCGCACGCCTGAGCGCCTGCGCATGGGCCTCGGCGCCCTGGGAGCGTGCAGCGGCCATATAGGCATCAAAACCCATGGGATTGATCTCGCCCACGCCCAGGAAGGGATAGGGGTCGACCACATACAGGGCGGTGAGGGTGGCGCCCGTCTGGCGCGCCAGGGAGACGGCCAGGCCCGCGGCATGGTCGGATGCGTCGGAGCCGTCTGTGGCCAAGAGGATTCGCTTGAACATGGTGAGGGTCTCTCAGGTTCGTTGAACAGTGAGGCCGCGCAGACTGCGGACGGGGCCTAGGCGCCATCTTGGAGCGAGCAAGCGGGGCCGGGGTTGACGCGCATCAAACAAGGGGCGGTCGGTTCGCCCAAGTGCCCTTGGCCCCTTGGCCCCTTAAGCTGTAACGGCCCGGTCGAATCAGTGGGACTGGGGCTGGAAGACGCGGGTCAGCCCGTCCAGGTCCACGATGCGGATGTGGCGTTTGTCGACATCCAGCAGGCGCTGCTGCTGAAAAGCCGAGAAGGTGCGGCTCACCGTCTCGAGCTTCATGCCCAAATAGCTGCCGATCTCGGCGCGCGACATGCGCAGATGAAACTCTTGCGATGAGTACCCACGTGCCTTGAGGCGCTGGGAGAGGTTCAGCAGAAAGCCCGCCAGACGCTCCTCGGCGTTCATGCTGCCCAGGAGCATCATGAGGCTGTGCTCGCGCACGATCTCGCGGCTCATCAGACGGGACATGACCATCTGCATCTTGGTGCTGGAGCGCGCCAGGTCGTTGAGGTGGGCGTGGGGAATGGCGCACACCTCGGCGTCTTCCAGCGCAGTTGCGCCGCTCGCGTGTTGGCCGTTGGCCACGCCATCGAGCCCCATTAACTCGCCGGCCATATGAAAACCCGAGACCTGCTCGCGGCCGTCGGCCAGGGCGAGGCTGGACTTGAAGGTTCCCGCACGCACCGCGTAGACAAACTGAAAGCGCTCGCCCGCGTGATACAGCGCTTCGCCCGCCTTGACCCGGCGGCGCCCAAAACTAAGTTCGTCGAGCCGCTCGAGGTCAGGCTCTTCCATGCCACAAGGCAGGCAGAGGTCTTTGAGGTGGCAGTTGGAGCACTGGGTGGGCAAGGAGGTGGGCCGAGTTGCGACCGGCGTATCGGCCGAGGCAATGCTGATGCTGCTGTGCGGCGCAGCAGCCGAGGTCGCGCGGGAGCCGAGGCGGACGGGTACGGTAGCAAGTTCGGTCATGGCAGAGTCCTCTAGGGTCGGAAATCGGTTGAATGGGAGATGAGGGGTCAACGGGGAGGCATAAGTGCGTGCTCACTGGGGCTGTGGTGGATGAACTCCAGCGCGCGGGGGAAACGGTGCTTTGGACGAGGGCCCAGTCAGCGCGGCGGCCTCGATGGCAGCGGGCAGTCGCTCGAAGTCGCTGCTCTTGTCGAGAAAGGCTGCAGCGCCCTCCCTCAGGTAGCGCTTGCGATAGGTCGGGTTTGCGATGTTGCTGAAGACAACAAAGGCGATGGCGGGGTCGGCCGCACGGACCGCCTTCAAGACCTGCAGTCCACTGCCCCCTTCGAGCTGGATGTCAAGCACCACCACATCGGGGCGACTGGCCAGGATGCCCGCGATGCAGGCCTCAGGCGAAGCGCCCTGCCCGACCACCGTCAGGTCGTATCCATCAAGCAAGGCCGCGACGCGGGAACGAATTGCGCCGGAATCGTCTGCGAGATAAACGCGCGAGCTGGCACTGGAGTTCATGCCGCGACTTTGCGCGGCATCGGCGATGCCTGCTATCAGCCCATACCGAAACCCGGCCTCGGAATTTTCCTGAAGACAGCTGGGAAAATTCCTAGGAACAGCAAGGAAGCCGGGCTGGGCCTCTTATTGATCCGAATCGGCGCGCGCCAGACTTTGGGCCAAGGTGTAGGCAACGTCCCGCTCGTCGGAATCGGGCACCTGCATGTAGACGAGCCGCTGGCCCAGATCCCCATCCCGATTGGCCAATTCGCCCAGAAGCGTGGTCTTGCCGATACGACGCCGGCCCTCGATTCGGCAGAAGAACCAGCGACCGGCCTCCACGAGGCCTACGCAAATCGCCCAGGGGTTCGGCACGCCCATAAAAACGCCATTCAGCCATGGGTTTCCTTCAACATACTTTTTTGTATGCTGAAAGGAAAGATCGCCTAAACCATTGATTCAATTTGCATTTTTCACAAGGTCTAGAGCAAAACCAGAGCACCAAAGGCGCTAAAGCCTCAGGGCCGGTCGGTGTCCGCCAGTCCGTGCCGGATGGCGTAGCGCACCATGTCAGAAGCGCTGCCCACGCCCAGCTTCACCATGAGGTTGGCCTTGTGGGTGCTGACCGTCTTGACCGACAAGTGAAGGGTCTGGGCAATGTCGGTCACCGACTCACCCGCCACCAGGCGCTCGAACACAGCGAACTCGCGGGTCGACAGGGTCTGATGCGGTGGCCGATCAGCGCCAGGCATGGCGCCTAGGGCCAGTGCCTGCGCCACCTCGGCGGTGACATAGGCGCCCCCCGCAGCGATCTTGCGCAGAGCCTGGGCCAGCTCACCCGGCGCGCTTTCTTTGGTGAGGTAACCGGAGGCACCCGATTTGATGGCACGTACCGCGTACTGCACCTCTTGGTGCATGCTGAGCACAAGAATGCGCACCCGGGGCTTTTCGGCATGGACCAGCTTGATCAGCTCCATCCCGCTGCGACCGGGCATGGACAGGTCCAGCACCAGCAGGTCGAAGGGCCGTTCGCGGACGATACGCAGCACCTCATGGCCATCCCCGGCCTCGGCCACGACGGCAAACTCCGGTTCGTTGGAGATGATGTGCTTGAGGCCTTCACGCACGATGGCGTGGTCATCGGCCAGGACGATGCGGATCATGGGCGAACTCCGGGCGCCGGCACCGGCTCGATCGGCAGGGGCAAGCGCGCCTCCACCGTGGTGCCGGCGCCCGGCACCGAGTCGATGCGCACTTGGCCCTCGAGCAGCTGCGCGCGTTCGCGCAGACCGATCAGGCCCAGGGACTGGGGCTGCCGAGCCGCCGCCTGGTCAAAGCCAACGCCGTCATCGCGGACCTGCAGCACGATGCAATCGACCGGCACGCCGGATGCAGGGGCACCACAGTCACCTGCCTCGCGCACCACCCGCACCCAGGCCTGATGGGCGTGAGCGTGCTTCGCAACGTTGTTCAGGGACTCTTGAACGATGCGAAAAACCGCAGTGGCATGCGGCTCACCGAGCGCCAGCGACTCGTCGATGTCGAGGTGGCAGGGCACACCGTGCCGCTGACTGAAAGACTGCACCAGCCACTCGATGGCCGGCGCGAGGCCCAGGTCGTCTAGCACCAGCGGCCGCAGATCGGCGGCAATGCGCCGGGTGGCGGCCACACTGTCATCGAGCAGCGCCAGCATGCCTTCGATCTTGGCCGAGAGCGCTGGCGAGGGGGTGCCGGCGGCGGCCAAGTGCTGACGCACCCAGACCGCGTCCATCTTGAGCGCGGTCAGTGACTGAGCCAGCTCGTCATGCAGCTCGCGCGCGACCCGGCTCTTTTCCTGCTCGCGGATGGCCGCCGCCTCGGTGGCGAATCGGGCCAGGTCCTGGCGGGCCTTCACCCGGTCGGTGACGTCGCGGATGATGACCGAGAACAACTTGCCGTGGCCGGTGTCGATTTGGGAGATCGACGCGTCCATCGGGAACTCGCTGCCATCGGCGCGCCGACCCCACAGCACCACGCCCTCCCCGCCGCCCTTGCTGCCCTTGAGTCTGGCAGTGACGCCAGTGGAGGCGAACTGCCGCACATGGCTGGCGTGGCCAGCGCGAAAGCGCTCGGGCATGAGCCGCTCAAGGGGCTGACCCAGCATCTCACTGGCCGACCAGCCGAAGGTCTGCTCCGCGGCCCGGTTGTACATGACGATGCGGCCGGCCTCGTCAATGCTCACGATGGCGTCCATGGCCGAGTCGAGCAGCGCAGTCAGGCGGCTTGCAGCGTCAGCAGAAGGGAGAAAGGGCGGAAGCACGGGAGGTAATTTGTTTCCACAAATTACAGCACAGGCAGATGGCGCCAAAGCTGCCCCCCCTTCCGAGGTGCACCTAGGGTAGCACCTCGAGGTGCATCTCGTCCCCCAGCGGCGGTGCCGGTCCGCGCCCATGCACGGCCGCGATCGCATGCGGGCCCCTCATCACAGAAAAAGTGGGCCAACAGGGCCCCACCAGCGACCCGCTACTGCGGCTACTGCGGCTATTGCGGCTATTGCGGCTCGGGCGTGCCCGGCTCGGCGCGCGCCAGCATGACCGCCACTGAGGCGGCCATCGCCACGACGCCCCAGAACACGAAGAAAGCCAGGGTGTAGACCGTCTGTCGCGACCAACCGAGATGCGCCTGCCCCCAAGTGAGCTCCAGCGGGTCGATCAGCGCAAACACCAGCGCCTCCAGGATGCACGCGGCCAGAAAGGCCGGCCAGGCCACCACCATCAGGATTTTTCCCACGGGCATGTCTCCTTCGTCGTTGGCTTTGTGCTTGTCGTTGTGATGAACCGCTAGCGCCCCTCGTGCGCACCGGCCTCGCCAGGCGCCCCGGAAGTGGAAGGTACCGCGGGGGTGGCGTGCTCCCTGGGCGGTGCCGGCGAGACGGCGTGGTTGCGCCCCTGCAGCGCCGGCATCCAGGCCCGGGCGCCTGCGTCCCCCGCGCTGCGAGAGGCGCCAACCTGCGCGCCTTGGCGATAGGCCTCACCGGCAATCACTGGGTCGGGCAGGCGTAGGGCCAGCACCAGGGTGACGATGCTGGCCACCACCACCACCGCGGGCCCCGCCACGACCAACCAGACATGGCCGTAACGCCACCAGGGCAGCGCCGCGGGGACGCTGGCCGGGCTGGAATTGGACGAGGGAGTCAGGTGCATGGCGATCCTTTGGGGCCTTGGAAAGCGGGGAGCCAAAATGAGAATGCGCGAATCAGCAAGCGTGCCTAGCGCGGCATCAGGAAGACCGACTTCTCGGTGACCGCCATCGCGCCGTCCTCGGTGGCAACGTGGAAGTAAATGGTGTGAGCCCCCGGCGTGGCAGATGCATAGGGCACCTGCAAGCGGACCGGCACCCAGCGCGATTGGGCGGCCTCGACAGTCACAAGGGGCTCGGAGGCCAGCACCAGGCCCTCCAGGCCCTCGGCGCTGAGGCGGTAGGTCTGGGTCTGCTCGGTGGCATTCATCACCTGCAGGCGGTAGACGTTCTCGATGCGGCCTCCGGCAGCAATGCGCGCCAGGGCGGCTCGGTCGCGAATCACGTCGACCTTGAAGGGGGTCCGCAGGGCCAGACTCACGCCCAGCGCCAAAATCACTGCGCCCAGAATGGCGGCGTAGACCAGCACCCGCGGGCGCAGAAGATGCCCCAGGATGCGCGGCGACTTCCAGCCCTGCGCGAGGGCATGTTGGGTGGTGAACTTGATGAGCCCGCGCGGGTAGTTCATCTTGTCCATCACGGTGTCGCAGATATCGATGCAGCGGGCGCAGCCAATGCATTCGTACTGCAAGCCCTTGCGAATGTCGATGCCGGTGGGGCAGACCTGGACGCACAGGTCGCAGTCGATGCAGGCGCCCAGGCCCTTGGCCTGCAGGTCGTCCTTGCGGCCGCGGGTGCCGCGCGGCTCGCCCCGGGCGGCGTCATAGCTCACGATCAGTGTGTCCTTGTCGAACATCGCGCTCTGAAAGCGGGCATAGGGGCACATGTACTTGCACACCTGCTCGCGCATCCAGCCGGCGTTGCCGTAGGTGGCAAAGCCGTAGAACAGCACCCAGAAGATTTCCCAGGAGCCCATGCGGTTCTGGAAAAACTCCAGGCCCAACTCACCGATTGGGGTGAAGTAGCCGACAAAGGTGTAGCCGGTCCAAAGCGAAAAGCCAATCCACACCAGGTGCTTGAACCACTTTTTGACCAGCTTTTCCAGCGAGAAGGGCGAGCCATCGAGCCGCATGCGGGCAGGACGGTCCCCCTCGATCTTGCGCTCGATCCACAGGAAGATCTCGGTGTAAACGGTTTGCGGGCAGGCAAAGCCGCACCAGAGCCGGCCCGCCACCGCGGTGAAAAGAAACAGCGACAGCGCGCTGATCACCAAGAGGCCGGTGAGATAGATGAAGTCTTGCGGATAGAGAACGAGGCCGAACAGGTAAAAGCGCCGCGCGCCCAGGTCAAAAAGAACCGCCTGCCGCTCGCCCCACTGCAGCCAAGGCAACCCGTAGAACACGATCTGGGTCAGCCAGACAAAAACCCAGCGCCATTGGACAAAGCGGCCGGAGACGGCGCGCGGATAGATCTTCTGGGCCGACTCGTAGAGGGACTGATAGCCCTCATCACCGTCTTGAGGCACTTGCGGAAGCGGCTGCGGATGCGTCAGCGGTTTAGGGTCCTGCGGAGTGATAGGGATGACTTTCACCCCCTCATGGTGCCCCGCCGCTGCGCCCCGGGGCTTGTCCTAAATCAAGCACCGCGGCAAAGCCGCCACCCGCCAGCGCCACTCAGGGCTTGGCGACTGCCTTGTTGGACAGACCCCAAACATAGGCGGCCAGCACATGGATCTGCGCGTCACTGAGCTTGCCGGCCTGGCCCGGCATCACGCTGACCTTGCCGTTGTTGACCATATTGATGATGACCTGCTCGCCAAAGCCATGCAGCCAGATGTCGTCGCTCAGGTTGGGGGCGCCCAGGGCCTGGTTGCCCTTGCCGCCGACACCGTGGCAGGCGGCGCAGACGCCGAACTTGGACTTGCCCAACTGGGCCCGCAACGAGTCGTGCGGGGCGCCGGAGAGACTGAGGACATAGTTCGCCAGGTTCTTCACGTCGTCGGGGCTGCCCACGGCGGCGGCCATGGCCGGCATATTGCCGCTCCGGCCTTGGGAGAGGGTTTCAACAATCTTCTGGGGGGTGCCGCCATGGAGCCAGTCTCCATCGGTTAGGTTGGGGAAGCCCTTGAAGCCGCGGGCGTCGGAACCGTGGCACTGCGCGCAGTTGTTCATGAACAGGTGCTCACCGACGTGATGGGCCTGCGCATTGCCAGCCAGTTCCTGGGCGGGCTTGCCGCTGAAATGGGCGTACAGCGGCGCCAGTTCCCGGTTGGCGTCTGCGACTTCCTTCTTGTAGTCACCGGCAGAAGTCCAGCCAAGCTGGCCCGGGTAGGCGCCCAGCCCCGGAAAGGCCACCAGATAAAAAAGAGAGAAGACGATGGTGAGCACGAACAGCCACATCCACCACCGCGGCAGCGGGTTGTTCATCTCGCGCAGGTCTTCGTCCCACACGTGACCGGTGGTGTTGTCGCTGCCGGGCGCGACCTTCTTGCGGGCGGTCACCCACAGCAGCACCAAGCAGGCAAGGATGCCCACCAGCGTGATGCTGGCCACGAAGATCGACCAGAAATTGCTCGTGAAGTCGCTCATGGTGCGGCGTTCTCAGTCTTGTTGAAAGGGAATCGCGGCGGCCTCCCCCCAGGCGGCGCGGTTGCGTCGGGACCAGGCCCAGGCCACGATGGCAATGAATGTGATCAGGGAGACCAGCGTGGCCCCAATGCGCAGGAGGGTGATGTCCATGAAGTGGCCTCCTTACTTGAACGCCAGGCCCAAGCCCTGGAGGTAGGCCACCAAGGCGTCCATCTCAGTCTTGTCCTTGAGCGCCTCGGGCGACTGGGCAATTTGCGCGTCGGTGTAGGGCACGCCGACGGTGCGCAGCGCCCTCATGCGCGCCTGGATGGTCGAGGCGTCGGCGGGGCTCTGGTCCAGCCAGGCGTAGGCCGGCATGTTGGACTCGGGCACCACATCACGCGGGTTGATCAGGTGGATGCGGTGCCACTCGTCGCTGTACTTACCACCCACCCGGTGCAGGTCTGGGCCGGTTCGCTTGGAGCCCCACTGGAAGGGATGGTCGTAGACGAATTCGCCGGCCACCGAGTAGTGGCCGTAGCGCAGCGTCTCGGCGCGCAAGGGGCGGATCATCTGCGAGTGGCAGTTGTAGCAGCCCTCGCGCAGGTAGATGTCGCGGCCCGCCAGTTGCAGCGGCTCGTAGGGTTGGATGCCCTGTACCGCCTCGGTGGTGGACTTCTGGAAGAACAGCGGAACGATCTCCACCAGGCCGCCGATGGCAACCACCAGCAAAATGAGAACGATCATCAGGAAGTTGTTGGTCTCGATCTTCTCGTGCGAGAAGCCGGCTTTGGAGGGGGTGTTGCTCATGTCGAGTCCTTGCGGGTTCAGGCGTGGGCCGCATCGGGGGGTGCATCTGGGGCCGCACCTGGTACCGGGATAGGAGCCGGGATCAGCGCTGACACCGCGCGGCCACGGCCAACGGTCATCCAGACGTTCCAGGCCATGACCAGCATGCCGGCCAAATACAGCAGGCCACCTGTGACCCGGACCACGTAGAAGGGATAGGTGGCCTTCACCGACTCGACGAAGGTGTAGGTCAGGGTTCCGTCGGCGTTGATCGCCCGCCACATCAGGCCCTGCATCACCCCGGCGATCCACATGGCGGCGATGTACAGGACGATGCCGATGGTAGAAATCCAGAAGTGCAGTTCGATCGCGGGAATGCTGTACATCTTCTTCTGGCCATACAGGCGCGGAATCAGGTAGTACAGCGACCCCATGGAGATCAGGCCGACCCAGCCCAGGGCGCCGGAGTGCACATGGCCCACCGTCCAGTCGGTGTAGTGGGAGAGCGCGTTGACGGTCTTGATGGCCATCATCGGGCCCTCGAAGGTGCTCATGCCGTAGAACGACAGGGACACGATAAGAAAGCGCAGCACCGGGTCGTCTCGCAGCTTGTGCCAAGCGCCCGACAGGGTCATCACGCCATTGATCATGCCGCCCCAGGAGGGCGCCAGCAGGATCAGGGAGAACAGCATGCCCAAAGACTGCGCCCAATCGGGCAGCGCGGTGTAGTGCAGGTGGTGCGGGCCCGCCCACATGTAGGTGAAGATCAGCGCCCAGAAGTGGACGATGGACAGGCGGTAGCTGTACACCGGGCGCTCGGCTTGCTTGGGGACAAAGTAATACATCATGCCCAGGAAGCCAGCGGTGAGGAAAAAGCCCACCGCGTTATGGCCGTACCACCACTGGATCATCGCGTCTTGCACACCGGCGTAGGCCGAGTAGGACTTGAGAAAGCCGGCCGGGATGGCCGCGCTGTTCACCAGGTGCAGCAGGGCCACCGCGATGATGAAGGCGCCGTAGAACCAGTTGGCCACGTAGATGTGGCGCACCTTGCGCGTGCCGAGGGTGCCGAAGAACACGACCGCGTAGGAGACCCACACCAGCGTGATCAGGATGTCGATCGGCCACTCGAGCTCGGCGTACTCCTTGCCGCTGGTGTAACCCAGGGGCAGGGTGATGGCGGCGGCGAGGATGACCGCCTGCCAGCCCCAGAAGGTGAAGGCCGCGAGCTTGGGCGCAAACAAGGGCACCTGCGAAGTTCGCTGCACCACCCAATAGCTGGTGGCAAATAGCGTGCAACCGCCAAAGGCGAAGATCACCGCGTTGGTGTGCAGCGGCCGCAGGCGCCCATAGGACAGCCAGGGAATGCCGAAGTTCAGCTCCGGCCAGGCCAGTTGGGCGGCGATGATCACGCCGACACTCATGCCGACCACGCCCCAGACGACGGCCATCAGTGAAAACAGGCGAACAGCCGTGTCGTGATAGCGAACTGCGGGGGCGAGGGATTCCGTTGTCATGCGAATGCACCGTGTGAAGCAACACGGCCAGTGTCATTCGCGAGCCCATCCGGGCTCTTGATGGATGTCAATCGTGGTGAAGAATGCGCTCGCCCTCGGCGTCGAGCGACTCGAACTGCTCACGCCAGACGGCCCAGGCCAGGCCCGCCAAAATCGCCAGCGCGAGGACCACGGACAGGGGAATCAGCAGGTAAAGAATGTCCATGAGGCGTCTTTCAGTGGCCCGGTCCGCGAGCCCAGCGCGCCAAGGTCGCCGAATGTGCCACCACCAGCAGCGAACTGGCCGCCATGCCCAGGCCGGCCAGCCAGGCGGGCATGAGACCCGTCACCGCCAGGGGCACCGCGGCGGCGTTGTAGGTGGCGGCCCAGGCCAGGTTGCGACGAACCACTTGCTGGGTGCGCCGGGCCAGGGCCAGCAGGTCGGCCACCGGCATGAGCCGGCCGCCCTGCACCACCACGTCGGCGCGGGCCTGGGCCAGGGGCAGACCTTCGCCCATGGCCACCGACAGGTCGGCCAGGGCCAGCACCGGGCCATCGTTCATGCCGTCACCCACCATGGCGACCCTCCGGCCCTGCTGCTGCAGGGCCCGCACCTCGGCCATCTTGTCCTCGGGCGTGCAGCCGCCGCGCCAGTGGGAGATACCGGCACGCTCGGCCAGACGGGCGACCGCCGAGGGCCTGTCGCCTGAGAGCAGGCGCAGGTCCAGCCCTGTTGCGCGCAAACGCTCGAGCGTCTGCACCGCGTCGGGTCGCAAGGTCTCCTCAAGGTCGAAGCTGGCCAGCCAACCGCGCTCGTCGGCCAGGTGCACCTGCGGGTGGTCCGATTCGGCGTCGGGCAGGGCCGGCGCCCGGCAGAAGGCTGCGGAACCCAGGCGAAGGTGTCGACCGGCCACTTGGCCCTCGACGCCCTGGCCGGGATGCTCGGTGAGGTGATCGGCAGTGGGGATTGCGATCAAAGTTGCGATGCGATCTGCACGGAGGTCTGCAAGGCGATCTGCGGGGGGATCGGTATCGCGCGCGCCGGGTGGTGTGCTCGGATCGACCCAGACATTGCCGCACTCGCTGGCCGCCCGGTCCGCGATGGCCCGCGAGGCCGGGTGCAGCGAGCCCGCGGCCAGGGGCGCGGCCAGGGCCAGCGCCTGCTCGGGCGACACGCCCTCGCGGCAGCGGATCGCGGCGACGGTCATGCGGTCCTGGGTCAGCGTGCCAGTCTTGTCGAACACCAAGGTGTCTACCCCTGCGCCGGCCTCCAGCGCCTGCAACTGACGCACCAGCACGCCACGCCGGGCCAGCGCGCCGGCGGCAGCCAGGGTGGCCGCCGGCGTGGCCAGCGAGAGCGCGCAGGGGCAGGTGACCACCAGCACCGCCACC
>NZ_JARXAB010000045.1 GCF_029866045.1 Ramlibacter sp. | reverse complement strand
CTGGGACCTGGATGGGGCAGCGCTCGAGAAGGCAGACGCAGCCTTCGTAGGCGAGGGACAGCTCGCCAGTTGCCAAGAGAGAGCGAATGGTCGACAACTGCTCGGTCAAGTTGCGGCCTGGGTCAACGCTGGGAGGGAACGGATTCCTCTGGGCGTCGATCAAATTCAGAACGGCCTCGATGCGCTCGGCCACTTGCTTCTCGTCCAGGGGGGAGCCTTCTGTGGGCGCGCGCAAGTCTGGCGTGATGTTGTAGCGCAAGGGTCTCAGGTAGAGAAAGTTGAATGCACGGTCCTCCTCGGCAGTGGTTCTGAAGCCGCAGATGAGTGCCAATTCGATTAGCGCGACAGCGCTGCGATGGGTGAGGGTGAAGGGGACCCAGTCGAGCGTTTCGATGATTTGTGTGTACGCTAGCTCGACCTCGCCTTCGTCAATAAAGCTCTTGCAAACGCTCATCTCCCAATCGAACTGATTGGCGCTGCTGAAAAAACGGAGCGCCAAATCTCGCTGAGCGACGATTTCCGCCAGGACCCAAGTCTAATTTTTTCTCAATTTGATCGACATCCATGGCGACTCCTGAGGAGCGAGCGTCTCAGTCACGGGATCGGCGCGAGGTCACAGGGCCAGACATATTCGGCGTCTTCAACGCGGTGGGTCTTGAACTTGAAGGTGAGTGCAAGTTCGATGAGACCGACCGCAACACTGGCAGGGACCTGGATGGGGCAGCGCTCGAGCAGGCAGACGCAGCCTTCGTAGGCCAGGGCTAACTCGCCAGAGACCAGGAGGTCTCGGATGGTTGCCAACTGGTCGGTCAAGTTGCGGCCTGGGTCGACGCTGGGAGGGAACGCATTCCTCTGGGCGTCGATCAAATTCAGAACGGCCTCGATCCGTTCGGTGACTTGCCGCTTGTTCAGTGGCGAGATTTTCAGCCGTCCGTCTAGGTCAGGCGTTTTCCAAAAGCAAAAGGGGCTGAAATCGCAGAAGTTGAACGCGCGATCTTCCTCGTCAGTGGTTTTGAGACCGTAGATGAGCGCCAATTCGATCAGCGCGACAGCGCTGCGACGCGTAATCGTGAACGGAATTCCGTCTAGCAGGTCGACGATTTGGGTATAGGCCAACTCGGCCTCACAGTCGTCAATAAAGCTACTGCAGAGGCTCATCTCACGATCAAGCTGTTTGGCGCTGCTAAAAAAGCGGAGTGCAATGGCTCGTTGAGCGACGATTTCCGCGAGGACTGCGTGCAGCTTTTCTTCAATAAGATCGAAATTCACTTCGGATTCCTTGGAAGGTTGATGGGGTAAGCCGAAACCACTCGCTGGGTTTTCGGGTCATACACAACCCTGACCTCCACCCCTTGCCGAAAAACTTCGGCAACCAAGCGCCCCGTCCGATCCGGAGGCTGCCATGGGGTCTTCGGATTGGTGAATATTTCTCCAACCGTCGCAATGATCCTTCCTTCGGACCAGTCCGGTGGGAAAGGCGTCTTCCCCGGATTTCCAGGCCACAGATGTCCACCACTGCGCGGCCTGTCTCCCCAAAGTATGTGAGTCGCACCATTTCGATCGATGCCTCTTGGAAGATTGGCGAATACGGCCTCTTGAACCTCTGCGGTGCGCCGCGATGTCGCATCAAGCGCCACGATCTGCGCCTGAGGCACCACCGCAGCTGGCGACCGCACCCTTACCACCGTTGCGACCTCTTCGGCCGTCTGCGGATGGGTTACGACCTCAGCCGCTGCACCCGTCACCCGGGGCAAGGTGAGCATCGGGGCGCCCGTGATGGGCACACCGGCTGCAGTTGCCGCAACCGCATCCACCACCGCCGTGCAGGCCGCGGGACGAATGGCGCAGTAGACGACCGGGCTGCGAAGGAACTCTGCTATTTCGACGGGCGCGCCCGCCAGCGTGGGCGACAGCACCAGACCCGCCGCTGTGATGAACGCGCTTGTGGTCCAGCGCCCCACCATGGCACGCGCACTGCCATCACGCGCGGACCCGTCGCTGAGTTGCGAGCCGCTTGGAATTTGCAACTGGTTGTCGGTGTAGAACCGCCGTGCGATCGGGTTCGAGGTGACGTCGTTCAGGTACATCAGCGGGTTGGCACGTTGCTCCGCTGTCGCCTGGAAGAAGTAGCCCGGGCCGAGCGCCGCGGTGGCGGGGTCTGCAGGCAAAAGCTGCCGCCCGCCGTCACGCAGAAATGCCGCAGCAGATGCGTCCCACTCGCCAGAAACACCCACCTGCACAGCCCGGTATGCCTGCATGCCGAGACGACGCTCGGCCTCGGCTTCGGAGATGCCCATCTGCTTCGCAAAGCGCCGGGCGTTGTCCTTGATCCAGCGGATTTCGGTGGGGTGCAACTGCCGGTTGTTGGCGTCCACATTCAAGGCCAGCGCCGCCCCTGCCGCACTGCCGCCGCCAGCGACACCGCCCAACACCAGCGCGGCCACATTGGCGACCACCTGCCCTGTGCCGCGGGCGATTCCCTCGCTTGTGCCCGCATCAGAGAGTGCGGCCGTGACGTGGCCCTGCAAGGCGTCCAGCGCGGGCGCCGCCGCAGCCACGGCGCCCGCGCCTGCGGCACCCGCCACGCCACCGGTGACTGCACCCACCAGCACATGTGAGGCGACGCGGGCAGCGCCGCCCTCCTCCCAGCGGGCGGCCTGCTCCAGCAGCGCACGCTGCCGGGTCGGGTCGGACTCGGTTTGGGCCTCGGTGCGCAGCGCCTGCGCCCGGCCGTCGGCGATGTCGGCCACCAGCCTGGGTACCTGCTCGCCGATGCGCTGGGTGATGGCAACTTGCGCATCCACTTCCCGCTGCACCCGGCCCGCATCGAACAGGGGGCTGATGCCGGTCTGTGCATCGCCGGTACGGGCCGTGGTGTTGCCGGCGATGCCGGAGACGCCTGCGCGGGTGACGCTGGCGGCTTGGCCGCTGTCGCTGCCAAAGCCGGCACTGGTTCCGGCGGGTCGGGTTTGGCCGTCCGCGCTGTAGCTTGCGCCGATGTTGACCGAGGCCGCCTCGGCCCGGTAGGCGGCGCGGTTGTCGATGTCCGACAGCCGGATCTTCGGCGTGTCGAGCCGGTTCTGGCCGGCGGCCACGGCGGCGTCGGTGCTGGTGATCGCGCCGCCGCGCAGCTCGGTGCCGCCCTGCGCACGGACATGAAAGCCACCGTCGCCGGCCCGGATGCCGGCCTGCTCAGTCACGCTGGCGAAGTGGCTATCTACCCGGCTGCCGCCGAGCCCCACGCCGGCCGAGGGGCCCGGGCCGAAGGTGACGTTGGCGCTGGCTTGGGCGCGGTTGCTGTCGTAGCGGCTGGTGTCTTGCAGGCTTTCCACGAGCAGCTCGCCGCCGACATCGGCCACCACCTTGGGCGCCGAGACCACCGCGCCAGAAAGCACGGTGTCTTGCCCGCTGCGCAGTTGCACCTGCTGGCCAGCGTCGATGTGGCTGAGGGTCCAGCGGGTTTCCTCGCCGTCCGCGCGGCCCCGGCTGCCGCTCACCGCGACGGTGACACCGACCTGGGGTGGGGCGCCACCGGGGCTGCCGGTGCCCACACTCACCCCCACACTGGCGCTACTGCTGTGCTCGGTGTCGCGCTGGCGGACGGTGCTACGGGCAGCTTCGATGCGGAGGTCCCGCGCGGCGTCGATCTCCACGCGGCCTCCGGCGCGGGCCTGCACGCCTCGCAGCAGCACCGTGCCGTCGGCGTCGGTGACACCCGCGGTACCCGTAGCACCGGCAGCCCCAGCAGCACCGGTCGCCCGCACGCGCAGGTCTTTCCCCGCAATCACGCGCGAGGTCACCGCCTCTTCGCTGCTGGCGCTGTGGGTCGACTCGCTGCGGCTGGTGCCCAGGCTGGCGCTGAAGGTCACGCCGCCCGCAGCGCCGGGGTTGCGCGCGACAGCCTGCGCGGCGTCACGCACGGCCAGCGCCGTAGCGGCCACCGCGAGGGCCTGCACGCGGGCACTGCCGGTGTCGCCCGCCGCACGGTCCATTTGCTCGGCGGTCTGGACGGCGCTCACCACCGGGTTGGAGACCGACACCGTGACGCCGGTCTGGCGGGTGCGGGTGGTGGACTGCACCTCGCTGTGCGATTGCGCCGCGATGATCTCGACCTGCTTGCCCTCCACCTGTATCGAGCCCTGGGGCGCGAGCAGGTCTGTGCCTTCGGCGCGGACCCGGCCGCCGGCGCGGATGTCGATATCGCCCTGCAGGCTGCCGACCGAGCCCTTGACGGCGCTGTCGGAGCGAACCACCTCCTCGGTGGTGCTGCGACGACTGCCGATGGTGAAGCCGGTGCCGCCGCTGCCGAAGACGCCCGTTCGGCGGGACTCGTCAACCGACTGCCGCTCGGACCGGTCGCGGGCGGACTCGAGGGTGATGTCGCCTGCAGCGCGCAGAGACACCGCGCCGTCACCGACGATCTGTGCACCGGTGGCCCGCAGGTCCCGACCCGCCTCGACCCGCACGGACCGCCCCTCCACCTGCGCCACCTGGGCGCTGGTTTCATCCAGTTGCAGGGTTTTGCGGACGGTTTCGCTGCTGAGCGTGTCGCGGCTGGTGTGCTGGTGGGACAGGTCGAGCTGTTGGCGCGCCTCGCCGGCCTCCAGGCGAACGTCGCGCCCCGCGCTCAGGGTGGCGGCGCCCTCGTCGCTGCGCACCGACGCTGCGCGCACCCGCAGGTCTTGGCCGGCTTCGAGGGTGACTGCCCCGCGGGCGCTGAGTTGGCTGCCGACCTCGGCGCTGGTGGCTTCGCGGCGCGCGTTCTGCGCGTCCCAGCGGAGGTCTTGGCTGCTGTGGGTCTGCAGGGTGTCTACGACCAGGTCGCGGCCGGCCACCACCTGGGCGCTGCCCTCGCTGCGCACCACGGCGGCGGTGATCTGCACGTCGCGCCCGGCTCGGGCCACCAAGGTGCCGGCTGGGTCGCTGACGTAGAGACCAGCCACCCGGTCAACCTGAACCTGTCGGCCTTGGGCATTGGCCTGCTCGGAGGTGGTGCTGGTGACCTTCAGGTCGCGCCCGGCGCCTAGCGTCAGGGCGGTGGTGGCGCGGACGGTACCGCCGATGTTGGCGATGTCCTGCTGCGCCTGAAGCGCCACCTGGCCTCCGCCGATGAGCCCCTGGTTGACGAGGTTCTCCGCTGAAATAGTCAGCACCTGCCGGCCGGCGATGGTGCCGCCGTTGCGCAGGTCGCCGGTGACCTGCAACTCGGCCTGGTTGGCGGCAATCAGCGACCCCGTCGGGCTGAGGTCACCGGGGCGCGGCTGCAGGTACACCTGGGGCACCAGCACGGTGGTGGTGCTGCCATCGGGCAGTTGCACCTCGCGAGCGACCAGCCAGACGATGTCGGAGCTGAGTTGGGCCACCTGCTCCGGGCTGAGCGCAACGCCAGGGACCAGAGACAGCCGGCGCGCCGCGGTGGCGCCCGAGTCCATCAGGGCCTGGAACTGGGTGTGGTCGTCGCTGTAGCCAGCGATGCGGCGCTGGCCGGTGATGCGTGTGATTTGCTCGACCAAGAGCCGCTGCTCGTAGAAGCCGTCGCCCAGGCGGCGGACAACCGCGGCCGGTTGCAGGCCGAGCTGGCCCAGCAGGTAGTCAGAGCCGAGCCAGCGGCGGCCGTCGGTGAAGCGCGGGTCGGTCTCGACCAGGTAGTGGCTGCTAGGGTCGGGCAGCACGCGATAGAGGCTGCTGGTGGGCAGGCGCAGCAGCGGCAGCGCGTCTGGCAGAGCCCCTGCGTTTGTGTTTGTGTTTGTGTTTGTGTTTGTGTTTGCGCCCGTGCCGCTCGCGGGCGGGTTGGCGCCACTGCTAGCCGGCCCCTGGCCCACCGTGGAGGGCGGGGAAGCTGGCGGCGGTGGCGGTGGCGGTGGCGCCGTCGCACCGCTGGGCGCAGCCCGATTCCCCTGCACTTCAGAGGCGCCCAGGTCAAAGGTTCTGCGTGTGGGCGGCGGCTGGTAGTCCGTGACGCGGGATCCGGTCCTGTCCCAGCCGCGTTGGCGTTCGCGCCAGAACTCGGTGACGCTGCCGGAATCGGTGGTCCAGCGCTCGCCGGTGACGCCGATGTTCTCGAGGGCGCCGCTCAGCTGAAGTCGGCGGCCGGCGACGATTTGGCCCTGCTCGTTGCGAACGCGACCGGCATCGATACGCATGTCGCCACCGCTCAGGATTCGCGCGGGGTCGCTGACAGCGATGCGCGTCAGCCGGACGGTGCGGGTGACGGTGTAGGCGTACCAGTGCTCCCAGGTCTGGCCGTCGGGCGTGCGCAGGTGGTCGGACTCGGCGTTGAACACCCACAGGCCGGGCGTCCCCTCGCGGTAGCGCGGCCCCCCAGCGGCCGGCTGGTACTCGGTCACCTGCTCGGGAGGCAGCGTGACCTGCTCGACGCGAAAGCTCGGGTCGACGTTTTGCACCAGATCGGCACTCAGGCGCAAGGCCCCCAGCGCCTCAATGGTGGCGCTGCTGTTGGTCACTAACGCAGCCCGACCCATGGCCTGACCTTGGGCGTCCAGGGCGCCGCCCAGGGCCAGGTCGCCCGCACTGAGGATCAGCGAATGCGCGCTGTTGTCCAGGCGGCCGACGCCCAGGTTCAGCGAATCACGGGCGGCAATGACCGCGGCCTGGCCGCCCTCGGCCCGGTTGGTGAGCGCGTCCGCCGCGATCGCCAGGCGGTCACCGTAAATCCGGCCTGTGCCGTGGTTGTCGAGACGGCGGGTGTCGATACGGACGTCGGTGCCGTCGACAAGGCCCGGGTTGTCCAGCGAGTCGGCCTGGAGCCGCAGCGTGTCGCCGGTGAGCTCGCCCCGGTTCTCCAGCGCGCCCGTGGTGACACGCAGCTCCGTGGCCCGCGTCTCGCCGAGGTTGAGCAAGCTGTCGGCCTTGAACGCCAGGCGGGGCGCCTCGAGGCGGGCCGAGCCGAGGACCAGACGCCCCTGCACGTCCAGTGCAATGCCTTGGCCGGCCAACCAGCGCCCATCAGGGGTGTGGTCCCCGAGCAGGCGTGCTTGCAGGCTGCCGCCGGCATCCACCTGGCCGTCGGCGTTGTTCAGCGCTTGCGTCTGCAGGCGAATGTCACCACCTGCCGCAATGAGGCCGCCCTGGTTCGACACGGAACCGGCGACCAGCGCCAAGTCGCCCTGATCCGCGCTGAGAATGCCGCCCTGGTTGAGCAGGGCGCCACCCAGCGAGAGCTGCAGCAGACCCGGACCGGTCTGGCGCAGCAGACCGCCACGGTTGTCAATGCCCCCAGCGGCAATGAAGATGCGCGGCGCCTCGACCCGGGCGCCAGCAGTGACCAGCGTGTTGCGGACAGAAAACGTGAGCGTGTTGCCGGCCAGCAGGTCGGCGCCGGTCAGGTCGAGGTCACCCTCGCGTGAGGTCAGGCTGATTTGGCTCGCCCGCAGCACCGCACCCCCCAGCCAGGTGCTGCGCGCGTCGACCACCAGGGCCGCTCCAGCCTGCCAGCGCCCGCCCAGCGCAACTGCGTCGCCCGAGACGAGGATGCGCCCCTGGCTGCTCAGACGGCCGTCCGACAACACACCCGCCAGATTGAGAGACGCCGCGTCGGCCTCGACCGATCCCTGTGCACCGGCATCCAGACGCAGGTCGCCGCCGGCGGCAACGCGTCCGGCCTGCCGGATACGGCTGTTGCTGACGATGGCCAGGTCACCGCCGGCGCGCAGGTCACCGGATTGCTCGACCCCCTGCGCCCCCTCCAGGCTCAGGTCAACTCGGGACAGCACCTGGCCCGTGTTGTCGATGACGCCCTGGGACGACAGACGCAGCGGCCCCTCTGAACTGATGGCGCCGCGGTTGGACACGCCCGCGCTGGCCTCAGCGCCCAGCGGCCCTGCCGAGGACAAGCTGCCCAGGTTCTCCAGCCAACCGCTGGCGCTGATGCGGAGCGCCCCCGCCGTGGCGCCGATGTCGCCGGCGTTGCGCACGCCCACGCCATTGCCATACCCCACCAGGTGAATGGCGCCGGCATACATACCGCCTAGCCGGCTCACGTCGATCGCGACTGCCGGACGCCCAGACGCGTCGGCGAAGGGCTTCACTGCAGCCACCGCGCCTTGCGCGCCCCACGCCACCTCCTGCGCGCCAGCGACCACCTGCAGTTGCCCGGTGACGCGCAGCTGGGCGTCGACGCGCACCGCGTGGGCGATCAAGGCAGCGTAGTCGAGGCCGCCGCCGTCGAGCCCAGCGCCGGTGATTTGCAGCACGCCTGGCCGCGAACGCCAGCCGGTCAGCGGGCCCTGTCCGCCCTCAGCCAGCAGCGGCGTTGCGGCGGCCAGCGTGGCGCGATTGACATTGATGAAGCCGCAGCCGTCGCACGAGATGCCGGCGGGATTGGCCACCACCACCTCGGCCCGCGACCCGGCCACTTCGATGTAACCGCGCAGCTGGCTGGCGCTGCCGCCGCTGACTTCAGTAAGGATGACGCGTGCCGGCCCAGCGGTCAGTGCGCCATTTCCCTGCACCCAGCCCCCGAGCACGGTGGCGGTATTGCTGGGGTTGTTTTGCAAGATGACGCCGCGCCGGTCGATGT
>NZ_JARXAB010000013.1 GCF_029866045.1 Ramlibacter sp. | reverse complement strand
GAGACACCCGCTGGGCTGGGCGGCCGAATGCCGATGAGTGGTACGCCGTTCGCCGCTGATGTCACCCGTGGCTGCAGGGCGAGCGCTGCCTTCGGGTCGGCAACCACCTGGGCCGCACCAGGCCCAAGCCATGAGAGCAAGGCTGCCAGTGCGGCAGCGCGCGCAGCGGCAAAGCAGAGGGCGTACGGGGGTCGCATGGCGGCTCCGGAACTGGTGGATGGGCGGGGTGGATGCTTGGCTGGGCGTACGGATGGGCGCGTACGTCGTAGCCCTCAGAAGCGCCCAAGCGCTCAAGGCGTGAAATCCTCCACGGAGTCGTGTTTTTTGTTTGCGATGACCCGGTAGATTTGCCGGGTCAGAATTCACTGCCGAGCGAAAAACCGACCACTGTTTCAGGCGCGGGAAAGCCCCGCGGCTGGCGAACCGGCCCGCCGGCAAACAGTTCCACCCGCAGGTGGGACCACACGCCGCGCCAGCCCAGCACAGCACCGGTGAGCCGGTTGCCCGCTGAAGGTGCAGCGCCCCATCCGCTCACCTGACCGTGGTCCACGCCGACGAAGACCTCATGCCCCGATACGCCCACCTCGCAAGCCAGTTCGTTGCGCAGCCACCATCCCTGCTGTGCTGAGAGCACGGACTCGCCATCGAAGCCGCGCACGGTGTAGCGCCCACCGATGGTGAAGCGGTCCAGGGGAACCAGGGGGTCATGGCTCCACTGCGCACGCCAGCTGCCGCTGTAGCGCAGGCGCGGTCCCGACACGGGCAAGGGCCAATCCAGCTGGGCGCCGGCGCTGGTGATGTGCGGACGGGACACTCCCTCACCAAACGCTTGCTCGGGCGCAGCCAGCGCGTATGCCGCACCCGTGCCACGCCGGTGGGACAGCGCCAGGTCGAGTGTGGCCGGCCCGATGGAATGGCGATGGTCTGCGCCAAGCGTCCAGCCAGCAGTGCGCCGCCGCTGCACCTCGATCTCGGTGTCTTCGATGAACTGCCGCGACGCCCGCCGCCACAAGCCGAGCGACGCAAAGGTCTTGCTCGCACCGTCACGCCGGAGCAGGTGCCGCAGCGACAACTCGGCGCTCTCGCTCTCACCGCTGTAGACGTAGGTCTGGCTGCTGCCCACCACCTGCTGATAAAAGCGCTGCCGGTTCGCCGAGAGCGAGACCAATGCCCTCCCCCAGGGCAGCGAGTACTCCAGGGTTTGGCCACGCAGCCCGTGACGGTCGGTCTGCGGGTCAAGGCCATGCTGCAGGCTGAGCTGAAAGATGTCGTTCTGCCGCAGGGGATTGTCCAGCGCCAGATCAAGCGTCCCCTGCAGTCGGCCCAGAGAGCGGATGCCGCTGTCGTCCACGGTGAGGCTGCCGCGAAAGAGGCGCACTTGCTGGAAATTCACCACGAGGTCGCTGTCGCCCGGGCCGAACACGGTGTGCCCAGTGTTGCCGGTGTTGCCGGTGTTGCCGGAGATACCGGTCTTCCCGGTGTGGCCTGGGGAGCCTGGGGTACCCGGCTGATCGAGCGCCGCCAAGGCCGGCACGATATCAATCTCAGCCGACGCCGAAGGAAGCCGGCGCAGGTTTTCCAACCCTTGCTCGACAGCCTGCAGATTGAGCAAGTCGCCAGGCTGCAGGGGGAAGGCAGAGGCCAGCCCTGCGCGCGGGTTGCTGCCCGGCGCGAGCCGGATGGCCCGCACCCGCCCCGGCACCAGAGTCAAAGTGAGCGTACCCGTGCGCAGGTTCTGCGGACCCACCAGCACGCGGCTGGTCACATAGCCCTTGGCCACCAGCGCCTGCTGCAGGCGGGACAGCACCGCAGCGATACCGCGCGCGCCCAGGCAGCGGGGGATGGCCGGGTCCCAGCCGCCGTCGACGCTGCGGTCGGCCGATGCAAGCAGCCAGGGAAACTGCGCCGCTGCATCGCCTTCGAGCGCCAGCCGATCGATCTGGATGCAGGGCGATTCGTCCGAGGGCAGGCGCGGCGCAGCACCTCCCGCCAGCCCCTCCGAGGCTCCCTCCGCCGCTGGCGCAGGAAACCGCACGGTGGGCCTGCGCTCCTGCGCCTCGCGCCGGTGCCGCTCGTCCGCCTGCAGACGCTGCAATTCGCGACTGCTCGCGTCAGGAGGCGCAGCGCCGGTCTGCGCACCGGCAGGAAGGAAGCACAGCAACAAGCTGAGTGCGCCAGCCCATCGAAGAGACAGGGCCAACGAGGCAGACGGGGCAGCACAGGGCGGGGTGGCAGCTTGCATGGCGGATTCCCGGTTGGGTGGGTACGAACGAGGCTCGTACAAACCAAACGGGGCACCTGAACTGCGGCAGTCCAGCGGGTGGCGCGGACCGCACCTTCACCTCATGGAATGCCGCCGTGCCAGACCCTGATCCGAGCGCGGCGGGATCCTAAATTCCGCTCCCTCACGATTTCTTGACGCGTCTGCTCCGGACGCACCAACTCCTCCGTACAACGCCTCCGTACAACGCATCCGATCAACGCATCCTTCGCGCATGGCCCGCTGTTCGCAGGCCTGGCGCAGACGCAAAAAGGGCCTACGGCTGGAGCACCACCAAACGCCCGGTCCCGGTGAGGAAGGCCGCGCGTACCGGCTCTCCGAGGTGGGCGGCTGCCACCGCGTCGCGGTACTGCGTGAGTTGGGCGCGCAGCTCGGGGTCGTCCTCCGGACGGGCGGCCGACTTGTAGTCGAGAACCCACCAGGTGCCATCCAGGCGCGTGCGCACCAGCCGGTCGATGCGACGCAGCGCGCCGCCCACATGCAGCGGCACTTCGTTGTCGGCCCAGTCCACCTGCGCCGGGTCCCAGCACCAGGCGCCCTCGCCGCCCAGAATACGGTCGGCCATGGCCACCGCATCGGCCAGGGCGCCAGCACCCAGAGCGAACTCGCGCGCCACACGCTGCAGCAGGCCGGCGGGCCAGCCCTCGCCGGGCGATGGCACCTCGCCCAGGGGCACGCCCTCGAGCAGACGGTGCATCGCCTCGCCGAAACGGGTGCGCAGGTTGTCTTCGGTCTGGGAGACCTGCGCGCTGGCGTCGGCTGAACGGGGTGCCTCAGGCGGCGTGCCACCATAGACTGCAGCCGCAAGTCCGCGGGCGACGTCGGGCGCCTCGGCCAAGGAAGGAACGACCTGCAGGTGGATCGGCGCCTCCTGCGCCAACGCGCGCAGCGGTCCAGGCGGGTTCGCGGTCAGCGTCAACAGCTCACACTGCTGCTCCATCCGCCGCCACCAGCTGCGCGGTGCAGCCTGGTAAGGCTCCACGCTGGACAGCACCAGCTCCTCGCGCGCTCGGGTCATCGCCACGTACAGGGCGTTGAGCTCCTCGTTCGCACGGGCCAACTTCTCGCGAGCCAGCAAGTCCACGCAGCAGGCTGGGGGCCGGCTCTCGCTGGCCAGGAAAACGAAGCGCAGGGGCGCGGCTTCCTCCCCCGGCCAATCGACCAGCACGCCCATGGTCTCGGCGCGTGGCGCACCGCCGTCGGTGTCGAGCAGCAGCACAAGCTTGGCTTCCAGGCCCTTGGCGCCGTGTACCGTGAGCAACTGCACCGCGCCCTCGGCAGCCACCGTCGGGGCGCGTTGGCCACCGGCGCGCAGGGCGCGCACAAAAGCGTAGGGGGTGAGGTAGCGGCCACCAGACACTTCGAGCGCCGCCTGCAAAAGCGCGCGCAGCCTGGCGAGCACGCCGGCCCGGTCGACCGCGGGCGTGGCGGCTGCATAGCGGGCCAGCACCTGGCCGTCGTGGCAAATCGCGTCGAGCGCGTCATGCGGCGGCAGGGCCTGCACCCAGCGGCGCCACACAGCCAGGCGGGCGGCGGCCTCGGCCAGCGCCGGCTGGGGCCACTCACCGGCGAGCAGCAGGTCGAGCCAGGCGGGCGCCGGTCCGGCGACGGAGCGGCCCTCGTCGTCCAGGGTTCGTGGCGGGCGTTCGGCGCGGGCGCGCAGAGCCAGGGCCGCCAGGTCTTCGTCGCGGGCAGAGAAGATCGGCGACTTAAGCGCGCGCGCCAGCGACAGGTCGTGGGTGGGCGAGACCAGCACGTCGATCAGGGCCACCAGGTCTTCCACCTCGGGCGCCTCGCCCAGCTCGCGTTTGTCGGGTTGCTGCGCCGGAATGCCCAAGGCACGCAGCGCCTCCTCCATCGCCACCAGGCGTTCGCGCTTACGGGCCAGCACCATGACCTGGCCTGGGGCCAGGCCAGCGGCGATCCGCTCTGCAAGCCAGGCGGCGGCCTGCCGGCACTCCAGGGCGAGCAGCTTCTCCTCGGGAGGGTGGCGAGGCTCAAGGAGACTATCGCGCCAGCGGAGTGCATCGGCCTGCGCTACCTTCGGCTCTGCCTGCGCCCTTCCCTGCGCTTCTGGCCCTGGTTCTGCGCCCGTTTCTGCTCCGGTTTCTGCTCCAGTTTGTGCTTCGCCCTCTGCTGGCGCCCCATCCCGGTCGCGCGGCACCGGCGGGAAAGCCAACACCCGGCCGACAGCATCGGATGCGGTGGTGTGGTTCCGGTAGCCCTGGTACTCATTGGCATCCTGAGCCGCCAGCATGGCAGTGTTCACCGCATCCAGCACCTGCGGCGCATTGCGACGGGTGTGGTCACAGCCCAGTCGTGCGCCCCCCAGGCCGTCGACGATGAAGGCCTGCGCGGCCCGAAACACCTGGGGCTCAGCGCGTCGGAAGCGGTAAATGCTTTGCTTGGGGTCGCCCACGATAAAGACTGCGGGCGCCTGCCCCCCGCCTGCGCCGGCATAACCGCTGAGCCACGCGTGCAGGGCCTGCCACTGCAAGGGGTTGGTGTCCTGGAATTCGTCCACCAGCAGCTGCGACACGCGCGCGTCCAAGCGCTCTTGCACCCAGCCCGAAAGCACCGGGTCGGACAGCAAGTCCAGTGCCGCCCGCTCCACATCGTTCATGTCGACCCAGCCCTCCTCGCGCTTGAGGTCGGCGTAGGTTCGCAGCAAGATCCTTGTGAGGCGTGTCATGCGGCCGTGGTGTAACCAGGCCTGGTGCTGGATGTCGGCGGCGTGCAGACGCTGTGCCAAGTCCTGAGCGGCGCGGACCTCCGCCAAGCCGACCAGCTTCTCACTGAACTTTCGGGGCTGGAACTTGTCAGTGAGGAGACCCTGAATCACGATCGCAAGATCGAGCTGGGTGAGCCCGCGCTCGACCCGACCCGCACCATCGATGCACGACTTGGTGGCTGACGCCCCCAGCAAGCGGGCCGCCGCCGCGAGCTGCTCACGCACCGGGCCGGCAAGCAGCAGAGAGTCAGGCCCCGCCGAGGCGGAAAGATCTGCGCCGTCCGTGGCGGCATCACCAAGGCCATGCTGCAAATCGTCGGCATCCTGGTCAGCGTCGTCTACCTGCTTTGCATCATCACCTTGCGAACCATGGCCATGCCCCACGGAGCCGGCAGGCAGCAGGTCGGCGAACATCGTCTCCCAGCGCGCGACCGAGGCCGCCACCCTTCCCCGCGCATGGGCCAGGTCAAATTCCACCCGCTTGGCCAGCGCTGCCTCCAGCGCATCGCCCGTGTTGCTGCGGCCGTAAGCGGCTACGCTGTCCGCGTAATCGCGGCGGGCCTGGGGGTTCTGGGCGACCGTGGCTTGGAAGGGCCGCCAGACCCGGGCAATAGCCTGGGCGTCGTCTTCGAGCAGCTCGCCACGCGCGGGCAAGCCCAGCGCCTCCAGGGTGGCCAGGGGTGCGGTGCGCAGCAGGGCCGCGAACCAGCTGTGAAAGGTGCGAATCTGTACCGGCCGCCCACCCGCCAGTAGCCGGGCGTACAGGCCCCGCAGCTGGGGCGCGAGTTCGGCGGCACGCGCTTCGGGCAGGCCGCGCAGGCGCAGCTCCTGCCGCAGACGGGCGTCGTCCAGCGCGGAGAACTCCCGCAGCCAATCCTGCAGCCGCTGGCGCATTTCGCCGGCGGCCTTTTTGGTGAAGGTGATGGCCAGGATCTCGTGCGGCGGCACGCCCTCGAGTAAGGCGCGCAAGATGCGCGAGACCAGCATCCAGGTCTTGCCCGCGCCGGCGCAGGCCTCTACCGCCACGCTGCGTCGTGGGTCGCAGGCAATGGCATAGAAGCGTTCGGCAGGCACCCGGTGACCGTCGGCCTCGTAGGCAAAGCCGGTGGCTGAGGATGCGGGATCAGCCACAGACGCAGGATCAACAGCAAGCGCGGCATCACCCGCCTGCAGAGGCAGGGCGTCTGGCCGGTCGTGCGTCTGGCTCATCTCAAATCGCTCAGGTCAAATCGCTCATGTCAAATTACTCATCGTGGCCAGAAGTCCTTGCGGCACAGGCCACGGGCGGAGCAGTAGTCGCAGGCTGAGCCCTCACCCAAAGCGGCCAACGGCGCGCCCGCAGCGATGCGACCCATGTCGTGGACGATGCCCCGCACCAGGGCGTCACGGGCCTCCTCGAGGCCAGGCTGCCGGATGAATTCGGTCTTCCCCCGCTCTCCGACATTCACGTAGCACCCTTGCAAACCTTCCTCGCCAAGAAGCGCGGCGTAAAACGCCAGTTGGGTGTCCTCCAGCGGATCCTTCACCCGGCTCTTGGTCTTCTTGGAATCCTCGGTCTTGTAGTCCATCACCAACCGGCGAACCCCACCCACGTCGGCCGGAGTTCCAACCCGGTCGATACGGTCGATACGGCCGCTCAGACGCACCGGCCCGAGGCCCGCCTCGCGGGACTGCTCGCCGCACTCGTAGCGCGCCCCGGATTGAGCCTCGAAGTCCTGCAGCGCCTGCAGATAGCCCTCACGCAGCTGCGGCCAGCCCGCCTCGAAGGGCAGGAACTCGCCGTCCTGCAGTCCGAGCTTGCGCTTGGCACCCTCAGCAGCCTGGTCCATCAGCGCCGCGCGCTGCACGCGGTCGGCCTGACCCTCGGTCGCCAGAGCCTCGTGAAACTGGTGCAGCACCTCGTGCAGCCAACTGCCGAAGTCGCGCTTGCCCAACTCCACATCGATCTCGGCGGCCTCCTGCAGCCCCAGCTGGCGCAGCGCGAAAAAGCGGTAGGGGCAGCGACGCAGGTCCTCATAGGCACTGGCAGAAACCTCGCGCAGCGCCAGTTGTGGCGCGCTGGCCCCCGGCGGCGCGATGGGAGAAGGCGCCAGGGCCATCGACGTGCGCGGATCCATCCCCTCGTGGCAGGCGCCACCGAGCTGCAGCTGTTGCACCAAGGCACTGGGCAGCACCGGGTCGCCCTTGTCGTCACTGGTGCGCCACAGCAGGTCCACCACCGGCAGCGCCAGCGCCGCTTGCCAGGCCCTGCGCAGGGCCCGCTCCAGGTCCTCGCGCGCGGGCAGGCCCAGGCCCAGGCGCTGGGCGGCGGTCCAGGGGCCGGGGGGTTCGGGCGAGGGCGCGAGGCGAACCTCGTCGCAACCGGGCACGACCAGCGCGTTGAAGCGGCGCCCGAGCAATTGGTTGAAGGGCAGCACCACCACCTGCGCCTGCTCGGGCGAGGCCGGCATGAAGCTCGCGGCCTCCAGAGCCTCACCGGCCCAGGCGCTCAGTTCGTTCAGGTCCAGGCGGCGCTCCCCCTGCGGCAAGCGCGCCCACAGCTGCTGCCCGGCTTCATCGAGCCCCAAGACGGCGATGAGTTGCTCTCCCGCCGGGTCGGCCTCCATCGCTGGCCACAGCCCTGTCTCTTGAAGCAACTCGCGCAGAGCCTGTTGCCAGCGGGGCAGGGTGCGGGGCGCGCGCAGGCGCTCGCGCCAGGCGTCGGCTTGCTGCACCAGGGCACTGTCGCCGGCCTCCTGCCAGCTGCGCAAACCCTCGCGGCGCAGGCGGCGCTCGAGCGCGCGCAAGTCGGCCACCGAAACCAAGGGCAGGTGCTTGAGCCAGTCGAGCACCTCGTCGGTCGGCGCGTCCCAGCGGGCGGCTCGCAGCAGACCCATGAACTGGGCCGCGGCGCGCGTGGTGGAGAGCTTCCAGCCGGTCTCGTCGGCGATACGCAACCCGCGCGCGCCAAGCATGGCCCGGATGCGGCGTGTGAGAACGCGGTCGACCGCCGCAAGCGCCACCGGTGTGCGCCCCTCGGCCAGGTGACGCACCACGCAGGCGGCGGCGCGCTCGGCCTCGTCGGCGGGCGCCGGGCACGCGTGCAAGGCAATGCGCCCCAAGGTCTGCGGCAGCTCGAAAGGCCAGACCTCGGCACGCCCACCCGAACCCGAACCCGAACCCGAGTCGAGCCCAGGAGCCCGGGCCTCCGGTTCGGCCATCGCGCCAGCGCCAGGTTCTCCAGGGGAGTCTGTCGAGGCACCTGCCAATGCAGCGGCCAGCGCGCGCGCCACCGGGTCAGGCTGCAGGCCCTCCAGCACGACCAGCAGGTCGAGCGCGCCGGCCTCCTTCAGCAGCAGGCGGTCGGTCACGTGGGCCGAGGTCGCCACCCATTCGATGGCGATGCGGGCCAGGGCCACTTCCAGCGCCATGTGCGGGTGGTCCAGGCTCAGGCTGCCCGCCGCAATAGCCGACTGGGCCCAGGCACCGCGCCTCTCCGGCACCACAGCGGCGGCCAGGGGCGCCAGCTGCCAGGCGAGCTCGAGCAGGCGCGGCGCCAACACGCCAGCCTGTGCGCCCAGGCCGGTGCGCTCCAGCAGGCTGCGGGCGGTGAGCAGGTCCAGGGCGCGTTCGAAGCAGAGGTCTAAAGGGCCGGGCGCAAATCCGAAGCGGGCGGCCCAGCTGAGTGTGGTTTCAAAGCGCGGCGTGAAGCCGTCGGGCGCATAGGCCGCCCACGCACGGCGCGCGGGCGCCAGCAACTGGCCAAAAGGCAGCAACACCACCGTGCGGGCTGCGTGAGCGCCGCGCGCCGCCATGGCCGACGCAAGCCGGGCCGGCAAAGCGTCGAGGCTGCAGGGCAATACCGCCCCGGGGCCAAGGGTGTCGGCTATCGGGGTCATAGAGATTGCCAAGCGGCCCCGCCCCGGTGTGAAGGCCATGTTTCTGTCACAATCCCGGCACTTTACCTGCAGGCGACCTCACCGAACCCCAAGGATTACTCTCATGGCCAGCGACCTGATCAAGCACATCTCCGACGCATCGTTCGAAGCCGACGTCCTTCAGTCCAGCACCCCGGTTCTGGTCGACTACTGGGCCGAGTGGTGCGGCCCGTGCAAGATGATCGCGCCCATCCTCGACGAAGTCTCCTCCGCCTACCAGGGCAAGCTCACGGTCGCCAAAATGAACGTCGACGAAAACCGCGATGTGCCGGCCAAGTTCGGCATCCGCGGCATCCCGACCCTGATGCTGTTCAAAGGCGGCGAATTGGCCGCCACCAAGGTGGGAGCATTGAGCAAGGCACAACTCACCGCTTTCATCGACCAACAACTGGCCTGAGCCTCCCCCCTCAAAAGGGCCCCTCGCGGGCCCTTTTTTCATACATATAATGCGCTGACCGCCGGGCACCCTCAAGCCCGGCCCTTCCGAAAAGACCGCAGCCCGGTTTCCGGCGACACCGCCAGGTCCGCCAAGGTCCCTTCCCCCCGTTTCCCCACCAGCAGAACGCCCCCTCCAGGGCGTCTCCACGAGGCCAACTGCCATGCACCTCAACGAACTCAAGGCACTGCACGTTTCCGAAGTCCTCAAGCAGGCCGAGGAGCTCGAGATCGAGAACACCGGCCGGATGCGCAAGCAGGAGCTGATGTTCGCCATCATCAAGAAGCGCGCCAAGGCCGGCGAGCAGGTTTTTGCCGACGGCGTGCTCGAAATCTTGCCCGACGGCTTCGGCTTCCTGCGCAGCCCGGACACCAGCTACACCGCCAGCACCGACGACATCTACATCTCTCCCAGCCAGGTGAGGCGCTTCAACCTGCACACCGGCGACATGATCGAGGGCGAGGTGCGCATTCCCAAGGATGGCGAGCGCTACTTCGCACTCACCAAGCTCGACGCGGTCAATGGCGGCCCGCCCGAGCAGAACAAGCACAAGGTGATGTTCGAGAACCTCACCCCGCTGTTCCCCAAAGAGCAAATGCGGCTCGAGCGCGAGAGCCTCAAGGGCGAGGAAAACATCACCGGCCGTGTGATCGACATCATTGCCCCCATCGGCAAGGGCCAGCGCGCGCTGATCGTCGCGCCGCCGAAGTCCGGCAAGACGGTGATGATGCAAAGCATCGCCCACGCCATCTCCTCCAACTTCCCCGACAGCTACATGATGGTGCTGCTCGTCGACGAGCGGCCCGAGGAAGTGACCGACATGCAGCGCTCGGTGAAGGCCGAGGTGATTGCCTCCACTTTTGACGAACCCGCCGCCCGCCACGTGCACGTGGCCGAGATGGTGATCGAGCGCGCCAAGCGCCTGGTCGAACTCAAAAAAGACGTGGTCATCCTGCTGGACTCCATCACCCGCCTGGCCCGCGCCTACAACAACGTGGTGCCCTCTTCCGGCAAGGTGCTGACCGGTGGCGTGGACTCCAATGCCCTGCAACGCCCCAAGCGCTTCCTGGGCGCAGCCCGCAATGTGGAAGAAGGGGGCTCTTTGACCATCATTGCCACCGCGCTGATCGATACCGGTTCGCGCATGGACGAAGTGATCTTTGAAGAATTCAAGGGCACCGGCAACTGCGAAATCCACCTGGACAGGCGCCTTTATGAAAAGCGCGTGTTCCCCTCCATTCAGCTCAATCGCTCGGGCACCCGCCGCGAGGAGTTGCTGCTAGCGCCTGAGGTGCTGCAAAAGACCCGCATCCTGCGCCAGTTCATGTACAACATGGACGAGATCGAGGCGATGGAAATGGTGCTCAAGTCGATGAAGGGAACCAAGACCAACGTCGAGTTCTTCGACATGATGCGCCGGGGCGGATAAGCGCGCGGCCCTGCATACTTAAAGACTCACTCTCCCGCACACCTATAATTGCGGGTTTTGCGGAAAGTAGCCTGGGCATTGGGCCCGAGCCGGCTACCGCACCTGACGAGGAATTCTCATGAAAGATGGCATTCACCCCGACTACCGCGAAGTGCTCTTCGTGGACCTGTCCAACGGTTTCAAGTTCGTGACCCGCTCCTGCGTTCCCGCCAAGGAGACCGCCGAGCACGAAGGCAAGAGCTACCCCCTGTTCAAGCTGGACACCTCCAGCGAGTCGCATCCCTTCTACACCGGCACGCAAAAGTCCGTCGACAACATGGGCGGCCGCGTCGAGCGCTTCCGCAACAAGTTCGGCAAGTCTGCGCTGGCCAAGTAATCACGCCCAGCGTTCGCTTTCCGCCAAAGGGCAGCCCGGGCAACCGCGCTGCCCTTTGTCTTGCCGGTGGCAGGCACCTGGGCTCCACACAGCGCCGCCGGCCTTGCGGCAAGCACAGGGCTGGGACGCGCAGGTGACCTCGAACGCTCCCGCTCCCATTCGATAATCCGCCAGTGAACCCGCCCACCCCAGCGATCGTGGCCCAGAGCGCAGTGCGCCGCTTGCCGCGCGCAGCCTTATGGCTGTTCTGCCTGGTCTATGTGCTGCCCGGGTTCCTGGGGCGCGACCCCTGGCGCAACGCCGACATGCAAGGCTTCGGCGTCATGGCCGAAATCGCCCGGGGCGCCAGCACCTGGTGGCAGCCCACCTTGCTGGGGCAGGCCCCGGAGTTCGACGCCCTGATCCCCTACTGGCTGGGAGCGGCAGCCATCCGCCTGTTCAGTGACGCCCTGGGGTGGCTCTCACCCGAAATGGCGGTACGCCTGCCCTTCATGGCCCTTTTGGGGCTCACCCTGGCCTCGACTTGGTACGCGGTCTACCACCTGGCCCGCAGCCCACGCGCGCAGCCGGTGGCCTTTGCCTTTGGCGGCGAGGCCGATCCGCGCGACTACGCCTGCGCCCTGGCAGACGCCGGCCTGCTGGGGCTGATCGCCTGTCTGGGCCTGGCCCAGTTCTCTCACGAGACAACGCCCTCACTGGCACAACTGGCCTTCGCCGCCCTCACCTTCTACGGCCTGGCCGCCGAGGCCCGGGCGGCCGACGGCCAAGCTCTGCTGCGACGCCTTCGAGGACCGCTGGGTCTGGCCCTGGGTCTGGCAGGCCTAGCCCTGAGCGGCGCACCGATGCTGGCCCTGTTGCTGGCCCTGGGCGGCGCCCTGGCCTGGCAGCTGGACGCACGCGGCAGCCGCAGCGGCGGCGGCACCCTGCGGCGCAGCTTCGACGCGCCGGACGACGCGAACGACACGGGCGGACCGCAGGCCGCCCGGCGCAAGGCGGCGCTCGTCCTCGCGGCAGCCCTGGGCGTGGCTGTCCTGGCCACAGCGCTCGGACTGTGGCAGTGGCGACTCGGTGCCGAGTTGGGCCTGGGCAGCGCTGCCCGCCTGCTGCTGTGGTTCACCTGGCCGGTGGGCCCGCTGGCGCTCTGGGCGGCTTGGCGCTGGCGCAGACAGCTGTCGAGCCGTCACCTGATGCTACCCCTGTGGTGCGCCGGCCTGCCCCTGGTCTCGGCCCTGTCAACCGCCACGCCCGACCGCTCCCTGCTGCTGGCCCTGCCGGCGCTGGCGGCGCTGGCGGCCTTTACCCTGCCGACCCTGCGCCGCTCGGTGTCGGCCCTGATCGACTGGTTCACCCTGCTGTTTTTCAGCGGCGGCGCCCTGATCATCTGGGCGGTGTGGCTCTCGCTGGAGACCGGGGTGCCGCGCGCGCCAGCCGCCAATGTGGCTCGTCTGGCGCCAGGCTTCAGCCATGCCTTTTCGTGGCCGGCCTTTCTGGCTGCACTTGCAGCCACCGCCGCCTGGTTCTGGCTGGTGCATTGGCGCGCAGGACGCCACCGAGCCGCCCTCTGGAAAAGCCTGGTGCTGCCCGCCGGAGGCGCGGCCCTGTGCTGGCTGCTGCTGATGACCCTGTGGCTGCCGGCCCTGGACTACGCCCGCAGCTACCGTCCCATGGTGGCAGGCGTGCAGCGCGCGATCACCGGGCCAGGCTGCGTGGAGGTGGTGGGCCTGAGCACCGGCCATATCGCCGCGCTGCGTCACCATGCAGCCTTGGATCTGGTGCGGGTTGGCAGCGCCACGGACGCCCCAGGCCCTGACGAGACTTCCGCCTCTGCTGCAGCACCTGAAGCCATCGCCCAGACCCCAGCGGCCGGCCCGCGATGCCCCTGGCGGGTGCAGGCCCGTGCGATCAACGCGTCATCCACCGAGGGCACACGCCCGGTCTGGCGGCTGGTTGCGACCGTGCGCCGCCCAGCAGACGCCAAGGACCAGTTGCTGGTCTATCGGCGGGAGCGGCAATGAGTGCCGCGGCCACCCATCAGCGCGCCGAGTTGGGCGCGATAGCCCGCCATGCCGGCGCGGTGTACGTGGGCCAGGTGGCGGTCATGGCCTTCGGTCTGGCCGACACCTTTGTCGCCGCCCGGCACTCCGGCGAAGCGCTGGCTGCGCTCTCGGTAGGTTCAGCGGTCTACGTCTCCATCTTCGTGGCACTCATGGGCGTGCTGCAAGCGCAACTGCCCATCTGGGCCGAGCTGCGTGGGGCTGGCCGCCAGGACGAGCTCGGATTCTCAGTACGCCAGAGCCTCTATGTGGCGGCGGTGGCGAGCGCCGTCGGCATGGTGCTGCTCCTGGTACCGGGCCCCCTGCTTGCGGTCACCGAGGTGCCTGCCGCGCTGCAGGACGATGTGCGGCACTACCTGGCCCTGCTCGCCTGCGCCTTGCCGGCCACCTTGCTGTTCCGCCTCTACAGCACGCTGAACCAAAGCCTGGGCAAGCCGCGACTGGTCACCTGGATCCAGATCGGTTCCCTCTTCCTCAAGGTACCGCTGGCGATGCTCCTGGTCTTCGGCGCAGGGCCCCTACCCGCCCTGGGGCTGGCCGGCTGCGCCTGGAGCACGGTGATCGTGAACTGGACGATGCTGGGCCTGGCGGTGTGGATGCTGCGGCAGCAGGCGCTGTACCGGCCTTACCAACTCTGGCGCCGGCCCGAGCCACCGCACGGGCCCACCCTTCGCGGCTTCGCCCGCCTGGGGCTGCCCACCGGGCTGTCGATCATGGTCGAGGTGACCTCCTTCACCCTGATGGCACTGTTCATCGCCCGTCTGGGCACGGTGGCGGCGGCCAGCCACCAGATCGCCGCGAGCATGACCGCGCTGCTGTACATGACGCCGCTGGCATTCGGCATTGCCGCCAGCGCAAGGGTGAGCTACTGGCTGGGCGCGCAGCAACCGCAGCAGGCGCGGCTGGCCATGAGGCTGGGGTTTGCGCTGACACTGGCCTGCGCCTTGGCGATGGGCGGGGCGGTGCTGGCCTTTCATGGGTTTCTGGCGCGTCTCTTTGCCGGCGCCAACCTGCAGGTGGTGGCTGCGGCAGCGGCGCTGCTGCCCTGGGTGGCGGTCTACCACCTTTTTGACGCGCTACAAGCGGTCAGCGTGTTTGTCTTGCGCAGCTTCGGCGTGGCCACCGCCAGCCTGGTGGTGTACTGCCTGATGCTGTGGGGCGTGGGTCTGGGCGGCGGCTACTGGCTGGCGTACACCGGACCGGGTGCCACCGGTGGTTTGCAGACGCCGGCAGCCTTTTGGGGCACAGGCGCCCTGGCGCTGGCGCTCACGACTGCAGCGTTTCTGCTGCTTCTAAAACGGGCACTTCGGCGGACGCTGCCGCCACAGCCCTGAACCGGCCGGCGGGCAGCCAGAAAGAAAAGTTCGAGCCCTGGCCCAAGCGGCTCTCAATTTGCAGTTCGCCGCCGTGGCGCTGCACCACATGCTTGACGATAGCCAGGCCCAGGCCAGTGCCCCCGGTCTCGCGCGAGCGGCTGCGGTCGACCCGATAAAAGCGCTCGGTCAGGCGGGACAGGTGCTCGGGAGCGATGCCCGGGCCGGTGTCATAGACGACGAACGCGAGCCGGCCGTCGCCCCGCTCGCGCCAGCCGAAGTCGACCGCCCCCCCCGAAGGGGTGTAGCGAACGGCGTTGGAGGCCAAATTGCTCATGGCGCTCAGCACCTCAGAGCTGACGCCAGAAAGTTCGACGGCGGGCGCGGGCTCACAGCGCAGGGTGATCTCCTTGCCCAGGGCCGAGGCCAGCCCGCGGACTTCCTCCTCGCACTGCGCCATCAGCCCGGCCAGAGAAACCCATTCCCCCCCGCCGGGCAAGGGGCTGCCCTCGAGGCGCGAGAGGGTGAGCAGGTCGTTCACCAGGGCCTGCATGCGCTGCGCCTGCTGGGCCATGAGCCCCAGATAGCGGCTACGGTCAGCCTCGTCGAGCGGCAAGTTCTGCAGGGTCTCGACGAAGCCATTGAGCACGGTCAGCGGCGTGCGGATCTCGTGCGAGACGTTGGCGACGAAATCACGCCGCATGGTGTCGGCCTGCTCGAGGGCGGTCACGTCACGTGACAACAGCAGCTTCTGGCCTTCGCCGTAGGGGTGAACCTGGGCGGACACCCGCGCCACGCGACCGGCTGATGCGCCGCGGCCGTTGATCACCACCTCGCGCGAGAAGTCACCCTCCGACAGGTAAGCGGTGAAGTCAGGGTCGCGCACCAGATTGCCTACCAGTTGCAACTGGTCACGCTGCGCATCAAACCCGAAATGACTGGCCGCGGTCTGGTTGCACCAAGTGATGCGGTTGATCTCGTCCAGCAAGGTCACGCCGTTGGGAGAGGCCTGAATGGCCTCCAGGAAGTACTGCATGCGCTGGCGCGCCTCGGTGACCTGCTGGTCGCGTGCGCGGAGCAGGCGGCGCACCCGGTCCACCATCTCACCCCACAGGCCTGTCAGCTCCGGAGGGTCGCCCAAAACGTCCGACCCGCGCAGCCAGCGCAGCACCCTCGCCCCCAGCACCAATTCCACCGTCAGCCAAAGCAAGGCGGCAACCCAAGCGCCCACAATGCCGCCCGTAGAACCGCCCAAGCTCCAGCCAGCGACAGTGCCCACCACCAGGAAGGCCAGGAGCACAACGATTCGAACCGCCATCGGAATCCGGGCTTTGCGCTCAGGTCTCCCGCACGGCCAACTGCTGCAGGTGCGGCTCTGACGTCAGTCGGTAACCCACGCCGCGAACCGTCTCGACCAGCGCGCCAGCCATGCCCAGGGCTTCACGCAGCCGCTTGACGTGAACATCGACCGTGCGCTCTTCGATAAACACATGGTCTCCCCAAACCTTGTCCAGCAACTGGGCGCGGCTGTGCACCCGCTCCGGGTGCCGCATGAGGAAGTTGAGCAATTTGAACTCGGTCGGGCCCAGCTTGAGGGGGGTGCCTTGCCAGCTGACACGGTGCGTCACCGGGTCCAGGTTCAGATCGCCGATGGTCACTGCCTCACCGGCCTGCTCGGGCGCGCGTCGCCGCAGCACAGCGCGGATGCGCGCCATCAGCTCCTGGGTCGAAAAGGGCTTGGTGATGTAGTCGTCGGCACCGGCATCCAGCCCCGAGATTTTGTCCGGCTCGTCACCGCGGGCGGTGAGCATCAGGATGGGGACCGACTTGGTTCGGGCGTCAGAGCGCCACTTACGAGCCAGGGTCAGTCCGTTTTGGCCTGGGAGCATCCAGTCGAGCAAAATAACGTCGGGCAAGACGGCGTCAAGTTCGCGCTGGGCGCCTGCACCATCTTCGGCCCAGACGGGCTCAAAGCCGTTGTGGCGCAGATTCACCGCAATCAGTTCGGCGATCGCGGACTCGTCTTCAACGATCAGAACGCGGGGCTTCTTCATACGAGGCGAATTACTGGATCGCCGACTCGATGTCGGCCATTGGCACGTGGCGCACATCCGCGCCCTTGACGATGTAGATGATCAGTTCGGCCACGTTCTTGGCGTGGTCGCCGATGCGCTCAATCGCCTTGGCAACGAACAGCAGGTCGAGGCTGGCAGAGATGGTCCGAGGGTCTTCCATCATGTAGGTGATGAGCTTGCGCACGAAGCCGTCGAACTCTTGGTCGATCAGGTCGTCTTCCTTCAGGATGGACACCGCCGCCTGGGTGTCCAAGCGGGCGAAGGCGTCCAGCGCCTTGCGTAGCAGGCCGGCTGCCAAGTCAGACGCCACCCGCAGGTCCGTGGTGGGCAACTGGCGAGCCGCACCGCTGGCGATGATGGACTTGACCATGCGGGCGATCTTGCTGGCCTCGTCACCTGCGCGCTCAAGGTTGGCGGTGGTTTTGGAGATGGCCATGAGGAAGCGCAGGTCGCGCGCGGTCGGTTGACGCCGGCCGATGATGGAGGCGATGTCCCGGTCGATTTCGACCTCCATCGCATTGACCTTTTCTTCAATCATCAACACCTGCTGGGCGGCCTCAACGCTGAACTGAGACAGGGCATAGATCGCCTGGTGGATTTGCGATTCGACATGCCCGCCCAGCTCCATCAAACGGGAGGAGACGGCATTGAGTTCGGTGTCGAACTGGGCAGAAATGTGCTTGTCGGGCATGGTGGGCTCCTGGTCGAACCGGTTCAGCCAAAACGGCCGGTGATGTAGTCCTCGGTCTCCTTGCGGGTGGGCTTGAAGAAGATCTGCTCTGTCTCCCCCACTTCGACCAGGTCGCCAAGATACATGTAGGCAGTGTAGTCACTGCAGCGCGCGGCCTGTTGCATGTTGTGCGTCACGATGACCACCGTGTACTCGTGCTTGAGTTCGGCGATCAATTCCTCGATCTTGGCGGTGGAGATCGGGTCGAGCGCCGAGCAGGGCTCGTCGAGCAGCAGCACCTCCGGCTTGATCGCGATGCCGCGGGCAATGCACAAGCGCTGTTGCTGCCCGCCCGACAGACCCGAGCCGCTTTGCTGCAACTTATCCTTGACCTCTCCCCACAGCGCCGCCTTGCGCAACGCCCATTCCACCCGGTCTTCCATGTCGGAAGCGGATAGGTTTTCAAACAGGCGCACACCGAAAGCAATGTTGTCGTAGATCGACATCGGGAAAGGCGTGGGCTTTTGGAACACCATGCCGACCTTCGCACGAATCAGCGCCACATCCTCCTTGGAGGTCAGCAGGTTCTCGCCATCGAGCAGGATCTGGCCCTCGGCCCGCTGCTCGGGATACAACTCGAACATGCGGTTGAAGGTACGCAGCAGAGTGGACTTGCCGCAGCCGGACGGGCCGATGAAGGCGGTGACCTTCTTCTCCGGAATATCCAGGTTGATACCCTTGAGGGCCTTGAAGCCGCCGTAATAGAAGTTCAGGTCCCGAACCGAAAGCTTGGGACGCAGCGCCGACATGGCGGCAGATCCAGCGGGGACAGGGTTCGATGCCAGGGGAGAAGTTGCGGTAGCCATCATGGAGCGGCCTCTTCAAATCTTGTTACGGGTGACCACACGGGCCAGGATGTTCAGGGCCAGGACGGCCAGCGTAATCAGGAACACACCGGCCCAGGCCAGTTGTTGCCAGTTTTCGTAGGGGCTCATCGCGAACTTGAAGATGGTGACCGGCAGGCTGGCCATCGGCTCGGAGAGGTTGGAAGTCCAGAACTGGTTGTTCAAGGCGGTAAAGAGCAGCGGCGCTGTCTCACCCGAGATGCGGGCCACCGCCAGCAGCACACCGGTGACCACGCCGGCGCGGGCAGCGCGCAGGGTGATGTCGGTGATGACCTTCCACTTGGGCGCGCCCAAAGCATAGGCGGCCTCACGCAGGGCGGAGGGCACCAGCGCCAGCATGTTTTCGGTGGTGCGAATCACCACCGGAATCACGATCAGCGCCAGGGCAGCCACACCAGCCCAGCCCGAGAATTGCTTGAAGCGCGCCACCACCACCGCGTAAACGAAGAGACCGATCACGATCGAAGGCGCGGACAGCAAGATATCGTTGACAAAGCGGGTGGTACGGCCCAGCCAGCCCTCACGGTCGTACTCGACCAGATAAACCCCGGCCAAGATGCCGATAGGCGTGGCAACAAACGTGGCCAGCATGACCATCAGGAAGGAGCCGTAGATGGCGTTGGCAATACCGCCCACCTCATTGGGTGCAGGCGTCATTTGGGACACGGTGGCCCAGGTCAGCCCGCCAATGCCCAGGCGCACCGTCTCGAACAGGATCCAGATCAGCCAAACCAACCCGAAGGCCATGGCCGCCAGGGAAAGCACCAAGGCCACGGCATTCAGGCGCTTGCGAGCCTGGTACTTGGCAACGCCAGAGGCTGCAATGCTCATGACTTCGTCCCCTCGTTCTTTTGCAAGCGGGCCAGGAGCAGCTTGGACAAGGTCAGCACCACGAAGGTAATGACAAACAACACCAAGCCCAGGTAGATCAGGGCTGCCTGGTGCATCTCGGTCGCAGCCTCGGCGAACTCATTGGCCAGGGCCGAGGTGATGCTATTGGCCGGCGCGAACAGGCTGATTGAGTCGAGTTGGTTGAAATTGCCGATCACGAAGGTCACCGCCATGGTCTCACCCAGGGCCCGGCCCAGGCCCAGCATGATGCCGCCGATGACACCCCCCTTGGTATAGGGCAGCACCACCTTGAACATCACCTCCCAGGTGGTCGAGCCCAGCGCGTAGGCCGACTCCTTGAGCATGGGCGGTGTCACGTCGAAAACGTCCCGCATCACCGAAGCGATGAAGGGAATGATCATGATGGCCAAAATGATGCCGGCCGAAAGCACGCCAATACCGACTGGCGGGCCTGAAACCAGGGTCCCGAGAAATGGCACGCCAGCAAAAAGGCCCTGCAGCGGCTGCTGCACCCATTCGGCCAGGATCGGGCCGAACACCAGCAAGCCCCACATGCCGTAGACGATGGAGGGCACCGCCGCCAGCAGCTCAATGGCCGTGCCCAGCGGGCGCTTGAGCCAGGCCGGTGACAACTCGGTGAGGAAAAGTGCAATACCAAAGCTCACAGGCACCGCGATCAGCAAGGCGATGAACGAGGTGGCCAGCGTGCCGTAGATCATGACCAGGCCGCCGTACTGGTCGGCCACCGGATCCCAGGTGCTGCTGGTGAAAAAGCCCAGGCCGTAGGCGCTGATGGCTGGCCAGGCGCCAAAAAGCAAGGAGCCCAGAATCGCGAGCAGAAGACCCAGGGTCAGCAGAGCAGCCCCCCTGGAAGCCCAGGCGAACAGGCGATCGACAAAGGGCGCAGAGCCTCCGCGCTTGGGCGCCGGAGGCTGGGCCTGTCTGGAAGAGGAAGAAGAAATCACAGCGTCGAGGTCCCGGGGATCCTTGGTCGCTTGGAGTGTAGAGGACATGAGGTCTCCATCAGGACGCCGGCCGCTGAAGGGCGGCCGGCCAGAAACGGCCGGCCGTCGGGGCCAATGAAGGATCAGCGGATGGCGATCGCCTTGCCAGAGGCGTCCTTGATGTCGGAGGCCCAAAGCCGCTCGATCTGCTGCTTCACGCTGGCGGGCATGGGCACGTAGTCGAGGTCATCGGCGGTCTTGTCACCGTTCTGGTAGGCCCAAGCGAAGAACTTCAGGGCGGCGGCGGCCTCAGCCGGCTTGTCCTGCACCTTGTGCATCAGGATGAAGGTAGCGCCGGTCAGGGGCCAGGACTGGGCACCCGGCTGGTTCGTGAGAATCTGGTTGAAGGTCTCATTCCACTTGGCGCCGGCGGCGGCGGCCTTGAAGGCCGTGTCGTCTGGGGAGACGAACTGGCCCGCAGAGTTTTGCATCAGGGCGAAGGTCAACTTGTTTTGCTTGACGTAGGCGTACTCGACATAACCGATCGAGTTGGGCAGGCGGCCAACGAAGGCGGCCACGCCTTCGTTGCCCTTGCCACCGGCACCGGTGGGCCAGTTGACGGCGGTGCCCTCACCGACCTTGGCCTTCCACTCGGGGTTCACCTTCGACAGGTAGTTGGTAAAGATGAAGGTGGTGCCAGAGCCATCAGCGCGGCGCACCGGCGAAATAGCGACGTCGGGCAGCGGCAGGGTGGGGTTGAGCGCCTTGATGGCAGCGTCGTTCCACTTGACGATCTTGCCCAGGAAGATGTCGCCAAGCACCTGACCGTTGAGGCGCAGCTGACCGGGGTTGATGCCCTTGACGTTGATCACCGGCACCACACCGCCGATCACCGTGGGAAACTGGAGCTGACCTTTCTTGGTCAGATCAGCGTCGGACAGGGGCATGTCGGAGGCACCAAAAGCCACCGTCTTGGCGTCGATCTGGCGAATGCCAGCGCCCGAACCGACGGACTGGTAGTTGATCTTCACGCCCGTGGCCTTGTTGTAGTCTGCAGCCCACTTGGAGTACAGAGGCGCAGGGAAGGAAGCACCGGCGCCGGTCACTTCCTGGGCAGTAGCGAGACCAGCGAAGGCCAGCGAGGCCAGGGTGAGGGAAGCGATCCGCAGGGTGTATTTCATGGGCGGGAGTCCTTGAGTTGAAGAGAAACAGGAAAGGTTTGCGCTTGGGATGAGGGCCAATGTAGGCGGCGCCCATGACAGTCGTGTGACAAAAAACCGTCACATGGATGTCACAAGAAGGTCACGGCGCTGTCATCGATTGCCGATACCGTCTCGGATCGGAACCCAACCCCTTCGGAGAAAAACCCATGATTTCACGCCGTTTTGCCTCGGTCGCCGTCGCGACCGCCCTGTCTGCGCTGGCCACCGTCTGCGCAGCCCAGACGTCTGCCGTATCCGTGGCCGACGCCCTGGCCCGCGACCCGCAACTGAGCACCCTCAACAGCCTGGTCACCAAGGCCGGCCTGACCGACACCCTCAAGGGCGCCGGTCCCTTCACCGTCTTCGCCCCCACCAATGATGCCTTCAAGGCCGTCCCGCAAAAGACCCTGGACGAGGTCGCGGCCAACCCGGCCCTGCTCAAATCCGTGCTGACCTACCACGTGCTGGCCGCCAAGGTCAGCGCTGCCGATGTCAAAAACGGCAACGTGAAGACCGTGCAAGGCGCCAATGTGGCTGTGAGCAAGGCTGGCGAGTTTGTCACCGTGGAAGACGCCATGGTGCAAAAGGCCGACATCGCCGCGACCAACGGTGTCATCCACACCGTCGACCGCGTGCTGATGCCGCCCAAGTAATTAGGTTCTGTCGCCCGGGGAACGACCCCGGGATCCCGCGCGGGCGGGCATCGTGGCAGCGGTGCCCGCCGATTTGTTTGCGCCGTCCATTCGCGCCGTCTGTTCCCCCTGCTTATTTGCACCCCGCACTTGCGCGGCGCCCTCCCCGCCTCTCCTGCACGTCCCTTGCGCCGGCCCTGATATGCTGGCTAGATAATGAAAAACGGTTCTCTTTTGGCGGCAGTCGACCTCGGCTCCAACAGCTACCGGCTCGAAATCGGCCGCCACGACCACGGTGTCATCCAGCGCGTCGAATACCTCAAGGAAACTGTGCGCCAGGGGGGCGGGCTCGACGAGGCCCGCAACCTCACCCCTGATGCCATGGAGCGGGGCTGGGATTGCCTGGCCCGTTTCGCCGAACGACTGGCCGTCTTCGGGACCGCTCAGGTTCGGGCTGTTGCCACCCAGACACTGCGCGAAGCGCGCAACCGCGACGCCTTTCTGGATAAAGCCAAGCAGATTCTCGGCTTTCCCATCGAGGTGATCGCCGGACGTGAGGAGGCCCGCCTGATCTACCAGGGTGTGGCGCATCTGTTGCCACAGTCCGACGAGCGTCGCCTCGTGGTGGATATCGGTGGCCGATCGACCGAACTGATCCTGGGCCAGGGATTCAGCCCCCGCACGCTGGAGAGCTTTCGGGTCGGCAGTGTGGCCTGGTCGCAAAAATACTTCCCCGAGGGCGAGTTCAGCGCCGCAGCCTTTGAGCGCGCGGAAGTGGCCGCGAAGGCCATCCTCGACGAGGCGCTGGTCGCCTACCCCCGCAGCGCCTGGGACAGCGCCTACGGCGCCTCCGGCACGGTGGGTGCCGTTGCCGACATCCTTCAAGCCTGTGGCTTTGAGCAGGGCGTGGTCACCCGAGAGGGTCTGCGCTGGCTGCGCGAACGCCTGCTGACCGCGCGCCATGCAGACAAGGTACGGCTCGAGGGACTCAAGGAGGATCGGCGCCCGGTCATCGGGGGCGGCCTTTCAGTTCTGCTGGCACTGTTTGACCTGCTGGAGATTGACACGCTCCACGTGGCGCAGGGCGCCTTGCGCCAAGGCGTGCTCTACGACCTGCTGGACCGGGAACACCCCGACACCGACCTGCGGGCTGCCACCGTCGAGCGCCTGGCCGCACGGTTTGGAGTGGACGATGCACAAGCCCGCCGGGTTGCCCTGGTGGCCGCACAGTTCATGGCCCAGACCGCTGGGACCGGAGACATGACCGCCGACCCGATGCAGCCCTTGGTCTGGGCCGCTAGGCTGCACGAGATTGGCAGCCAGATCTCCCACGAGGAGTACCACAAGCATGGCGCCTACATCCTGGACCATGCCGACGCACCCGGGTTCACCCAGAGCGAACTGCATCGCCTGAGCCTGCTGGTGCTCGGGCACCGCGGCAAACTCCGCAAGCTCGATGCCGATTTCGGCGACGACCTGTTCGTGCAGCAGCTTCTCGCCTTGCGTCTGGCCGTGATCCTGTGCCATGCGCGCCGTGACCCGCAGGCCAACGGCCTGCAGCTCACATCGGAGGGAGCGGCCATCCGCCTCACGCTCCCGCCAGACTGGGCAGCCACCTACCCGCAGTCGGCCCACCTGCTGCGAGAAGAAGTGGCCGCCTGGGGCAAGACCTCTCGGCTGTTTTTGCTGCAAGAGTGAGCCGGCCGCCTTCGAGTGCGCCGGTTGAGTCTGGACGCACTGAAAAGCCTGCCGGCAACGAGGTCTTTGCAACCAAGGTGTCCCAGCTGACCTAAACTGTATAAATCGTTTATACCGTTAGAAGCGGATTGGAGACCTGACCATGGCCACTCGCCGACCCAAGACTTCCACCAACACCGATACCACCAGGGCCACCAAGGCGGCCACCAAGGCGGCCACCAAAGCGGCCACCAAGACGACCGTCAAGCGGCCTGCCAGGCCAGCGGCCAAGGCGCCCGCGAAGCCCGCTACGAAACCCGCTACGACACCTACTGCAAAAGCTCCGGCCAAGCCCACTGCCAGCCCCGCGACCAAGGCACCGGTCAAAGCCCCTGCAAAATCCGCCGCCCCAGCACCAGCCGGAGCAAACGCCAAGGGCTCCAATGCGGCCACACCGCGTCCAGCCGCCAAGCCCGCGGCAGCGCCTTTGGCGCAGCCCGCTGAGAAGGTGCGCAAGCCCAAAATGGTCCGTGACAGCTTCACCATGCCCAAGGCCGAATACGCCGTCATTGAAGCACTCAAGGCGCGCGCCACCCAGGCCGGCCGGCCCGCCAAGAAAAGCGAGCTGCTGCGCGCGGGCATCAAACTGCTCGAAGCCCTCGCTGCGCCTGCGCTGATTCAAGCTCTGGATTCCCTGCCCGCCATCAAGACGGGCCGTCCCGCCAAGGGCTGAGTCCGCCCCCCTGGCTTTCAGATCAGGCTCGATAAGGCCCGCGGGGCTGGGTCTGCAAGGCCCCTACTTACGGCGCGATCGCGCCCACCGCCTGACCGGCAGGCGCGGGTGCGTTTTGAAGCAAAGCCTCTCGGTCAGGCTGCCAGGCCACCATCTCCAGATGGCCATCCGCGTGCTCCACCAAGGCCGTGCGGCTTTCCACCCAGTCGCCGTCGTTGCAATACAAAACGCCGTCGATCATGCGCATTTCGGCACGGTGGATATGTCCGCACAGCACGCCCTGGTGCCCTCGCCGGCGTGCCTCGGCGGCAACGGCCTCCTCGAATGAATTGACGTAGCTGACCACCTTCTTCACCCGGTCCTTCAAGTAGGCAGAAAGCGACCAATAGGGCAACCCGAGCCGCGCACGCAGCGAATTGAGGTGGCGGTTCATCCGCAGGGTCAGGTCGTACAGGTGGTCGCCCACATAGGCTAGCCAGCGGGCGTGCTGGACCACTGCGTCAAAGTAGTCGCCGTGAATGACCCAGAGGCGGCGCCCGTCCGCGGTCACGTGCACAGCCTCCTCTTGCACATCGATGCCACCAAACTGGTGACCCACAAAATGCCGCGCAAACTCGTCGTGGTTGCCCGGCACGTAGATGATCTTGCAACCCTTGCGAGCACGGCGCAGCAACTTCTGCACGACGTCGTTGTGCGCCTGGGGCCAGTACCAGCGGCGGCGAAGCTGCCAGCCGTCAATGATGTCACCGACGAGGTAGAGGTATTCGCTGTCGTTGTCACGCAAAAACTCGAGCAGGGCATCGGCCTGGCATCCGGGCGTACCCAGGTGGATGTCCGAGATGAAGATGGAGCGGTACTTGCGCGCAGCCGGATCCGGTTGCACTTCCCCTGGCAGCTCAGGCGCGTTGTCGTTGCCAGGGAAATCCGTGATCGTTTCGAATAGTTTGCGCATGTCCGGGGACTGTGGACGGCGTGTGTGTCATGAATATTTCGGGAAGATGGAGGTTTTTTGACGGTGCGTTCTTCTTGGCATCGTCATCAAGGCTTCACGCCTGCGCTGCAACCTGCGGTCGTTTTGACAACAACCACGGGAAGTTCATCAACATGCAGATCCTCCACCTCAAACTCAAACCGCTTGTCGGCGCTACGCTGACCTGCTTGGCCTTCAACGCGCAGGCACAGCAGGCCTACCCTGCCACTTTGGCTGGACATGCCGTACTCCCCGCGCAGACCTTCGTCCCGGCCCCCAGCGACGCGCCGGCCGACCTGCGCGCGAGCGGCAAATTCACCACCGGCGCGCGCGTTGAGGCCCTCGGCACTGTCGAAGGCCAATCTGCCGGGCGTCCTACCGGGGTGAAGCTGCCATTCGATGGCCAGCCCCTGCAGGGTCACTCCGGCATCAAGCGGATGGACGACGGGAGCTACTGGATCCTGACCGACAACGGCGCAGGCTCCAAGGCCAACTCCCCCGACTTCATGCTTCATCTCAGCCAGTACAACGTCGACTTCAAGACCGGCCAGTTGCAGCGCCTGAAGACCGTGTTCCTGCACGACCCGGACAAGAAAGTGCCGTTCCGCATCGTTCACGAAGGCACCACAAAGCGCTTTCTCACCGGCTCTGATTTCGACCCCGAGAGCTTTCAGTTTGCCGATGGCGCGCTGTGGGTTGGCGACGAGTTCGGCCCCTTCCTGATTAAGGCAGATCTGAACGGCAAAGTGCTGGCGGTATTTGAGACCCAGGTCGACGGCAAGGTCGTACGCTCCCCGGATCACCCGTCCGTGACCACACCGGGCGCGCCCGATGGCAGCGTGAAGTTCGAGGTGCGCCGTTCCAAGGGCTACGAGGGCATGGCTGCGTCCAAGGACGGCAGCAAGCTCTACGCGATGCTCGAAGGCGCCCTGTGGAACGATGCCAGCAAATCCTACGAGACGGAGGGCGGACGCCAGTACCTGCGGGTGCTGGAGTTCGACGTGAAGGCGGGTCAGTGGACCGGGAAGTCCTGGAAGTACGTGATGGAAGCCAATCACCACGCCATCGGCGACTTCAACATGATCGATGCGACCACGGCCTTGGTGATCGAGCGTGACAATGGCGAAGGAACCCCCGACAAGGCCTGCCCCGCCGGTCAGCGGCGGCCGGACTGCTTCCACGACCTGCCCAAGTTCAAGCGGATCTACAAGGTGGAGTTCAAGCCCGAGACCGCCGGTCAGGCGATGCGCAAGATCGGCTACCTGGACCTGATGAACATTCAGGATCCGAAGCAACTGGCCCGCAAACCCCTGCAGGGCGGCGTGCTCACCTTCCCGTTCTTCACCATCGAAAACGTCGATGTCGTCGACGCCAACCACATCATTGTCGGTAACGACAACAACCTGCCCTTCTCCAGCAGCCGCAACCCCAATCAGGCGGACGACAACGAGCTGATCCTGCTCGAAGCCGGCGAACTCCTGCGCGCGCGCTGAGCGCACGTTCCCCACCGGCGACCATCGCCCCTCACAGCGATGTGGGGGGCGCCCGGTCAACACAACGGAGCGCCATGCCCAAGGGCTTTCACTGGATCATCGCTGCACAGTTCATCTCCGCACTGGCGGACCATGCGCTGCTGATCGTGACCATCGCTGCACTCACCCTCCAGGGTATGCCGGGTTGGTGGGCGCCGCTTCTCAAATTGGGCTTCACGCTTTCCTACGTGGTTCTGGCGCCGGTGGCGGGTCCCTTGGCAGATGGCATTCGCAAAGGCCGTCTCATGGCCTGGATGAACGCCATCAAGGGCTTGGCGGCGTTGGGCCTGCTCTGCGGCGTGAACCCTGTGCTGGCCTTCACCCTGGCCGGCCTGGGCGCGGCGGGCTATGCGCCGGCCAAATATGGCCTGGTGACCGAGCTGGTACCGCCACGCCAGTTGGTACAGGCCAATGGCTGGATTGAGGTGTCTGTCGTTTGCGCAGCACTGCTTGGCACTGGCTTGGGCGGTCTCCTGGTCAGCGGCTACTGGCTGGAGAGCGCGCCTGCACTGGCCTGGCAGCAGGCCCTCGGCACGCCCCTCGCAGCGACGGCTTGGCTGCCCACGGCGCTGGCGCCGATGGTCTCCCCCCTGGGGCTGTCGCTGGTCATCTTGTTGGCGATGTACCTGGTGGCCGGTGTCCTCAATTTGTGGATACCCGACAGCGGTGCACGCTACCCCCAGGCCCCCATTCATCCGGTCGCCCTGTGCCGTAACTTCTGGCGCGCCAACCTGCGCCTGTGGCGTGATCCGGAGGGCGGACGAATCTCCCTCAGCGTGACCACACTGTTCTGGGGCGTGGGCGCCGCGTTGCAGTTCATCGTCCTGCGCTGGTCCCAGGAGGAGCTCGGGCTGGACCTGAGCCAGGGCGCCTACTTGCAAGCGGTGGTGGCCCTCGGAGTGATTGCAGGAGCGATGGCCGCAGGCCGGTGGGTGCCGCTGGAGCAGGCGCGGCGAATGGTCTGGACCGGCATCGTGCTGGGCGCGCTCCTGATGCTGATGTCCCAGGTGACGATGCTGCCAGTCGCGGTCGCCCTGCTGGTCGCTGCCGGCGCCATGGGGGGCCTGATGGTCGTCCCGCTGAACGCCCTCCTGCAGCACCGGGGACATGTGCTCCTGAGTGCCGGCCGATCCGTCGCGGTTCAGGGCTTCAACGAAAACGCCAGCATTCTGGTGCTGGTGGGCCTCTACACCCTGGTCACCGCCGCCGAGTGGCCCGTGCAGTGGGTGATGGTGGTACTCGGTAGCTGCGTTGCGGTGCTGATCGGCGCCCTGTGGTGGCGCGATCGTGCAACGTTCCGCGCGAAGTCCGCTGCCTCACATGCTCGCTGACGCCCCGCCTGCGTGAGTCCCCGCCGAGCCTGCTGGGTCAAGCGACTCAGGGCCGCGCCAGAGGCACCACGAGTCCATCCTCGGCCAGGTTGCCAAGACCTGCCGGTGTGCCATCGCCCCGGGCACGCTCAAGTAGCGTCTCGAAACGGCCAACGATGCCATCCCAGCCCTCACGCAGGGCGAGTTCGCGCGCCGCGTGAGCCATCGCGCGACGACGATCCGGATCGAGCGCCAGGTCACGCAGTGCGGTGGCAAAGGCCTTGGGGCGGTGGGCATCCACCAAGATGCCAGCCTGCCCATCACGCAAAAGCAGTCCGGCGGCTGCATGGTCAAAGCAGACGCAGGGTAGCCCGCTGGCCAGCGCCTCGAGCACCACATTGCCGAAGGTCTCGGATAGGCTGGGGAAGGCAAACAGGTCGGCGCTCGCGTAATGGGCCGCCAGGTCTTCGCCGCGGCGTGCGCCAGCAAAAATGGCTCCGGGGCAGGCTGCTTGCAATTCGGCCCGCTGCGGACCGTCACCCACCAGCAAGAGCCGGGTGCGGGAATGAATCTGGCGAAGCGACTGCCAGGCCTCAACCAGCAGCCGCAGATTTTTCTCGGGTGCCAGCCTGCCAACGACCGCCACCACCAGATCGTCATCGGCCACGCCCCACGACGCGCGCAGTGCCTGGCTGCGAAACGCCGGCGAGAACGCGTGCGTGTCGACCCCTCTGGGCAGGACCACCAGACGCTGGAAGTTCAGCGCATCGAGTTCGAGCCGCAGCGCCTCGGTTGGCACCGTCGTGAAATGCGCCCGGTTGTGAAACTTCCGCAAATAGGCGGTGATCGGGCGCTGCAGCCAGCCAATGCCATAGTGCCCGGTGTAGGTGTGGAAATTCGTGCGGAAATCCGACGTGACCGGCAGGCGCAAATGAATGGCCGCTTGAAGTGCCGACCAACCCAGAGGTCCTTCGGTGGCGACGTGAACCACGTCTGGCCGCTGCAGCGACCAATGGCGAATCAAGCGACGCTTGGCTGGCATTCCCATGCGCAGTCCAGGGTAGCGGGGAATCGGCACGCCACGGGTCAGCAGCTCGTCGCGCGCCGGCCCGGGTGCCCCCGCTGGACTTGACTGATCGACCGCCTGGGCAGGCCGAATGATCTCCAGGTCGTGCCCCTTGCTCCGCAATCCCTCGACGAGACGCGCCAGCGTGATCGACACGCCATTGATCTCGGGGGGGAATGTTTCAGTAACGACCGACACGCGCAGGCCTCGGCGCAAGGCCGGGAGGCTCTCGACCAGGATGTCGCGCAGCGGAGATTGCGAGGTGTCTTGATCAGGCATGGCCAGATGTTCCGCCGCTCATATCTCAAAACCGTGACAGCGCAGCCTGACTCGCAATCTGTCACGGCAATTTCATCATCAAGAGCCAGCATCCAAACTCGAAAGAGGCGCAGACAGACTGCGGCGACCCATCGCCGGCGGGGTCTGCGCCACCCACCCAGGAGCCCACCATGAATGCCTTTCTCAAGACCCTCCACGAACAGCGTTGGGACGACCACCGCTACTACCACCATAGCCGCATCAACCAGGCCCTGCATCTGGTGAGTGCACTGAGCTTTTTGGTCGCCTACGTCCTGCTGTTCATCGATCCGGCCTGGGCCGCGCTGGTGGGCTGGTGCGTGGCCATGGTCACCCGCCAAGCCGGCCACTACATCTTCGAGCCGCGCGGTTTCGACCATGTCAACCAGGTCAGCGACGAGTACAAGGAGGCGATCAAGGTGGGCTACAACATGAACCGCAAGAGTGTGCTGCTCACCGTCTGGGTGGGTCTGCCTGCCCTGCTCTGGTTCCAGCCCTCCCTGGGCGGCCTGATCGAGCCGGCCGAAGGCGTGATGGAGTGGTTGCACGACGTCGGGACCGTTTGGCTGGCGCTGGGCGTTGCAGGTGTGTTGTTCCGCGTGGGCCAACTGTGGCTGCGTGACGGCTGGATGCCGGCAGTGGCCTGGGCCTTCAAGATCATCACCGACCCGGTCCACGACGTGATCCTGTATCACAAGGCGCCCCTGGCCCTGCTCAAGGGCGAGCTCCTCGACCCGATGCACCACGTGCGCAAGGACTGAGCAAATGGCAGTGGCCTTCGCCGGGCAGGCCCGAGGGCCTGGCCCCGGGAGGCCCTCCCCCGCCGCGTCGGCCGCACCGGCCGCGACAGCCGCATTGGCCCGTGCAGCCGGTGCTGCCGTTATGACCTCAGCGCCCGAACCGTCGGCCCAGCATCTCACGCAGCAGGCCGCGCCGAATCTCTTTGTTCGAGAGCGTGCCACCGGAATGCCACCAGCCGCTGTCTCGCATGGCCTGGGCTGCGGCCACGAAGCGGCGCACCACCTCCTCAAATTCGGCGTCGCCGTAGTTCAGGCTGAACACCATTCTCCCGCTGCCCACCCAGCTGAGCGCCAGGCCCTGGTGACGCAGGTAGAACTGGAACATCCAGTTGTAGCGGGAGGGCTCGGTGTAGAGAACTGTCCAAATAGTCGACAGGCCTGCCACTTGCACAGGCAGGCCAGCAGCGCGCAGCGCCTCGTTCATTTGCGCCAGGCGGCCATTCCAGCGCGCGTCGAGCCCGTCGTACAGGGCGCGCACCGGCGGAGAATCAAGTCGCTGCAGGAACGCGTTCATGGCGCCCATCACGTAGGGGTGCGCATTGAAGGTACCGCGGGCAAAGCACAGATCGGCCGGTCGGTCCTCGCGGTAACGCTTCATCAGGTGGGCGCGGCCGCAGACCACCCCCACTGGCAGGCCACCGCCCAAAGTCTTGCCATAGGTGACCATATCGGCGCGCACGCCGAAGTACTCCTGCGCGCCGCCGGGCGCGAGGCGGAAGCCCACGAACACCTCGTCCAGGATGAAGACAATGCCGCGCTCGGTGCACACCTCGCGAAGCGCAGCCAGCCAGCGGGCATAGGCCTCGCGGTCCACGCCGGCGCGGCGGCTGCTGTCTACCAGCGAGGAGTCACCCGGCGCCGGGGTGTTGGGGTGCAGGGCCTGCAAGGGATTGACGATGACACAGGCAATGTCCTTGCGGGTGCGCAGCACCTTCAGGGTGCGCTCGCTCATGTCCTGCAGGGTGTAGGTGTGCTGCGGCGCCAGCGGGTTGCCCGGGCCAGGCTGAACGTCCTCCCACCAGCCGTTGTAGGCGCCTGCAAATCGCACCAGATGGGTCCGACCCGTGTGGTAACGGGCCAGGCGCACCGCTTGCATGACCGCTTCGGTGCCGGACATATGAAAGGACACCTCGTCCAGTCCCGAGATGCTGCGCAGGGCCTGCACGTTCTCCGCCACGCAGGGGTGGTATTGCCCCAGCACCGGGCCGAGCTCCGCCACCCGGGACGAGCCCTCGGCGATGCAGGACTTGTAAAAGTCGTACCCCATGAGGTTGACACCGTAGGAGCCGGTCAGGTCGTAGAAGCGGTTGCCGTCGAGGTCTTCCACCTCCACGCCGGCAGAGGCGCGCACGAAGCTGCCCATTTTGAGATGCTGGCGCAGGTAGGGGCTGTACTGGAACGGCACCCGATAAGCACCGGTGAACTGCAAGTCGGAGATGGCCTCTCGGGCCTGCGCGGTCAGGGCAGCCGACTGCGGGTAACGCGCGGCGTAGTCGGCGCACAGCGCCGCAAATGCCTCGCGCCTTCGCGCCACGACCTCGGCGGGCGCGTCGTCCGAGGCGAAGAAGGCGGCTTCGTCATAGGCATAGCCCGGAATCATGCCTGCCACCCGTTTGGCCAGGCGTGTGTGCCCGGCCAGTCCCGGCTGCTTGGCCAGGGACAGTTGCAAACGGCGATAAGCACGGGCCATCGCGTAGGCGCCGGCGCCGGCAGCGGCGCTCAGGATCAAGGGGTCGGTCATATGAGATGCGTTGAAGTGACCGGCTAGGTGTAGTTCACTCGTTTGAAAAATTGATGAAATTCCCATGAAAACTCGCACCCTCGGACGCCTGCTGGCGCAGGAAGACCTGAACTTCCTCCTCACCAATCGCATTCCCCGCATCGCCCTGACCCGGGCCATGGGCAAACTGAGCAAGATCCGCAGCCCGCTGTGGACCCGCTTGGCACTGAAGGTCTGGGGCTGGTTTGACGACCTGGACCTGCGCGAAGCGCGTGAGTCCCGCTTCGAGAGCATTCACGACTGCTTCACGCGGCAATTGCGTGACGGGGCGCGGCCGGTCGACATGCGGCCAGACATCATGGCCAGCCCCTGTGACGCGATCATCGGCGCCAGCGGCCCCATCGACGGCCAGACACTGCTCCAGGCCAAAGGCATGCCCTACACCCTGGACGAATTGCTGGGGCCCACCCAGGACTGGGGTCCCTTTCGCGGCGGGCAGTACCTCACCCTGCGCCTGACCTCGGCGATGTACCACCGCTTTCACGCACCGCATGACGCCCATATCCGGCATGTCACCTACATCAGCGGCGACACCTGGAACGTCAACCCGATTGCACTGGCGCGGGTGAAAAAGCTGTTTTGCCGCAATGAGCGTGCCGTCATCCGAATGCAACTGGACACGCCGGGGAAGCACGAATTCGCCCTGGTGCCCGTCGCCGCGGTGCTGGTGGCCAGCATCCGCCTGCATTGCCTCGACGTGCTGCTGCACCTGCGCTACGGCGGCCCCACCGAAATCCCCTGCGACGCTGCTGTCACCAAGGGCCAGGAACTCGGTTGGTTCGAACACGGCTCGACGATCATCGTGTTGGCGCCCCCCGGCTTCGAACTGATTCAGGGCCTGGCCACCGGCTCGCGCGTGCGTGCGGGTCAAGCGCTGATGGCCCTGCCGGCCTGAAGGCTCAGTCTATTGCGCGGCGCCTGGCCTTCGCTGCAGGCCAGGCCGGCAGATCCACGGCTCAAATAGCCAGCAGCTCCGGCGACTGCACCGTGACGACCACCGCCTGCAATTGCCCATGACGCTCGCGCGCACGCAGCCACCAGACACCGCCCTTGCGCACCGGGCATGTCCCCTCGGCCATTCCTAGCAGCAGGGCCACGGTCTGACCGAGTGTGGGCTGGTGACCCACGATCAACACGGGCTGGCGCGCATCGGGCCACCGGGCGGCCTTGAGCAAGGCCTCGACACCCATGTCGGGAGCAAGCTCCGGCATGAGCTTGAACTTGCGGCCCAGGGCCAGCGCCGTTTGCTCACAACGGCGCGCCGGGCTGCACAACACGCGCGTCACCTCTGGAAGGGTGCGGTCCAGCCATGCACCGACGCGCGCCGCTTCACGCTCGCCACGCGGGGTGAGTGAACGCGCCAGGTCATCGCCGCCCTCGGGAGCGTCCTCGGCTTCGGCATGGCGCCAGAGGATCAGGTTCATCCGCGCGCTCCTGGCGCGGATGAACCCGCGTCGTAGCGGACCATCAAGGCCGCCTGCACGCCTGGCCGGGTGGTGTCCAGGGCCGAGGCAATGCGTTGGTACTGGCCATCCGCCATCAGGTCCCAGGCGTCGCGCTCATCATGCAGGTAGGCCACCAGGCATTCGTCGACGATGCGCTGGCGCAGCGCCGGGTCCGTCACCGGCCAGGCCAACTCCACCCGCCGCAGCATGTTGCGGTTCATCCAGTCGGCACTGGAAAGCAGCAAGGTCTCCTCGGCACCGATGCCGAAGTAGAAGATCCGTGAGTGCTCGAGAAAGCGCCCCACCACCGAGCGGACCCGGATGTTGTCCGTGACACCCGGCACGCGGGCAGGCAGCATACAGGCGCCGCGTACGATGAGGTCGATCTGGGCGCCGAGCCGACCGGCGCGGACCAGGGCATCCATGAGCTGCTGGTCGGTGAGGGCATTGGTTTTGACCACGATCCGCGCGGTCTCTCCCCGTGCGGCAGCGTGCCCGACCTGCTCAATCAGGTCCAACAAGCGACGATGCAAATGGAAGGGAGCCATGATCAGGCTTTGCAGCCGCGGCACCCGCGCCTGGCTGGCCAAATGGTCGAAGACAGCCTCAACGTCATGGGTCAGCTGGGGGTCGGCGGTCAGGTGGCTGATGTCGGTGTACAGGCGGGCCGTTCGTGGGTTGTAGTTGCCGGTGGAGAGGTGGGCGTAGCGGACCATCGCCTTGCCCTCGCGCCGGGTCACCAGCAGCATCTTGGCATGGGTCTTGAGCCCGACCACACCATAGACCACCTGAGCACCGATCGCCTCGAGCTTCTCAGCCCAGTTGATGTTGGCCTCTTCGTCAAAGCGGGCCTTGAGCTCCACCACCGCGGTGACCTCCTTGCCCCGGTTCACCGCCTCGCGCAGCAGGTCCATCATGACCGAGTCGGCGCCAATCCGGTAGATCGTCTGGCGAATGGCCAGCACCTGCGGGTCGAGCACCGCCTCGCGAAGAAAATCCACCACGCCATCAAAGCGCTCAAAGGGCTGGTGGATCAAAACGTCGCCCTGGCGCAACCGCTCGAAGATGGAGAGCCCCGCGCCGAGCTGCCTCGGGTAACTGGCAGTAAAGGGTGGAAACAGCAGGCCAGGCGCCTGCGCCAAGTCAATCAGCTGCTGCAAGCGGACGAGGTTCACCGGCCCCGGTACACGGTACATCGCCCCCCGTGGCAGGGAGAACTGCGCGAGCAGAAAGTCGGCCAGGTAGTCGGAACAGGCGGACGACACCTCCAGGCGCACCGCCTCACCAAACTGGCGGTGCTGCAGGCCCAGGCGCAGCGCGGTGCGCAGATTGCGAACATCATCCTCGTCAACAGCCAGCTCGGAATGCCGCGTGACGCGAAACTGCGAAAACTCCAGCACCTCCCGCCCGGGGAAAAGGTCATGCAAATGCGAGCGGATCACACTGCTCAGAAGCACGAAACGGGTTTTCCCGCGCGACACCCGTGACGGCATGCGAATCACACGAGGGAGTACCCGCGGAATCTTGACAATGGCGATGTCGTTGTCACGGCCAAAGGCATCCCGCCCGCCCAGCCGGACGATGAAGTTGAGAGACTTGTTGGCCACCTGGGGAAAGGGATGCGAAGGATCTAGGCCCACTGGAGTGAGCAGGGGCCGAACCTCACGGGCGAAATAGTCGTCGACCCAGGCCTTTTGCACCGATTTGCGCTCGCTGTGAGAGACGATGGCCAGCCCCGCGCGGGTCAAGGCCGGCATCAACACCTCGTTGTAGAGGTGATACTGCCGATGCACTAGGTCTTGCGCGGCGGCCGCGATGGACTCAAAGCTCGCCGGCGACGCCGTCCCGTCCGATCGACCCGCGCGTGCGGCCGCCAGGTGCGGCGCCGCGCGAACCTCGAAAAATTCGTCCAGGTTGGACGACACGATGCACAAATACCGCAGCCGTTCCAGCAAGGGCACAGCCGACCGCTCGGCCCAGTCCAGCACGCGCGCATTGAAGCTGAGAATGCTGTGGTCGCGGTCTAACCAGGGAACGCCCTTGGCGCCCGCCGCAGGTACGCCTACCCGGCCCACGCGTACTGCTGAGTTCATGTCCTCACTATGGGCAAGGCTTGTGACACATCTGTGACAAATATTTCCGGGTTTCCCCGGGTCTCCGAGGCCCCTCGGATGAGCCGAGCCGCGAACCAGGCCGGGCGAGATCGATCAGCGGCCCAGCAAATGCCTCCGATAGCGAGCCGGCAAATCAGCCACGCGCATCAACATGGGCAGGTCGGCGGTGTTGAAATCCGGGTCCCAGGCAGGCGCACCCAGGACCTTGGCGCCCAGACGCAGATAACCCTTGATGAGCGGCGGCGGATCCACCGGTAGGCTGTCGTCCAACTGCTCTACTGGCAGCGGCAGACGAGGGCGAACCTGCCACTCGATGGGCGCCAGATGGGCCTCACGAACCTGGCGCCAGACACTGGCGGCCACGTCGCCACTGACCACCCCCTGATGCAACATCGGGATGCTGGCGCAGCCCACCATGGTGTCCAGCTCATTGCGGTACATGAACTCGAACAGGGCACCCCACAGGGCCATGATCACAACGCCGCGGCGATGATCGGTATGAACGCAGCTGCGGCCCAATTCGACCATCCGCTCCCGGAGGGCGCGCAAGCGGGTGAGGTCAAATTCAGTATCGCTATAGAAACCCCCAACACGTCGAGACTGGGCGGGGGTGAGCACCCGATAGGTTCCCACCACCTGCCCACTCGCCTGGCAACGTACCAGCAGGTGCTCACAAAAGTCGTCAAAAAGATCAATGTCGTGCCCCGCCACCGGAGTGCTCAGACGCGCGCCCATTTCCCCGGCGAAGACCTGATACCTCAGTCGCTGCGCCTCGCGGACTTCGTCCTGGTGCTTCGCCCAGGCCACAATAACCGGGCCAGAGACGCCCGCATCAGGCGGCGCATCGCGTCGTTGAAGTGCCCCCCGGGGCAAGGAAACAGGGGACAGCGGCAGGGTCGGCGTCGGAAGATCTTTCATGGAGAGCGCTCCTTCGGAATCGATGCGCCCGAGTCTGGCAAGCGAGCGTGACCCGCTTGTTGCATTTGCATGGCAATTCAGTGAAATCCACCCCAGCAGGCCAGCAGTGAGGGGGTCGGACCCAGCCACAGATGAGCGTTCGTCACAAATCATTCACAGGGCCCGGCGAAACTCAACGTCCTTCCGCTAATCTGGCCGCACCTGCAACAGGGGCCTGACTGCCATGAACCCACTTGATTCCGATTTCCGCTTCAGGCGGGACATTGTTGACAGCTACGACGAAGAACTCGAGCTGGAGTTGGAAGACCGCCCCTTTGACCTCCACGGTCACGAGATCGCCCTCACCGAAGAGGAGCGCCAGGGCCGCCGGACCTACTTCCGCGAATTGCTGCGCATGCAGGGCGAGTTGGTAAAACTCCAGGACTGGGTGGTGGCCAACGGCCACAAGATGGTGGTTTTGTTTGAAGGTCGGGACGCTGCCGGCAAGGGCGGCGTGATCAAGCGCATCACCCAACGGCTCAACCCGCGCGTCTGCCGGGTTGTCGCCCTGCCTGCGCCCAACGACCGCGAGCGGACCCAGTGGTACTTCCAGCGCTATGCCACCCACTTGCCCGCAGCGGGCGAGATGGTCCTGTTTGACCGCAGCTGGTACAACCGCGCCGGCGTCGAGCGGGTGATGGGCTTTTGCAGCGACGACCAGTACGAAGAGTTCTTTCGCTCAGTGCCGGAGTTCGAGCGCATGCTCAAACGCTCAGGCATCCAGCTGCTCAAATACTGGTTCTCGATCTCCGACGAGGAGCAGCACTCGCGCTTTTTGAGCCGGATCCACGACCCCCTCAAGCAATGGAAGCTCAGCCCCATGGACCTGGAGTCGCGCCGCCGCTGGGAGGACTACACCCGGGCCAAAGAGGTCATGCTCGATCGCACCCACATCCCCGAGGCGCCTTGGTGGGTGGTGCCAGCCGACGACAAGAAGAAGGCGCGTCTCAACTGCATTGATCACCTGTTGAACCAGGTGCCCTACGGAGAAGTGCCGCACGACGAGGTGGCCTTGCCAGCTCGGGTCCGCAATGAGGACTACGAACGCCACCCGGTGCCAAGCACGATGCTGGTGCCCCAGCGGTACTAGGCAGGCTGTGGCCAGCCGTGGTGCGCAGCCAGGGCTGACCGGCCTTCAACCGCGCGCTATTGCGGCTTGATCGCCCCGGCCAGCCGCTCTGCGCAAGCCTGGGCTTGGCTCGCCTCCTGCGCCTCCACCATCACCCGCACCAGGGGCTCGGTACCGCTGGCGCGAATGAGCACGCGGCCCTTGCCGGCGAGCTCGGCCTCCACCTCGGCACGCACATCCGCAAGGCGCGGGTCCTCGGCCCAGGTCTGGCCGGGGGCCAGGCGCACATTGATCAGAACCTGCGGGAACAGGGTCACGCCGGCCAGCATCTGGCCCATGGTCTGGCCGCTGCGCGCGCAGGCCCTGAGCACCTGCAGCGCGCTCACCAGGCCGTCGCCGGTGGTGTGCTTGTCCAGGGCCAGCAGGTGGCCCGAGCCCTCGCCCCCCAGGAGCCAGCCGCGTTTTTCTAGCTCTTCGAGCACATAGCGATCACCGACCCTGGCGCGCACGAACTCGACACCGCGCTCACGCAGGGCCAGCTCAATGGCCATATTGGTCATGAGCGTGCCCACCACGCCGGGCACCGGCTCACCGCGGGCCAGCCGGTCCAGAGTGATCAGGTAAAGCAACTCGTCGCCGTTGAACAGCCGCCCGCTGGCGTCGACCATCTGCAGCCGGTCGGCGTCGCCGTCGAGCGCAATGCCCAGGTCGGCACCCTGCGCCTGCACCGCCTGCACCAGCGCCTCGGGATGGGTCGCGCCCACGCCCTCGTTGATGTTGAGCCCGTCGGGCGCGCAGCCAATGGCATGCACCTGCGCGCCCAGCTCGTGGAACACCTTGGGCGCGATGTGATAAGCCGCGCCATGCGCCGCGTCGACCACCACCTTCATGCCGGCGAGCGACAACTGGGTATCGAAGGTGCTCTTGCAAAACTCGATGTAGCGGCCCGCGGCGTCATCGAGGCGCCGGGCCTTACCCAGGTGGGCTGAGTCGGCCCAGACCGGGGCCTCGTCCAGCGCCGCCTCGACCTCGCGCTCCCAGGCGTCATCGAGCTTGCTTCCCTGTGCGCTGAAGAACTTGATGCCGTTGTCGGCAAACGGGTTGTGCGAGGCAGAGATCACCACCCCCAGGCTGGCCCGCTGCGCGCGGGTGAGGTAGGCCACGCCGGGCGTGGGCAGGGGCCCCAGCAACACCACGTCGACCCCGGCGGAGTTTAAGCCCGACTCGAGCGCGCTCTCGAGCATGTAGCCAGAGATGCGGGTGTCCTTGCCAATCAAGACGCGGGGACGGTCCTGGCTGCGCTTGAGAACGCGGCCCACTGCATGGGCCAGGCGCAGCACGAAGTCGGGCGTGATGGGCGATTGCCCCACGGTGCCGCGAATACCGTCGGTGCCGAAATATTTTCTCGTCATGGCCCTATTGTCGGGCCTGCGCCGCCTCGGCCGGGTTCGTCGCCGCCGCCCAGACGCGCAGCCCCGCCACCGTCTCAGCCACGTCGTGCACCCGCAGCAGGCGAGCGCCGCGCTCGGCCGCCAAAACAGCGGCCACCACGCTGGGCAGCTGGCGCTGTTCCACCGGCAGTCCGGTCACCTGGCCCAGCGAACTCTTGCGCGACCAGCCCACGAGCAGGGGATAGCCCGCCGCCAGCAGCTCGCCCTGGCGGGCCAGCAGCGAAAAGTTTTGCTGCGGCGTCTTGCCAAAGCCCACCCCCGGGTCCCAGGCAATGCGCTCGCGCGCCACGCCACGGGCCACCAGCGCCTCGCTGGCCTCCCGCAAAAACGCCAGCACCTGGGGCACCGCCTCGCCCCCCATCGGCGCCGCCTGCATGCTGGTTGGCTCGCCATGCATGTGCATCAGGCACACACCACAACCGGGATGGGCCGCCACCACATCCTGCGCGCCGCTTTGGCGCAGCGCCCATACGTCGTTCACGATGTCGGCCCCCAGGTCCAGCGCCTCACGCATCACCTCGGCCTTGTACGTGTCCACCGACACCGGCAGCCCCAGCGACAGTGCCTCGCGCAGCACCGGCATCAGCCGGGCCCGCTCGTCCGCCAAGGGCACCGGCTGGCTCCCGGGCCGAGTGGACTCGGCCCCCAGGTCCAAAATATCAGCGCCCTCATGCGCGAGCCGCTCGCAATGGCGCATGGCGGCGCTCACCGAGCCATGACGGCCGCCATCGGCAAAGGAGTCGGGTGTGAGGTTGACGATGCCCATCACCCGCGGTCGGGTCAGGTCAATACGAAACCGGGTGGTCTGCCAAAACATGCGCGCATTGTGCGACAGCCAACCCCTGCCAGGCGGACGCAGACAGTCACGATGAACAGCCACGATGACCAGCAGGGGTAGCGCAACGAGGACGAGAGAGGAAGAAAGAGGAACAAAGAGAAGAAGTCAAACCTCCCGCGCGCGGCAAGCGGTGGGGGTGCGGGGTGGCTCCGGTGGCGCCTATGCGGGGCCGACGCGCGCAGGTCGGCAGGGGCCGAAGAGCGCGGCATGTTTGAGCCCCGCAGGGGCGAGTTTGCCGCGCGTGCCTCTGGCGGCCGAGCACCGGAGGGTAGCCCGAAGGGCCCTTGCATCGAAGCCGCCGGGGCTGCCCCGCGCCCCCGACGCGCTCCAACCAGGAAGAGGAAACGCGTCTACAGCAAGGTGTCTAATGCAATGCGTCTAGTGCAGCGCCACAAATGCGGTGAGCACTCAGGCAATGCCTCTGAGCCAATACCCCTGGGGAATACCCCCAGGAAACCCCACTCAGGCAGCGGTAGGCGTCGGGTCCACCACCGGGGCGCTGCCGCCGGAACCACCGCCGGAGGGCGGCGTACGGGGGACAAAATCCTTCGGCGGGCGCGGCGGCTTGCCGGCCATGATGTCGTCCAGCTGCTCGGCGTCGATGGTCTCCCACTCCAGCAGGGCATTGGCCATCGCGTGCATCTTGTCCTGATTGGCCTCGATCAGCTGGCGGGCCTCGCGGTACTGCTGGTCGATGATGCGGCGAACCTCGGCGTCGACCTTTTGCATGGTCTGTTCGCTCATATTGGTCGTCTTGGTCACTGAACGACCGAGGAACACCTCGCCCTCGTTCTCGGCGTAAACCATCGGGCCCAGCGCCTCGGACATGCCGTACTTCATGACCATGTCGCGCGCCAGGTTCGTGGCCCGCTCGAAGTCGTTGCTGGCGCCGGTGGTCATCTGG
>NZ_JARXAB010000170.1 GCF_029866045.1 Ramlibacter sp. | reverse complement strand
CCGGGTGTGGCCCGCGGCGACGCTGCCATCGTCCTGGCGCACGCCGATCTCGCGCAGGCTGTAGCCGCGCACCGTGGTGTCGCCACCGGTGCGAAAGAGGACAGTCGCGGGCACCCGCGCTTGGGCCGGCGCGAACACCGCGCCGGCTTCGGCGCGCAGTTGCAAGCGCCAGCCGGCGAAGGCACCCAGCCGGCCAGGGCCTGCGCTGTCCTTGCCGACTTCGCGATCCAGGTCTTCAACACCGCCTTGACCTGCCCGAGCGGAGAGTGGCCCAGCTCCGGCCCCAGCACGGGCCGCATCAGTGGACGCCACTTGGGTGGCTGTATCTTCGTTTCCGAGGGGATGGAGCCACAGACCGCGCAAGTAGGTCCGCTCAAATGGCTGTCGGGGCCCGAGGAGGGTGATGCCCAGACCCAGCTCCAGTGCCAGGCCAAAGCCCCGGCGTGCGTCGGGCAGCTGGTCGAAGCGGCGCGTGGTCCAGGCGTAGTTGGCGGTGACCGCGCGACCGTCGCGGTGGTCGCCGGTGGCGGCGAGGGTGGGGCCCTTCACCTGGGCCTGGTCCAACTGCAGGAAGGCGTTGCGGTCGATGGCCTCGCCCGTGATCAACTGACCGGCGCGCAGGCGCAGGCCGTCGGTGCGCAGCTCGCCGTCACGCTGGCGCTCGGCGCGCAGCAGCAGTGCGCGTCGCCAGCCGCGCGCATCAGGTAGGCCCAGCCACTCGGACTGCAACGAGGGCGTGCGCCTTTGCAGATCGACGCGGCTGTCCAGCCGGCCGCCCACTCCCGGCAGTTGCAGGTGGCGGTGCTCGAGGGTTGCGCGCGGGCCCTGGTCGGTGGAGATACCCAGCCCCAGCACCACCTTCTGCAGCGGCGCCTCGCGCAGCGTGGCTTGCACTGGGGCCGCGGCGGGATCGGCCTCCGGTTCCACATGCAGGAAAGCGGCGTCGAAGTAGCCGCTGGCCACCAGCCGGTCCTGCGCGTTGAGCAGAGCCTGCGCGTCGTAGTCGTCTCCCTCGTGCAGGCGCGCCAGGCGCGTCACCATGAGGGGCGTATGGCGCACCAGGCCGCTGGGCTGTATCGGCCCCAGTCGCATGCGCGGGCCCGAGTCCAGGGTGAGGCCCAGGCGCGCCTGGGCGGTGCCGGGGTCGATGTCGGCCCGGCTGTCCACCTGGCGCGCCCGCGGGTAGCGGCGTGCCTGTAGCCCACGCAGGGCGCTGGCCTTGGCCTCGTCCCAGCCGGCCTGAGTGAAGCGGCGACCCGGTGGCAGGGACCAGCTTCGCAGCAGGCCCTCACGCTGGGCCTGCACGGAGGGGTCTTCGGAAGTGGCGATGTCTCCCGCGAAGTTGAGATTCGCAGCAAGAACTCGGGTGATGGGCCCGGGCTTGACCCGCAGCACGATCCGAAGCGGCTGCGCGCCCGTATCGCGCTCGAGGGTGATGTCCGGGCTGAATTCGCCGATGGTTCGGAGCAGCGTACGGCTCTCGCGCTCAGTCAGCGCCAGCAGCTGGTTCAGCTCGGCCTCGTCCAGGTCGGTGACCGCGTGGTAGCGCGGCAGGGTCAGGTGCTCGGCGAGCAAGGCCCGCTCGGCGGGAGGTGCGGCAATCTCGAGCACGAAGGCTTGGCCTGAGGCTGCGCCAGGGGACAGGGCGCCCACCAGCAGGACCACCCAGAGCGACGCCAGGCGGGTCGGTCGGGTTGCAGGGCAGGCCCGGGTTCGGGGCTGGGAACCATGGGCGCAGAGGTGCTTGCGCATGACGGCGAGGATGCCGCCACGCGCGCAGCCCTCGGGTAGGACGAAGGCGAAGGCTGTGACGCCGTCGGGCTCATCCGTCGTGGCATCGGCGCCGGCCGTCAGGCGTCCGGACCTTCCCGTGCCGTGGCGACTTCCCATAATCCGCCGCCCCTTCAAGCACCTTGCCAATCACCCATGATTTCCTCTTTCGGCGCCCGCCCGACTGCCGCCCTCAGCGCAAGCCGGCCCCCATCACCGTTGGCTGTCCGAGCACCGGGGGCCGCCTCCGCCGCACCAGAGGCGGCGAAGCCGTCCTCGGCATGGCGGGCGCCAGACGAGGGGGTGCTGTGCGTGCCACGGCGCTCGTTCGCGCTCCACACCTGGCCCGACCTGTCCCGGCTCGACCCGCCCGACCTGCTCCGCTTCGAGCCCGATGCATTCGCCGCGACGGACGGGGACTCGCTTGCGTCCCGGGCAGTGGTCGTCCTCCCCGCACAGCCCTTCGCGTCATTCATTCATCTGGGCGAGGCTGCGGCTGCAGTTGCAGCCGTTCCGACCGCGCCGGTGCGGCGGGCGCTGTTGTCTGAGCCAGCACAGCCAGCACCACAGCCCCTAGAGCTTGCAGAGCCGGGACCAGAACGCCTATCGAGACCCACTCGATTGCCGCTGGCATCACGAGGGCCTCGCCGCCTCGCCATGCCATCGGCTGCGGCTGAGACTGCCTCTCGCACCGACGCTGGCCCCGATGCGTACGCCCACCCGGGGGCCCTCGCCGACGCCTTGATACCCCGCTCCCTGAAGCGGCCCCGCCACGCTGCACCTTCGCAACCGGCGAAATGATTCCCCGCTGCAGCACGCACCCCTCCCCGGCCTGCGTGGTCACCGCCTCAGCGGGGTGGGCTGCGCAGGTCCAGGGTGAACGGGAACTCGCGGCTGCCGATCACGTCAAGTGTGGCAGGCGGCATACCCAGGTAGCCCGGGGTGTGACCCATGCGGAAAAATCGCGCCAGCCGCCGGCTCTCGGCTTCGTAAGCGTTGACTGGGAAGGTGACGTAGTTACGACCGCCTGGGTGAGCCACGTGGTACTGACAGCCGCCGAGTGACCGGTTCATCCAGCGGTCCACGATGTCAAACGTGAGGGGCGCGTGGGTGCCAATGGTCGGGTGCAAGGCCGAGGGCATCGCCCAGGCCCGATAGCGCACCCCCGCCACGAACTCCCCGGCCACACCGGTGGGCTGCAGGGGCAGGGGCTGGCCGTTGACCGTCACCACGTGACGGCTGTCATTGAGGCCACTCACACGCACCTCCATCCGCTCCAGCGAAGAGTCGACATAGCGCACGGTGCCGCCGCTGGCGCCTTCTTCTCCCATCACATGCCAGGGCTCAAGGGCGTTGCGCAAGGTCAGCTCCACCCCCTGGGCCTGCACCTGGCCGACCAGCGGGAAGCGGAACTCCAAGTGGGGCGCGAACCACGCCATTTCGAAGTTATAGCCCGCCTCGCGCATTTCCGTCAGCACGTCGCGCAGGTCCATCTCCACGAATGCATGCAGCAGCCAGCGGTCATGCAGCTGGGTGCCCCAGCGGGCCAGCGGCGCGCGGTAGGGCGTCTTCCAGAAGCGCGAGACGAGCGCACGCAACAGCAACTGCTGCACGATGCTCATGCGCGCATGCGGCGGCATTTCGAAAGCGCGCAGCTCCAGCAGGCCCAGCCGCCCGGTGGCTGAATCGGGCGAGTAGAGCTTGTCGATGCAAAACTCGCTGCGGTGGGTATTGCCGGTCACATCGACCAAGATGTTGCGCAGGGTGCGGTCGACCAGCCAGGGCGGCATGTGCGGGGTATGCAGCAGCTTGCTGCGCTCGATTTCGCGCAAGGCGATCTCGAGCTCGTACACCTGGTCGTTGCGTGCCTCGTCAACCCGAGGCGCCTGACTGGTCGGGCCGATGAAGAGCCCGGAGAACAGATAAGACAGAGACGGGTGGTTGTGCCAGTAGGCAATCAGGGAGGCCAGCAGGTCGGGCCGGCGCAAGAAGGGAGAGTCGGCCGGTGTGGCGCCCCCCATCACGAAATGGTTACCGCCCCCGGTGCCGGTGTGGCGGCCGTCGGTCATGAATTTTTCGGCCGACAGGCGGGTTTCGAAGGCTGCCTGGTAGAGAAACTCGGTGCGTTGCACCAACTCGGCCCAACTGGCGCTGGGGTGGATGTTCACCTCGATCACGCCCGGATCGGGCGTGACCTGAAGCTGCTTGAGACGGGCATCGCGCGGGGGCGGGTAGCCCTCGAGCACAACCTTCACGCCCAGCTCGCGCGCCGTGGCTTCGATGGCGGCCACGAGGCCCAGGTAGTCATCGAGGCGCTCCAGGGGCGGCATGAAGACGTAAAGGAGCCCGTTCTTGCCGCCATGCTCGCGCTCGGCCTTGGGCCCGTTGCCTCGCTGCGGGTCGCGCACTTCCACGCACAGGGCGGTGCGGGTGACCCAGTGGGCCGACTCGAAGCGCCCCGGTTGACGCGTGGCGTCTGCCGCCCGGCCTCCGGGCACCGCCACGGTGCCGCCTTCGGCGAACGCTTCGCCAGTCAGATGCGCCGGGAATTGGGCTTGCCCCTGCGTTCCCGTCTGAGTGCGCATCGGGGTGGACGTCTGAAGGGACGTCTGGAGGGGCGTCTGGAGGGAAGTCTGGGTGCGCGCATGAGTGCGCATCTGCCCCGGATGCGCCAGCGCCTCGCGCGGGGCATAAGGGTCCTGCTCCACCAGGTACGGGTAGTCACCCTGGCTCACCCAGGGCAGCGAGTCCAGCGGCAACCGGTAGCCCATGGGCGAATCTCCCGGCATCAGGTACATGCGCTCGTCGCGGAAGAACCAGGGGCCGGTACTCCATACGGGGGCTGAGCTCGCGGGACCAGAGCGCGCGGGGTCGGCCGCCTGCAGCGGCAGCACCCAGCCCACCACCTTGTCCAGGCCCTGGCCAAAGACCCGGCGCAGACGTTGCCTCTCGAGTTCGTCGTCCAGCCGCGCGTCGAAGGGGTCGACGTTGACCGGCAGGCGCCGCTCGCGCCAGAGGTAGTACCAGGTGTCCTCGTAGCCGGGCAGGACCCATTTGTCGGTCAGGCCAAGGTTAGCGCTGAGGCCGCGGATGAAGCGCTCAGCATCTTCGTCCGTGTAGTGGTGGGCGTGCCTTTCATCGGCAAAAAGAGAAGGGTCTTCCCAGCAAGGCAGGCCGTCGGCCCGCCAGCAAATGGACAGCGCCCACCGCGGCAGCTGCTCGCCGGGGTACCACTTGCCCTGACCGAAATGCAGGAAGCCGCCTTCGCCGTACTCGGCGCGCAGCTTGTCCACCAAATGGGTGGCGAAGCCGCGCTTGGTCGGGCCCAGGGCATCGGTGTTCCATTCCGGTGCGTCACGGTCTTCGGCGGCCACGAAGGTGGGCTCGCCGCCCATGGTCAGGCGAACGTCGCCGGCAGCCAGGTCTGTGTCGACCACCTCGCCCAGGGCCAGAACCTCTTGCCACTGCTTGTCGGTGTATGGCTGGGTGACGCGGGGCGATTCATGGACGCGGGTGACCGCCATGTGGTGGGCGAACTCCACCTCGGCGTCGTCGACCAGCCCTTCGATCGGCGCCGCGCCGGAGGGTTGGGGCGTGCAGGCCAGAGGAATGTGCCCCTCGCCCGCCAGCAGGCCCGAGGTCGGGTCCAGCCCGATCCAGCCTGCGCCCGGCAGGTACACCTCGCACCAGGCATGCAAGTCGGTGAAGTCGACCTCGGTGCCACTGGGCCCGTCCAAGGCCTTGGTGTCTGGCGCCAGCTGGATCAGGTAGCCCGAGACGAAGCGCGCCGCCAGGCCCATGTGCCGCAGCAGCTGCACCAGCAGCCAGCCCGAGTCGCGGCAGGAGCCACAGGCCTTTTTCAGGGTTTCCTCCGGCGTCTGGACGCCCGGCTCCATGCGGATCAGGTAGCGGATGTCCTGCTGCAACCGCTGGTTCTGGCCCACCAGGAAGTCGATGGTGGGCTGCGCCTTGCGGTCGACCTTGTCCAGCCAGGCCTGAACCTGGGGGCCGGCCGGGTCGACGGCCAGATACGGCGCCAGTTCAGACTGCAGCTCGGGTGCATAGGCAAACGGGAAAGTCTCGGCTGCCGGCTCGAGGAAGAAGTCGAAGGGGTTGTAGACCGCCATCTCGACCACCAGGTCGACCGTGACCTTGAACTCGCGCGTCTTTTCCGGGAACACCAGCCGGGCCTGGTAGTTCGAAAACGGGTCTTGCTGCCAGTTGATGAAGTGCTTGGCCGGCTCGACCCGCAGCGAGTAGGAAAGCACCTTGCCACGGCCGTGCGGCGCCGGGCGCAGGCGCACGACCTGCGGTCCGAGCTGCACCGGGCGGTCATAACGGTAATGGGTGACGTGGCTCAGGGCTGCGTGAATGGCCATGGTGTTGCTTAAGCAAGAGCAGTGCCGGATTGTGCTGCAGCCCGGCTCGCCAGCAGCCGTTCGAGGGCTCTGGCGTCGACCGGCTTGGTCAGGTGGTGGTCGATACCGGCCTCGGCACTGCGTCGCTGGTCGTCCTCGCTGCCCCAGCCGGTGACCGCCACAAGCAGAAGACCGCCGAGGCGTGGCTCAGCCCGCAGGCGCCGGGCCACCTCGTAGCCGGTGAGATCGGGCAGGCCGATGTCGAGCAGCGCGACGTCGGGCACCCATTCGGTGGCCTCGGTGATGGCGCTCGCCCCATCGTGGACGCGGTGGACTTGGTGGCCCAGAAGCTCGAGCATCATGGACAGGCTCTCGGCGCCGTCGACGTTGTCGTCGACCACCAGCACCCGCAGGGCTTCGCCGACGGACATGCCGGCCGGTCCCAGGTCGCCGGCATAAATCTGGCCGGGTGCGCTGCGGGCCAGCGGCAGGCGCAAGGTGAAGCGACTGCCCAGGCCCAGGCCCTCACTCTCGGCCATGATCGAGCCGCCGTGCAGCTCGACCAGCTGCTTGACCAGGGACAGCCCGATGCCCAGCCCGCCCTGCGATCGGGACAGGGTGTGCTCGATCTGGGCGAACAGGTCGAAGACCTTGGGCAGGGTCTCGGCCGACAGGCCGACGCCGTCGTCGCTCACGGCCAGTGCCAGCATGGCGCCCTCGGTTCGCACATGCAGTTTGATGTGGCCCCCCTCCGGCGTGTACTTGGCAGCGTTGTTCAGCAAATTGCCCAGCACCTGGGCCAGGCGGGTGAGGTCGCCGTCGAGCCAGAGCGCGCCCTCGGGCAGCACGATGGAAAGCTGGTGACCGCCGGCGTCTATGGCCGGGCGCGAAGCCTCGAGCGCGTTGTCGATGATGGACTGAACAGTGATCCGCTCACAGCGCAGGTCGACCCTGCCCCGGCTGATGCGGGAGACGTCGAGCAAGTCGTCGACCAGGCGCACCAAATGGCTGGCCTGGCGCTCCATCATTTCCTGGGCCCGGGCGGCGGCGCCTGTGAGCTGGTCGCAGCGGCGCAGGATTTCCAGGCCATTGCGGATCGGTGCCAAGGGATTGCGCAGCTCGTGCGCCAGGGTGGCGAGGAATTCGTCTTTGCGCACGTCGGCGTCGCGCAGCGAGGTGTACATGCGTGCGTTGTCCAGGCCGGTGGAGGCGATGGCTGCCAGCTGCGTGAGGATGGACTCGTCCTCAGGGCTGAAGGGCGCCGCTTCGCGGCCTCCGTCACGGCTGACTTCGCGGCCCCAGACCTGCAGGCGCCCCAGCGGCCGGCCGCCCTGGCCGGTGAGGTGGACGCTGAGCACGCCCTGCACCGGCGGGTCGTCCGAGCCCATGCGGTCGCAGCAGCGTGCCACTGCACGGATCGGCGGGTGGCGGTCGCCGTCGTGCATTTGCACCGTGGTGCAGGCCCGTTGCGCCCCCAGAATTTCACGTGCCTGCTGGGTCAGCACCTGGGCAATCTCGTCGGCTGACAAGCTGGCATGCACCAGGCGCGAGGCCTCGGCCAGGTGGGACAGCAACCGCGCGTAGTGGCGTTCCTCGCCGAGCAGACGGTTGACGCTGTCCTCAGCCCGCTTTTGCTCGGTGGCGTCGTGCAAGACGCCCAGGACGCAGCCGATCTCGGCGCCACTGGGGCCGTACTCGGGGACGAAGCGACCGGTGTAGTGCCGGGGCCCGCGGCGGCTTTGGAAGGTGAACTCCAGGGTTTGCGCCAGGCCGTCCTCTCGCACCGCGGCGATGGCTGCTTCCCAGCGCTCGCAGAGCTCGGTGGGCAGGCCCGCCTCGCGTGGGGTGGAGCCAATGAATTCACGCGGCAGACGCCCCGTCATCCGCTGAATGGCTGCATTGACGAAGACCATGCGCTGCGCGCTGTCGAAGCGGGCCAGCACGTCGGGCGTGTTGTCGGCCAGGGACTGCAGCTCACGCTCGCGTGCCTGCAGCGCGTCCTGTGCTTGCTTGAGGGGCGTGATGTCGGTGGACAGGCCGCCCAACGCCCAGGCCTGGCCGGCGTCATCGACCAGCGGGAACTTGCTCGAGAGGTAGGTGGCGGGCTGGCCGTGGTTGGCGGCTTGCTCCTCGGCGACCATCAGCCCGCCGCTGGCCAGGGCTTGGGCGTCATTGGCGCGCAGCGCCGCGGCCAGGGCAGGGCCCCAGGCCTGCTCGTCAGTGGTTTGCGCGGCCTGGCGTTCGCTCAGGCCGGTGCGGTCCCGCCAGCTGCGGTTGGTGAGCAGGTAGCGTCCTTCGAGGTCCTTGGCATAGACCAGGGTGTCGGTGCCGTCGATCACCCCCTGGATCGTGCGCAGCGCCTGGCGCAATTGCGCCTCGGCGCGCTTGCAGCGGCTGATCTCGGTGTGCGTCACCACCAGGCCGGTGCCAGCGGGATGCCGGCTCAGGTGGATAAGGAAGCAGCGGCCGCCCTGCCAGTCGTATTCGAGGCCGACCTCGGCCTCGCTCCCGTGGGGGGTGCCCAGCAGGCGCTGCACCTGAGCCAGCAGCGTTGGTGCGTCGGGTTCGCCGGCCTGAACCGCGGCCTGGCAGGCCTCGAGATAGCTCTGGCCCAGACGCGCACAGGAGAGCGCGCCTTGACCGTGCCGGGCGAACCGCTCCCAGGCCTTGTTGGTGGCGATCACCCGCCCCTGTGCGTCGATCAGCAGCACATGGTGAGGCAGGGCGTCGAGGATGTCGCGCGCCAGGAGCGCTGGTGGGTCCGCGTCGGTGGTACAGGCCGGAGCACTCACCGGAGCGCCTCCAGGTGCGCGACGCGCATGGCGGGGAAGCCCTCGTGGAGCGCCGGAAGCGATGGGGAAGGGGGGGGTGGATGGTCTGACATGGCGGGCTCCCGGATGTAATCCTTTGGAAGTATAAAAGCGCGATGGTGGCAAGGGCTCCCGTGATTGCCGGCGAAGCGACTGGCGCTGTTGACCCGGCTTGCCCGACCGCAGGGCCCGTGGCGCCAGCAGCCGGTGTCAGCGCCACGGATGCGCAAGGTTCACCGCCTGCACCGGGCCCGGCCGCGCTGGCGCTGGGGGTGCTGCTGGGCTGCGCTTGCCAGCTGCAGCAGGCGCAGCTGTGGCGGCCCGAGGCGTATCTGGCCTGCGTCGCAGGGGGGGTGAGCGTCGCACTGGCGGGTCTATGGGCACTTCAGTGGGCACATCCGCACCTTCGTCCCTCGCACAGGGCATGGGTTCGCAGCGCGGGGGCTTGGTGCCTTGTCTTCGCGCTGGCCTTCGGTCTGGGCTGGGGCAGCACCGGGCTGCGCGCGGTGGAGCGTGTAGCCCGGGCACTGCCCGCCATCGTCGAGGGCCGAGACCTGCACCTGGAGGGCCGCATTGACGCACTGCCGCAGGCGGTGGAGGGCGGCTACCGGTTCGAGTTTGCAGTGACCTCAGCCCGCGCGGTCTCCAGCGCCGGCGCTCAGCTACCGCCCGCGTCCCTGGGTGGGCTGCGGCGGGTGCAACTCTCTTGGTACGGCGCAGTGACACCGGCCGATGCGGATACGGGTACGGATATCAATGCGGATACCAATGCCAATTTCAATGGCAATACGGACACCCGTGCCGTGATCGCCAATCCGGTGCCGCTAGCCGCACCGGTCTCTGCTCGCACCACCCCGGTGCTCAGGGCCGGCGATCGATGGCGCATTGTGGTGCGTTTGAAGGCGCCCCATGGTCTCGCCAATCCCTGGGGTCCGGATCCAGAGCTGGGTGCCTGGGAGCGTGGCATCCAGGCCTGGGGCTATGTGCGCCAGGGGCCCCGCGACATGGCTCCGGTGCTGCTGGGTTCGGCCTGTGTCTTCGCGGGTGGCCAGAACGGGTGGCCCTGCCTCGACCGCCTCCGGCAAAGCGTCCGCGACGCCTTGCTCGCGCGCGTCGAGGCCCGCAGCGCGGCTGGCGTGCTGGCGGCTCTGGTGGTCGGAGACCAGGGGGCGATCTTGCCGATAGACTGGGCGCTCTACCGGGCGACAGGCATTGCTCACCTCGTGAGCATTTCGGGTTTGCATGTCACGGTCTTCGCCTGGGTGGCGGCACTCGCGGTCGGCGCAGCCTGGCGTCGCAGCGCTCGGCTTTGCGAGGCATGGCCGGCGCCCCATGCGGCCATCGCAGGGGGCTTGCTACTGGCGGCTGCCTACGCGGCCTTCAGTGGTGGCGGGGTACCTGCCCAGCGCACCCTGGGCATGCTCGCCGTCGTGGGTGCGCTGCGCTTGTCCGGACGGCGCTGGCCCTGGCCCACGGGGTGGGCCGTGGTGGCCGCCGCCGTCTGCGTCTGGGACCCGTGGGCCCTGCTGCAGCCGGGCTTTTGGCTCAGCTTTGTCGCGGTGGGGGTGCTGATGGGGGCGGGGTCTGCAGACCTACCCGCTGCGCGCGGGTGGCAGCGTCATGGTCTGGGATTACTGCGCGAGCAGGCGGTGGTCACCCTGGCGCTGGCGCCCTTGACGCTGCTCCTCTTCGGCCAGGTGTCCTTGGTGGGCCTGCTGGCCAATCTGCTTGCCATTCCCTGGGTGACCGGCGTTGTGCTGCCGCTGGCGCTGCTGGGCGTGCTTTGGCCGGTTCTCTGGCATCCCGCCGCCTGGGCTGTGCAAGGGTTGGGCTTGGTGTTGGAAGCCCTGTCCGTTGTGCCGGGGGCGGTGCTCTCGCTGCCCCTGGCGCCGACCTGGATGGGCGCGGCGGCACTGGCCGGCGCGGTGCTAGCGGTGCTTCGGCTGCCGCTGGCGCTGCGGCTTTCGGGTCTCCCGCTGGCCCTGCCCTTGCTGCTGTGGCAGCCGCCTCGACCGGCACTTGGACAGTTCGAACTCTTGGCCCTCGACATCGGCCAAGGTCAGGCAGTGCTGGTGCGCACCGCCGGCCACGCGCTGCTGTACGACGCCGGCCCGCGCTGGGGAGAAGAGATCGACGCCGGTCAGCGGGTGGTCGCGCCCGGTTTGCGGGCGCTCGGGGTTGCCCTCGATCGGCTGGTGGTGAGCCACCCCGACGCCGACCACGCGGGCGGGGCCGCAGCGGTGCTGGCCGACCAGCCCCAGGCGGATCTGCTGGCCTCCCTGCCGGCCGGGCATGCGCTGGCCCAGGCGCGCCCGCCCATGCCCTGCTTGCAGGGGCAGCGCTGGTCCTGGGACGGCGTGGTCTTCGAGGTGCTGCACCCGCGGGAGCAGGACCTGGAGAGCGACCCCAC
>NZ_JARXAB010000169.1 GCF_029866045.1 Ramlibacter sp. | reverse complement strand
TGCGGCGGCGCGGTCAACTCGCCGCAATTGCTGATGCTGTCTGGGATCGGCCCCGCCGAGGTCTTGCGCGCCCACCGCATCCCGGTCCGCCTGGACCTGCCCGGGGTCGGACAGAACTTGCAAGACCATCTGCTGGTGCGGGTAGACCACCGCGCCTTACAAGACATCACCATCGACCGCCTGCGCCGGCCCGACCGGGCCGCCTGGGCGCTCGCTCAGGCCATGATCTGGGGCAAGGGGCCGGCGTCGAGCTTTCCGCTGGAGGTGGGTGGGCTTTACAAGTCGTCGCCCGATCTGCCGGAGCCCGACCTGCAGTCACATTTCCTGCCCGGGCTGTCCAGCGCCTCGCTGCGGCTGCCGTACTTCTCGAAGGTGCTGCCGCAGGACCGGGGATCAGGCTTTTTCTCCAACGCGTTCCAGCTGCGTCCTCGCTCGGTGGGCAGCATCACCCTCGCCTCTGCCGACCCGCTGGCGCACCCGCGCATCCAGCCCAATTACCTGAGCGCCCCCGAAGACCTGCCGGTGCTGCGCGAGGGCGTCAAGCGCCTGCGGGAAATCTTCCGCCAGAGTGCCTTCGACCCGTGGCGTGGCGCCGAGCTGTCGCCAGGCCCCGATGTGCAAAGCGACGCCCAGATCGACGCCTGGATCCGCACCAACGCCGACACTGTTTACCACCCCACCTCGAGCTGCCGTATGGGCCCTGACACCGACCCGATGGCGGTGCTAGACCCGCAGTGCCGCGTACGCGGCGTGCAGGGCCTGCGGGTGGTGGACGCCTCCTCCCTGCCCAAGGTGACCAGCGGCAATACCGCCGCGCCGGTTTACATGCTGGCCGAGCGCATCGCTGATGTGATGCGTGGCCGCGCGGTGATCTGATTCAGCGCTTGCCCGATGCCTCGTCGTAGCCGCCCTGCCCCGACATCCGGGCCCAGGCCGCAAACGCGGGCGAGGCCTGCACCTGCCCCTCTCGTATGAGGTTCATCCACACCTTCGCCGCTTCCACGTAATGCGGAACGCTGCCCGGGAACATCATGATGCCCAGGGCCTCGGCAAGGTCCAGCTCGCCCACCTGCCGGTCGTAGGCGGCCGCCAGCGCCTCGCGCAGCCAGTCAAAATGCCCCAGAGCCGCGTGCACACTGCATGCGCACAGCCACACGTCACGCGGCGACAGCGGCTGACCGGCGCGCTCCAGGGCGTCGCGGTAGGACTGCACCAGATCCAGATCGGGCACATGGGGCGCCCAGTGGGTGTACACGAAGCGGTACGCGGTCACGCCCTTGAGGCTGGCGGTGAGTTGAAGCACCGCGTTGAACTCGGCCATCTGCCCGCCGCCCTCCAGAAAGCGCGGGATATGGTGGGTGGCCAGGGCCTCGTCGGTCGCGATCAATACCGCCAGCCAGACCAGCTCCCGATCCCGTACCGACAAGGTCTTGTGCTCCAGCGCGATCGCCGAGTAAAGCTGGTCATAGGCCTGGAGCAGCTGGGGCGACGACACCGCCAGCAATCCGTGGTGCGGCAGCAGGTAGCCGCGCTTGGCTTTGATGGGCGCCAGCCGCTGGGACAATTCCTCTGGGGTCATCGTGATTACCTCGGTGTTCCTTGTTCATGCAGTGCCCGCAGGGCGCAGGCCCGCGGCAGCAGTGCGCACCATAACCGAAAGGCCCGGCCCGAACGCCGCCGGTGAAAGACCTGTCCATGGAAGACACCACGCCCTACCCCCTGCTTTTTTCGCCGATGCAGGTGGGGCCCTGCACGCTCAAAAACCGGATCGTGCACGCCTCCATGTCGCTGCGCCGAAGCCAGCCCGGGGGTGTGCATCCTGGCTATCACCAGTACCACCTGAACCGCGCCCGCGGTGGGGCGGCCATGATCATCACCGACCCGGTTGCCTTCATGCCCAGTCAGGGCACCGAGCGGCTCTGCGTGTGGAACGACTCGGCGGTGGACGCCCTCACTCGCTTCGCCCACGCCATTCGCTCAGAGGATTGCCACCTGCTGGCACAGATCCAGGACAACGGGCGTGCCCGCCGGCTCCCGGGCCGGGTGGGTGGCCTGCGCGGCGCCAGCGCGCTGCCCGACGACCTGTTCTACGCCATGCCCGAGGAGATGAGCGCGCCGGAGTTGGCCGCCTTTTCGGCGGCAGCGGGTCAGGCCGCCGCGCGCCTGCAACGCTGCGGCTACTCGGGGGTCGAGTTGTCAGCCGGACACGGACATTTGTTTCACCAGTTCCTCTCCCCGCGCACCAACCAGCGCGAGGATGGCTACGGGGGCGACCTGGCTGCTCGGGCACGGCTTCTGGTCGAGGTCTGCCAGGCCATTCGCTCCGCCTGCGGCTCGGGCTTCCTGTTGGCGGTCAAGCTCCCGGGGGATGACGGTCTACCCGATGGTGTGGGTCCCGCCCTTGCCGCCGAAGTGGCCGGGCACCTGGTACGCCAGGTGGCAGTAGACCTGCTGTCTTATGCGCAAGGCACCCATCACCACACGCTGGAGATGCACCTGCCGGACGACAGCTACCCGCGCCTGCCCTTTATGCCCATGATCAGCCAGTTGCAGGCAGCCACCCCGGGCGTGCCAGTCATGGCCTTGGGACGCATCACCGACCCCGCCGAGGCCGAGGGCATTTTGACCCGAGGGGATGCCTCGCTGGTCGGGCTGGCTCGCGCCCTGGTTACCGACCCAGCCTGGCCCCGCAAGGCGGCCCAGGGACGGGCGCGCGACATCCGCTACTGCGTCTCCTGCAACTCCTGCTGGCGCACCATCATCCAGGACAAGCCGCTGTCCTGCGACAACAACCCGCGCGTCGCCCTGGCCGATGAACTCGAAGAGCGCTGGCCTGCGGCGCCATCACCCCGACGCATCGTGGTGGTAGGCGCGGGCATCGCCGGCCTCGAAGCGGCGATGACCGCCGCTGAACGCGGGCACTCGGTCACCGTATTCGGGCAAGAGGCCGGTGGTAAAGCCCAGTTGCAATCACGACTGCGCGTCAGCGAATCGCTCTCGAGCATTGCCGACTACCAGGTGATGCGCCTGCAGGCTCTGGGTGTGCCGATGCACCTGGGGGCGCCGGCGCGCATCGAAGACATCCAGGCCCTGCAGCCCGACGCCGTCGTGCTGGCCACCGGTGCCACCATGGTGTGGCCCCCCTGCCTGCCAACGCGCCTGCGTGACGAGGGCTGGGTGAAAGACCTGCGTGAACTCGTCCCCGAGGTGCTGGCCATCCAGTCCCCGCAAGCGGGAACTGCTGTCCTCTTTGACATGGACCAGACGGAAGGCACTTACGCTGCCGCCGAATTGCTCCGCGATAAGTTCGCCCGCGTCGTCATCCTGTGCGCCCGTGAGGCGATTGCGCAGGACACCGCCCTGGTGGTGCGCCAGCGGATTCAAAGGCGCATGGTGGAGCGCGACATCGAGGTGATCGCGCAGGTCGAGCCGGTATGGAACGAGACGATGGAAGAAGAAGGCCGCCTGGCCTATCGCAGCGTGTTCGGCGGGCGGCTTCGCCATCTCGAGGAGGTCGCGCTCCTGACCTATGCCACCCCGCGCCAGCCAAACCTTGCGCTCTTGCCCGAGCTGGAGGGCTTGAACATCCCGGTGCACCGCGTCGGCGACGCCAAGTGGGCACGGGAGCCGATGTCGGCGACTGCGGAGGGCTATGCGGTGGGCATGGCGCTGTAGGGAGTGCTTCCCCGAGAACGGGCAGGGTGGGGGTCTCTGCCCCACCCTCAGGACCCGTATCGGGCCGATACGGCTAGGACCGCTGCGGACCCGTTAACGAATCCAACGTCGCCATGCCACGAAGAAGGTGCTGGTCTAACTCGGCCAGCATGGCTGGCAGGTCATCGCCCAGCGCAAGGTCAAGAAACCGCTGATGGTTTTCCTTGAAGTCGAGTTTGGGGACGCGAGCGACCTGGCAAATTGCAAAACCCAGTTGCAGCTTTTGTGAAAGTTGCTCCCACAGCGAGAGCATCACATGGTTGCCGCAGCGCTCATAAACCAAGCCATGGAAGCGAAACTCGGCATGGATTTCCTGAGGGAGATCGCCACTGTCAACCGAGGTCATCATGGCATCAAAACGCTCTTTGAGCTCTTGCCGAAAGGCGGCATCGCGGCGTGGCCACAAGCGGGTGTAGGCCTGCGCCTCCAGAACATGGCGGATTTCGTAGACGTCGCGCAGGTCCTCCACGCTCAACTCGGTCACGAAGGTGCCTGCGTACGGTCGGTTGATCACCAGGCCAGACTCGATCAGCTCGCGCAGGGCCTCGCGCAGCAGCCCTCGACTCACACCCAGTTGCGTAGCCAGTGGCCCCTCGACCAGCTGTGTGCCCCCCGGCATTTGCCCGGCCAAAATGGCCTGACGCAAGGTATGGGCGACCTGGTCGCGGCGGGTGCGCGAGGAAACAGGCTGGAAATTGGGCAGGCCACTCATACAGGTGAACAAGCTGTCATTGCGTTCGGGCCACCCGGCCGGGCTCTTGCAAGGCCACGATCTGGATCTGAACGCGCGCCACCGGGGAGCGAATCACCGCCTGCACCACCGTCCGCGGCACCGGGCTGTGCGCAAAATAGTGATCGAAGGCCTTGTTGAAGCCGGCGTAGTCATCCTGAATATCGCGCAAATAGACCGTGGCGTGCAATGTCCGCGAGAGGCTGGAGCCTGCCGCCTCGAGCACCTCTGACAAAACATCAAGCACGCGCCTTGTCTGAAACTCGATATCCCCCGGCATGATCTCAAGGGTTTCGGTATCTATCGGGGTGATCCCGAAGGTGTACACGAAACCATTCGCTGCGACGGCAGGCCACTGGGTAAAGCCTTTTTTATTGACGTCCAGGCCGTTCCCCACCTGGACTTTGCAGATCTCCATGGCGTGGGACTCGATCATGTGGGCGTGATTTTGGCATCACGGATCACCTTGCCAATGCGCTGATGATCGGCCACCAGGGTGGCCTGACATTGTTCAGGCGTCTGCGGCTTCTCGGGCACCACGAAGGCCGACGCCAGGCGTTGGCGGACATCCGGCTTGAGCAAGGCCTTGTTCACAGCGGTGTTGATCCGCAGGACGGCCGCCCGCGGCGTGGCGGAGGGCACGCACAACAGGAACCAGCTTTGAATCACGGCGGACCCGAAGCCCTGCTCGTCGAACGTTGGGACATCGGGCAGGTCGGGCTGGCGAGTCGGGGTCGAGATGGCGATGGCACGAAGCAGGCCAGACTTCATCAGCGGCTGCGCCAGTTGCAGGCTGACCAGGCCAAATTCAACCCGCCCTGCCGCCAGATCCTGCACGCCGGGCGGCAGGCCTTTGTAGGGAACACCTTGCATGGAAATGCCGGCCGTCGTCTTGAATACCTCTGAGCCAAGGTGCGTGGCACTGCCGTTGCCGGCGTGCATGTAGTTGAGCGCGCCAGGCCGGGCCTTGGCGAGGTTCACGAACTCCAACATATTGGCGACACGAAGGCTAGCGGGCACCACGGCCACCACCACACCACTGCCAATGGATGCCACTGCCGAGAAGTCGTTGACGGGGTGATACGGCGTGGTCTGCAGGTAGGGGGTAGCCACGTGACTGATGGTGGCCAGCAGCCACGTGTGGCCGTCCGGGTCGGCCTTGGCAACAACCTGCGTGCCGATGGCTGCGGCAGCGCCTGGCAAGGCCTCCACCACCACCGGCTGCCCCAGGTCGGCGGCCAGGTCGTCGCTCAGCGCACGCGCCACGATGTCGACAATGCCTGCCGCCGGAAACGGAACGACGAACCGAATCCGCTTGGAGGGAAACTCAGAGGCAAGCGCTGAAAGCGGGGCACCGCAAATTGCGGCAGCGGAGCCCATTCGCAGCAACTGACGGCGTTGGATGATGAGGTCTTGCATAGCTGTTGTCTCCTTAATAAACAGGGGTTGTCGGGTCAACGCGGCACAGGGCGCAGGGCACGGTACTGGTTGCCCAGCGACTTGGAAGGAACCAGGGTTGGAAGGGCATCGGACGAGAGAAGGTCTTTCACGCGCTGACCTCCTTTGAAAATCACCGGCATCTGCGCGCCCTGGTTCTGTAGGCAGGCGAAGTCCAGCAGCGGATTGCCCTCGACCACGAGCAGGTCTGCCAGGTAGCCCGACTGAATTCGTCCGATGCGGTCGTCCATGCGCATCAACTCGGCTGCGACCGTGGTCGCGCTGCGCAGGATCTGCGCATGAGAGAGGACCTCGGCCCGCACCAAAAATTCCTCGGTCTGAAATTCTTTGGGTGCCTTGAACAGGTCGGTCCCGAAAGCCATCTTCACGCCGGCGCGATGGGCGATCTCCAGCGACCGGGTTCCGCTGTCCAACACCTGGCGCGCCTTCTCCATATGTCCGGGGGAGGCATCCACCAGATGTCCGTGGCTCACGATACGGCGGTAGACAATCAAAGTCGGCACAAGAAATGTGCCTCGCGCGGCCATCATGGCGGCACACTTTTCATCCAGAAAGTTGCCGTGCTCCACACTGCGGACACCCACTTCCACGGCCCGCTCGATCGCTTCGGCCGTGTAGGCATGGGCCATCACGTACTTGTGAGCACGGTGCGCCTCATCCACCGCAGCGACCAGTTCTTCCGTGGAGTACTGCAGGTAATCGATCGGGTCGGCAGGTGAAGAAATGCCGCCGGAGGCCATGATCTTGATCTGGTCGGCGCCTCGGCGAATCTCTTCGCGGATGGCCTTGCGCACCTCGGCGACGCCATCGGCGAGCGCGAAGTACGCAGCATGGTCGCGACACGGCGCACAAAAATCCGAGGTCGCGCGGGAGTCGCCGTGCCCTCCGGTCTGACTGATCGGTCGGCCGCTGACCTTCATGCGTGGCCCCAGGAAGAGCCCTTGATCCACCGCGTCCCGGTAGCCTGCGTCGGCTCCGCCCGTGTCACGTATGGTGGTGAAACCACGCATCAGCGTATCGTGCAGCAAGTGGCTGGACTTGGCGACCGCCAAGGCAGGAAACAGCGGCGCCCGGCTGGTCATCGCGTCGGCGCAGACATGAACATGGCAGTCGATGAGGCCCGGCATCAGCACCCGGCCACCCAGGTCCATGCGACGGGCCGACGGGTCCGAGATGGCGCCGCGCACCACCGAGTGGATGCGATCACCCCGAATCTCTACTGAGTGCCCACTGAGAAGCTCTCCCTTGTCGACATCCAGCAGGTCGAAATTCTCGAGAATGAGGTGGGTATCGGCCGTCATGCGTCGGGCTGCTGCAGGTAGCGGTTGTACAGAGCGTCCAAACGCTCGGTCAGGGTGCGGCGTGTGTACGGCCGGCCATCGAGATGCGAAACGGGCGTGATGCCCGCCAGCGTGCCCGTCACAAAGGCTTCATCACCGCCATAGGCCTGGGCCAGCGTGAAATCACCCTCGACCACCTCAATGCCTGCCTCACGCGCCAGCCGGATCACGGTCGCGCGGGTGATGCCGTTGAAGCAGGCGCGGCCGCTGGAGGTCCACAGTTGGTCGCCGCGCACCACGAAAAAATTGGTCGAGTTGCAACTGGAGACGAAGCCCTGGGTGTCGAGCATCAGCGCCTCGTCGGCGCCCGCCTGAAGGGCCTGGATCAGGGCCTGAATCAGATTGAGCCGACTGTGTGAATTGAGCCGTAAATCAAACACATCCGGGGTGCTGCATCGGAAGGTGGAGGTAAACAGCTTCAGGCCCCGCTGCTTGGCCTGGACCGACACGACCTTGCGCTCCGCCACGCAGACCACCGTGGGAGCGCCCAACACCGTGCGCGGATCTTGATTGGGGGTGGTCTTCACGCCCCGGGTCACCATCAAGCGCGCGTGCCCACCATCGTCAATGGCATTGGCCTCGAAGGTGGCGCGGATGATCTCGCGCACTTGATCTCTGGACATTCCGATGTCCATCGCAATGGACCGAGCCCCCTCGAACAAGCGGTCTAGGTGCGCATCCAGCGCAATCACGCGTCCGCGCACGATGCGTACGCCCTCCCACACCCCGTCGCCACAGACGTAGCCCGCGTCGAAGACCGAAACCGTCGCCTCGGCGCGTGGAACAAACTTGCCGTTGACGTAAACCCGCGCATCCACATTGCGCGCATCGGGCTCCGTCGCTTGCGCGCCGGCGCCTGATGAGGTGTTGATCAATGCCATGGCGCAGCATTCTGCAAGCCGACCGTAGGATTGTCAAACAATCGACCGCAGCCTCTGAGTTCCGGTCAAGATCTCCAGGGGAGCGCTGGCAACGGGATCGCCTACACCAACGATCACACCCCGTTGATCGGAATCTTCAGATAAGCAATTCCGTTGTCGTCTTTGGGCGGCATCGCACCCGCGCGGATGTTGATCTGCACCGCGGGCAAGATCAGCACAGGCATGTCCAAGGTGGCGTCGCGCTGAGTTCGCATCTGGACGAACTGCGCCTCGCTGATGCCGTCATGAACGTGGATGTTTTTTGCACGCTGCTCGGCGACCGTGGTTTCGTAGGCCACTGGGCGACTGTTGGGCGGGTAGTCATGGCACATGAACAAGCGTGTCTGCGCTGGCAGGCTCAAAAGCTTGCGGGTTGAGGCGTAGAGCGTCTTGGCGTCACCACCGGGAAAGTCGCAGCGCGCGCTGCCCACATCGGGCATGAAGAGCGTGTCGCCTACAAAGACGGCGTCACCCACCTGATAAGCCACGCAGGCGGGGGTGTGGCCCGGCACGGCGAGCACCTTGGCGCGCAGATCGCCAATGGTGAATTCTTCGTCGTCCTTGAGCAGGGCGTCGAACTGAGAGCCGTCTTGCTTGAACTCGGGCTCGAGGTTGAAGACGCCCTTGAATACCTTCTGAACGGCGGTGATCTGGTGACCGATGGCAACCTTGCCCCCCAGCTTTTGCTTGAGATAGGGCGCAGCCGTAATGTGGTCGGCATGGGCGTGGGTTTCAAGAATCCACTCCACACGCAACTGGTTCTCTTGAACATAGGCCACCACCTTGTCTGCCGAGGTGGTGCGGGTACGGCCCGACTTGGGGTCGTAGTCGAGCACCGAATCAATGATGGCGCAGGCGGTACCGGGGCCGTGATGAACGATGTAACTCACCGTCCAGGTGGCGGGGTCGAAGATGCCATGTACCTGGGGGTTCAACGAGTCTGTGGTCACGTGGCGCTCCTTTCAGTTGATTTTTCAATATTTTATTGACAGATATATTGTTTGTCAATATAGTGATGCCAAGTAGAGAACTTCAACACCTCGCCTAGCCTCATCCACCATGGCCAAAGAAACACTGGATCTCGCTGAAATGCAGTCTGCTGCCGGACACGCCTGCGAATTGATGAAGGCGCTTGCCAATCCCGACCGCCTTCTCATCCTCTGCCAGTTGTCCCAGCAGGAGATGTGTGTGGGCGAATTGGAGGCCAGTCTGGGCATCGTCCAGCCCACGTTGTCACAACAGCTCACCGTGCTGCGCAATGCAGAGCTCGTGACCACACGGCGCGAAGGCAAGAACATCTTTTATCAACTCACCAGTGCCCCGGCACTGGCAGTCATGAACACCCTCTTCCAACAGTTCTGCAAACCCCCAGTAGCAAGGAGCAAACGATGACCATCGACTGGACCCATTTCACCCCCTGGACGGCACTGGCCGGCGGGATCTTGCTGGGCATTGCCTCCGCGGCATTCATCCTGGTCAACGGCCGCGTGCTGGGCATCAGCGGCATTCTGGGTGGTCTCCTATTGCCCAAGCGCAGCGATGCGAGCTGGCGCGTGTTCTTTCTGCTGGGCCTGGTGCTGGCGCCGGCGACGCTCTCGCTGCTGGCGCCAGGCCTGGTCAGCGCACCACGCATTGAGGCGGGCACCGTCGCCATCGTCGCAGCGGGCCTGCTGGTCGGCCTGGGCACCCGCTATGGCTCGGGCTGTACCAGTGGCCACGGCGTGTGCGGTCTGTCTCGGCTGTCGCCGCGCTCGCTGGTTGCCACGCTGGCCTTCATGGCCTCGGGCTTTGCCATGGTCTACGTCATTCGTCACCTGATGTGACACCTAGGAGAATTTCATGAACCGTCTCTCTGAATTTCTGGTGGGCCTGCTCTTTGGCTGGGGGCTCCTCATTTCCGGCATGACCGACCCGGGCAAAGTCATCGGCTTTCTCGATCTGGCAGGCACCTGGGACCCCTCCCTGGCCTTCGTCATGGGCGGCGGCATTCTGGTCGGCCTGGTCGGCTTTACCTTGGCGAAAAAACGCACCAGCAGCTTCCTGGGTGCGGCCATGCATCTGCCCACCTCTCGCGACATCGACCGTCGCTTGGTGCTGGGTTCGTTGACCTTTGGCGCCGGCTGGGGCTTGGCGGGCTTCTGCCCCGGCCCAGGCATCGTGGCCATGGGGGCTGGCGAGTCGAAGGCGGCACTGTTCGTCGCAGCCATGGTGGGCGGTATGCTGGTGTTCGAAGTGCTCGATCGCTGGGCCAAGGCGTCGGCTGCGCGCGGCGCTGGAGCCTGAGGTGGGCTCGGGTCCGGGCGGACTCCCCACACCAGAGTGGACGCGCGGCTATGACCGCGCCACTTTTTCCAGTGACTGGGTGGCGGCACTCATCGTCACCCTCATGCTCATTCCGCAGAGCTTGGCCTATGCCGCGCTGGCAGGACTGCCACCGGAAGTTGGCCTTTACGCCAGCATCGCCCCCTTGTTGCTGTACGCCGCCTTCGGCAGCAGCCGCGTGCTGGCCGTGGGGCCCGTGGCCGTGGTTTCCCTGATGACGGCCACCGCCATCGGCGAGTTCGCCCAGGCGGGCTCACCGGCCTACTGGACGTTGGCGATCACGCTCGCCTTCATCTCTGGCGCCATGCTGGTGCTGATGTCTGTTCTGCGCCTGGGGTTCCTGGCCAACTTTCTCAGCCACCCGGTGATCTCGGGCTTCATCACCGCCTCGGCGCTACTCATCGCTGCCGGCCAGCTCAAAGTGATTTTGGGCATACAGGTCGAGGGACACAACTTCGTTGAGTTGGTGATGGGGCTGGTGCGGCAGGCACCCCATACCCATCTGCTGACTGCCAGCATCGGGCTGGGCATGGTCGCCTTCCTGTTTTGGGCCCGGCGCAGTATCAAGCCCCTGCTGATTCGGCTGGGTTTGGGGCCCCGCCTGTCGGACGGATTGGCCAAGGCAGCTCCTATTGGGGGCATCGCGGTCACCGCCCTCCTCACCTGGGCCGGCCAGTGGCATAGCCTGGGGGGCGTGCGCATCGTCGGAGCTGTCCCGCAGGGCCTGCCACCGCTCACGCTACCGTCTTGGGACAGTTCCATCTGGCAGCAACTGGCCGTTCCGGCCTTGCTGATCAGCGTGGTTGGTTTCGTCGAATCCGTCTCCGTCGGCCAGACACTGGCGGCCAAGCGCCGCCAGCGGATCGAGCCCAACCGCGAGTTGCTGGCCCTGGGCGCCAGCAACCTGGGCGCAGCCATGACAGGGGGTTTTCCGGTAACGGGCGGCTTTGCGCGCTCGGTGGTGAACTTTGACGCCGGGGCACAGACACCCGCGGCCGGCGTCCTCACGGCAGTGGGCATTTTGCTGGCCGCCCTGCTGCTGACACCAGCGCTTTACTACGTGCCTCAGGCCGCACTGGCGGCCACGATCGTGGTGGCGGTGATGTCCCTTGTAGACCTGCGCATCCTGCGAAGCACTTGGGCCTACTCACGCGCTGATTTTTCGGCAGTCATCGTGACCTTGCTGGTCACACTGGCCAGCGGTGTCGAGGCCGGCCTGGTGGCCGGCGTGTCCCTGTCCCTGGCGCTCTACCTGTTCAAGACCAGCCGGCCGCATATCGCCGAAGTTGGCCTGGTGGCAGGCTCCGAGCATTTCCGCAACGTCCTTCGGCATCAGGTGAGCACTAGCCCGCAGTTGGCCAGCCTACGGGTCGACGAGAGCCTGTACTTTGCCAACGCCCGCGCACTGGAGGACCGGATCAACGCCCTCGTCGCCAGCCGACCCGAGTTAAAGCATCTGGTCTTGCAGTGCTCCGCCATCAATGACATTGACGCCAGTGCACTGGAAAGCCTAGAAGCCATCGACCATCGGTTGCGTGATGCCGGCTTACGCCTGCACCTGAGCGAAGTCAAAGGGCCGGTAATGGACCGGTTGCAACGGACCGGTTTCCTGCAGCACCTCAGCGGGAAGGTTTATCTCAGTCAATTTCAAGCTGTTAAGGAATTGGCGCCAGAGATCGTGGGCCAATCCAATCGACCCATCGAGGGTGTCTCAGGGTGAAGTGCCGCCGAGTCTGATGCCATCCGTCGTCGGACAGCAAGGTGGCCACAGGGCCCGACCTGCCCCGCGCCCGAGGCTGTACCTGTTACCTCAGTGTTTCGGTGTTTCAGCCGCAACCCCTCGCATGCTCATGCAGGCGAAAGGCGCGGTTTCATTGGAGAGGGAATAAAAAAAGCGGGGCCTCGCTGGGCCCCGCTGGGTGGATTGGTGGAGCTGGCGGGAATTGAACCCGCGTCCGCAAGCCTTCTTCGAACAGTTCTACATGCGTAGCGTTCTGGTTTGGTTTCTCGCCACCGGTATCGCGCAGACGCACGCTACACCGGCCGCCAGTACCCTACTTTCTCGTCCCCACCCAAGGTACCCGGGTGGCGACCAGCCGATGTAAATAACCTCGATGCTAGGCGCTTGCGCGCTTTGCCCAGCCCATCAGCGAACTGGTTCGAGGTGCATTAGGCGTTAGCCGCTTGCAGGTAGTGACTGTCGTTGGCAGTTACTTGATTTCAGCTGGATTTACGAGGTAACTGAGCCTCGGCATGCCCTGCTGCGCGTCCGAACCCACGTCGAAACCGGTGCAGCCCCAAGCGGCCCATTCTAGGGCCAGTCGATCGAAATGAATCGCCTTTCCTGCCCAGAAGGTGTTTCAGGGCTATGCGCGTCAATTTTTTGGCGAAGTCGCCAGCCGGATCAGCGCAAGCAGGCCCAGCGGGGCGTCGATCTGCGCGTCTGCTCCCCAGGCCAGCCAATCGCTGCGCTGCCCGAGGTAGCCATAGGTGGCAGCCACAGTGGCCATGCCCGCCGCGCGTCCGGCCACGATATCGCGCTCATCATCCCCGACATAGAGGCAATCGGCCGGCGCCATGCCGAGCTGGCGCGCCGCCTCCAACAGAGGCGCGGGATGGGGCTTGGCGTGCGGCGTGGAGTCACCGCCCACAACCGTTGCCGAGGTAGAGAACAAGGGCATCTCGCGGGTCAGGGGCCCTGCAAAGCGCATGCTCTTGTTGGTGACAACACCCCAGGCCAGCCCCAAGTCGACCAAGTCGCCAATAAGTTGGGGCACACCCGGGAAGGCATGCGTAGACACCAGCATGCGCTGCTCATAGTTCTGAAAGAACTCTTCACGCCGCGCAGCAAACTCTGGGTGGTCCGGCGTCATGCCGAACGCCACACCCAACATGCCCCGCGCACCTGCGCCCGCATACGGACGGTAATCAGACAGCGGCAGGGAGTGCAGCCCCCGGTCGGTTCGCATCTTGTCGGCAGCAGCACCCAAGTCAGGGGCACTGTCGATGAGCGTGCCGTCCAGATCGAACAGCACGGCTTTAACAGTGAACTTCATCGTCGTTTTCCGATTAGGCGATCACCTGCTCACGAAAAGCCCCGCGCTCAGGCAGGCTTGCGGGTCGCCAGCATGTAGTTCACGCCGGTGTTGCCTGAGAGCCAGTAGCGGCGAGTGAGCGGGTTGTACTCCATGCCCTTGGGCTCTACCAAGTCCAGCCCTGAATCCCTGCAAAAACGTGAGAGCTCGCTGGGCCGAATGAACCTGCGCCACTCATGGGTCCCCTTGGGCAACATGTTCAGAACGTACTCGGCGCCGACGATGGCGAAAAGAAAGGACTTCGGAGTCCGGTTGATCGTCGAGAAAAAGACCCAGCCGCCAGGCTTGACCAATTCGGAGCAGGCGCGAACGACAGAGGAAGGGTCTGGCACATGCTCGAGCATCTCCATGCAGGTGATGACGTCAAAACTACCGGGAGCCTCAGCGGCTAGCGACTCGGCGCTCACCCCCCGGTAGCGCACTCCCTCGGTCTGCGCCTCCAGGGCGTGCAGCTGCGCCACCTTCAGGGACTTGGTGGCCAAGTCAATCCCGAGGACCTGCGCGCCCTTGCGGGCCATGGCATCGGCCAGGATGCCACCGCCACAACCCACATCCAGCACTTGCTTGCCTGTCAGGGGAGCCAGCTGGTGAATCCATTCCAGACGAAGTGGATTGATATGGTGCAAGGGGGCAAATTCACTTTCCGGGTCCCACCAGCGGTGGGCCAGTTCGGAGAACTTCGCGAGCTCCAGTGGGTCGACGTTTGCGTCGCTGCGGGTGGCGGAAACAGAGAGGGGATTAGAGACGGTCATTGCCAGCTATTGTGCGTCTGCTCAATAAGGTACTTTGGTGGGAGGGTCTCGGCCAAAGAAAAAGCCCCGCAGGGCGGGGCTTTCTCAGAGGCGCTAACGACGATCAGTTAGCGAGATCAGTTGGCGCGGGTACCGACCACTTCGATTTCCACGCGACGGTTCTTAGCGCGGCCTTCAGCGGTCTTGTTGTCGGCGACGGGCTGCTTTTCGCCCTTGCCTTCGGTGTAAACGCGGTTCTTCTCGATGCCCTTGGACACCAGGAAGGCCTTCACAGCTTCGGCGCGACGCACAGACAGCTTCTGGTTGTAGGCGTCGTTACCCACGGAATCGGTGTGACCGACGCCGATGATCACTTCCAGGCTGATGGCCTTGACCTTACCGACCAGATCTTCCAGCTTGGCTTTGCCTTCAGCCTTCAGGACAGACTTGTCAAAGTCGAAGAAGGTGTCAGCAGAGTAGGTGACCTTGGTCGCAGCCGCGGGCGCCGGAGCCGGGGCCGCCGGGGCAGAGGCACGAGGAGCAGGGGCCGGTGCGGGGGCGGCGGCCGGGGCAGGAGCCGGTGCGGGGGCA